>DATEGZ010000088.1:0-17565 GCA_035279905.1 Vicinamibacterales bacterium
GCCCGCCGCACCGGCGGCACCGGCGCCTGCCGCGCCCCGACCCGCGCCGCGGCCCGGCTGATCGGGTGCCCCGCTCGCGGGGTTCTGGTTCTCCAGCAGCGCGTACAGAATCTGCGGGTTCTTCTGATACAGATCGAGACCGATGCGGCCGATCTTGCCCGTCGGCAATCCGCCCGTCAGCTTCGTCCACTTCTCGCCGCCGTCCTCGCTCTTGAAGATGCCGCTCTCGGGCCCGCTCTCCACGATCTGCCACGGCTTGCGGTCCTTGTCGTACATCGCCGCGTACAGCGTCGTTGGCGTTTTGCGGTTAATGACGAGGTCGATCGCGCCGACCGCGTCGTTGATGTAGAGCACCTTCTTCCAATGCTGGCCGCCGTCGGTCGTCTTGAACACCCCGCGCTCTTCGTTCTTCGAGAAGAGGTGTCCCATCGCGGCGATCCACACGGTGTCCGGGTTCTTCGGATCGATCACGATGCGCGCGATGTGATGCGAGTCCGGCAGGCCCATCGGCTGCCACGTCTTGCCGGCGTCGGTGGATTTGAACACGCCCTTGCCCGAGATCGAGCTGCGCGCATTCGCTTGATCGCCGCCGCCGACCCACACGATGTTGGGATTCGAAGGAGCGATGGCGACGGCGCCGGTCGCCGCGATGTCCACGCCGTCCGTGACGTTGTCCCACGTGATGCCGCCATTGATCGTCTTCCACAGGCCACCGCTCCGCGTTGCCGCGTAGACCGTGTAGAGGTGATCGTGGACCGGCGTCTCCGGCACCGCGATCGCCGTGACCCAGGCGCCCGTGCGAAACGCGCCGATGTTCCTCATCGTGAGCGTGTTCAGCAGGTCGTCGAGCGGCGGCGGAGGCGGGGCCGCGCGCTTGGCGGTCAAGGCGACGGCGAACGTGACAACGAGCAGGGAAACGAGCGCGAGGAGCCGGGTCCTGATCTTCATGGCGAGACTTTACTCCTACCCGCCCCGGCCGAACCACTGCAGCAGTCCGAGAGTCAGCCAGGGCACATACGTGATGAGCAGCACACCGATCGCGAGGATGCCCAGCATGGGCAGGGTCGCCCACGTGACCTCCAGCACCGGTTTCTTGAAGCGAACCGACGCGAGCAGCAGATTGAGACCGAGCGGCGGATGAAGGAAGCCGAGCTCGAGGTTCGCGACGAAGATAATGCCGAGATGCACGGGGTTGATGCCAAAGACCTCAGCCAGCGGAATGATGAGCGGTACGACGACGACGATCGCCGAGAAGATGTCCATCAGCGTGCCCACGAGGAGCAGGAAGATGTTGAGACACAGCAGGAACAGCACCTTCGAGTGGATGTTCGCCTGGGTCCACTCGATCAGCTTCGTGGGAATCTGCGCGTCGACCAGATAGTTGGTGAGCCCCGCGGCGACCGCGAGGATCACGAGCACGCCGCCGACGAGCGCGACGCAATCGCTCATCACGCGCAGCACGTCCTTCCACGTCGGCAGGTCGCGGTGGATGAAGCGCTGGACGATGAGCGTGTAAAGCGCCGCGATCGGCGCGGACTCCACGAGCGTGGCGATGCCGCCGAGGAACGAACCCAGCACGAAGACGGGGAGCAGCAACTCCCACTTCGCTTCCCACAGCGAGCCCATCGCCTCGCCGACGCGGAACGGCGTTCGGCCCGCGCGCGTGATCAGGCCTTCGCGGACCCCGAGCGCGGCCAGGAGGCCGAGCATCAGCAGCCCGGGCAGCAGACCGCCGATGAAGAGATCTTCAATCGACGCCTTCTGCGACACGATGCCGTAGAGCATCAGCGGCAGCGAGAGCGGAAAGAGCAGGCCGAGCGATCCTGACGCCGTGAGCAATCCGATCGAGAACCGCTCGCGATAGCGATCCGCGACGAGCGCGGGCAGGAGCAGTCCGCCGAGGACGAGAATCGTCACGCCCGATCCGCCGGTGAAGAGCGTGAAGAACGCGCACAGCGTCGCGGCCGCGACCGCGGTGCCGCCCGGCGCCCAGCCGAACCACGCGCGGAACACGCGCAGGAGGCGCTCCGATGACTTGCCCTCCGCGAGCAGGAATCCCGCCAGCGTGAACAGCGGAATCGCGGCGAGGCCGGTCGACGTCGTGAGCTCTTCGTACGCCTTGACGAGCAGGACGACCGGCGGATTGCCGTGCACGAGCGACGCGAACACCGCGATTCCGCCGAGCAGCGCGAAAATCGGCGCACCGAGCAGGCCCGTGACCAGAATCAGCACGAGCCACGGCAGCAGCGAGAGGCCTTCGAACGACGCGCGGTACTCGTGAATCGCAAATCCCGCGACGATGCCGACGGCGGCGACTGCGCGCCCGATCCACGTGGGCGAGGCGCGCCAGACCAGCCGCAGCGCGATCAGGCCGAAGCCGATGGGCAGCGCCAGGTCGGCGATCCACACCGGCACGTGGATCGCAATCATGTCGCCGGCCGCTTTGTCGCTCTGGACGAGCACGAGGCCGCCGAGCGCAAGCAGCGTCGCGACCATCGCGCCGCCGGCGCCGGAGATGATGTGCGCGACGTCGCCGATGGGTCCCTTCGGCAGGAATTCGCCGGTGGCGAGGGTCAGCAATTTGCCTTCGCGCGCCGCGATCGCGGCGCCGAAGAGCCCCAGCCAGAGCGTGAGATTTTGAGCGAACGGCCCGGATCCGGCGATGCCCGTACCGAAGAACTTGCGCGAGATGATCTCGGCCAGCGGCAGCACCATGATGCCGCTGAGCGCGAGCGTCGACAGCAGGTTTTCAGCGCGGACCGCAGCCGCTTTGAGCGCCATCAACGGCCCTTCGACTTGCGGAAGGCGTCGCGCTCCTTGACGGCCATGTCGTAGATGTCCGCCGGCACCATGTTGCCGCGCATGGTCGAGGCCAGCTGGCCCGCCGCGGCGCGGAATTCCGCCGCGGCTTTCGCGTCGAGCTTGATCACCTCGAGGCCGCGCCCGGTCATCGCGGTGATCGAGTCGGCGTCCTGTTTCGGCGCGTCCGTGCGGATGCGCGTTTCCATCGCCGCCGCGGCCTCGGTCATCTTCGCGCGGTCCTCGGCGGAGATCTTGTTCCACGTGTCGTTCGAGATGATCGTGGCGCCGACGAGCGGCGCGACGTGGAGCTGCAGCATGTACTTCGCGTCGCGGAAGATCTGCAGCGTGAGCGCAAGATACGGTGTGCTGGGCGCCGAATCGATCAGGCCAGTGCCGAGCTTCAACTGCGCCGGAATGTCCGCCGGCAGCAGCGCCACGGGATGGAAGTTGTTCGACGCGTACCACTGATACGTCTTGTCGTCGCCCTTGCTCGTGTAGAGCTTGGCGCCCTTCACGTCGGCCAGCGTCTTCAGCGGCTTCTTCGAGAACAGCTCGACCCAGCCGCCCGTGCCCCAGCACAGCAGGTGGAAGCCCTTCGCCTCGAGCTTCTGCTCGAGAACCGGCGACAGCTTCTGCTGCACGGCCAGCTGCTCATCGTCGGCCTCGAAGAAAAATGGGATCGCGAAGACGTTGAAGGCCTCGTCGATTTGCGAAAGCCCGCCCGCGGTGAGGAGCGCGGCCTGCAGCGTGCCAATCGTCGGCCGCATCATGCGGATCGTCGTCGGCTCGTCGCCCTGCGTGCCGCCGGCGTAGACCTGCAGCGTCACGCGGCCGGCGGTGCCCTTGTTCCACGCCTCGCCCATGTCGGTCAGCGCCTTGTGCCACGTCGTGTTGGCCGGGGCCTGCGTGGCGAGCTTGACCGTGACGGGCGCCGCGAGCAGCCGGGCGGCCGCGGCGACGACGAGGGTGACGACGGCGAGACGCTTCAGCGCAGACATTCGAGCTCCTTGAAGTGTGAACTACTTTGCGAACAGGGTGTTGACTTGATCGAGCAGGGCGTGCGCGCGCCGCTGGGTAATCAGCGTCACCAGGCGCATGCTCGGGTTCTTCTCAGGATCGATCGCCAGCGCCTCGTTGAGCAAGCGCGTGAACTCCGCCTTGTCCTGGGCGGGGACGGACACGCCCTCGGCCAGCAACACGTACGGTCCGGGCGACAGGCCTTTCTGGATCTCGACGGCTTTCGTGAAGTGTTCGCGAGCGTGCGCCACGGATCCGCCGAGCGCCTCGGGCAGGCTGTCGAGCGTGATCAGCGCTTCGTGGATCGCGCCATTGTTCCACGCCGGATCGAGCGCCAGCGCGCGCTCGGCGAGCGCGCGCACGGTCGGATGATCGACGACGAGATCGGGTTTGTCGAGGCCGAGCGAGATCGCCGCGCCCCAGGACGCCGCGGTCCAATAGAGGAGCGGAACGTCCTTCTTCTCGGCTTTCTTGAGCGCCGTCTCCGGGTTGGCGAGCAGTTTCGGCGTAATGCCGGAGAAGCGCACTTCCATGCCGCGCAGGCAGTAGCCCTTGGCGCGCAGATACAGCTTCAACGCGCGCTCGCGCAGCGCTTTGGCTTCGTCGTGATGCGCCTCGCCGAGCACGTCCGCGTCAGTCTCGACGAACGCGTAGCCGTACTGCGTGAACGCCGCGCACGTCGCGACGAGCAGGTCTTCGTTCTTGGGCACGGACTCGAGCAGCGATTCGTACAGCTTCAGCGCGAACGGCAGCGCCTGGCGCACCAGCTCCGGATCATCGTCGCGCGTGAAGACGTCGCCGCTCGACGAGAGCGTGCCCGCGACGTTGTTGATCGCGGTCTTCTTGATCGCGCCGCACCCCGCCAGCACAACGGCGGTCAGGGCAGCGGCAATGAGGCGTGGGAGCGCGCGCAGGGGGCCAAACCGCATCCGGAAATCAAAGTATCACGGGCCCGCGTGGGGCCGGCGGCGGGACCACGCGATTCACGATTCTTCAGCGTTTCCTCACGTTTTCGGCGGCCCGGCAAGTCACTGAGCCGCGAGCGCGAGCCCTTCGCTGGCGTAGCGCCGGTGCAGCCGTTTCAGAAACTCGTGTCGCACCAGGTCCTGATCGGTGAACTCCTTCGCTCGCATGATGACGGACAGCCGCACGCGCGATTCGTTCATCGCCTGGTACCGGATCGCCGGCTCGAAGTCCGGGACCCCGCCCGGGACGCCGCGCATCACGTCGCGCGCGACGTCGAGCGTCACGGCCTCGAGTTGATCGAGGTCGCGCGCCGATCCCACGCCGACGTCCACGGCCACGGGGATATCCGTGTTCGGCATCCGGCGGCCCGACACGATCGTCACGATGGCCTGCGACAGCTTCGAGTTGGGGACGATGATGACGCTGCCGGAGAGCATGCGGATGCGCGTCGCGCGCCAGTTCACGTCGGCGACATAGCCCTCGAGGCCGGAGTCCAGCTTCACGAAGTCGCCGACGCGCGTCTGGCCGGCGACGGACAGAAAGATTCCGGCGAACAGATTCGACAGCGGCTCCTGCAACGCCAGCGCCACCGCGAGGCCGCCGACGCCGAGGGCGGCGAGCATCGGCGTGATCGACAACCCCAGGCTGTTCAGAATCACCAGCGTGCCGATCACGAAGACGATCAGCCGCGTCAGATTCTGCGTGAGCCCGACCGCCGGCACGCTGGGCGCCACGCGCGGCCCGTAATGCGCGACGAGGCGCGTCGCGATCGCGCTCGCCGCGAGCGTCGCGGACAGCCCGGCGATCGCGACGATCGCACCGGAGGCGAAGGTCCGCCACGAGGGATCGAGCGGCCAGTAGCCCAGCGACAGCCACGCGCCGGCGAGGATCGCCCACCATGTCACTCGCCGCCTGATCTCTTCACTGACGACGTCGTCCCAGTGACCGCGCGTGCGGCTCGCCAGGCGGACGAGCCGCCCGATAACGATGCGGTTGATGAGAAGGCCGACGACAAAGGCGATGCCGATTGTCAGCACCGTCTGCGCCAGACTCAACAGCCACCCGGGCCACTCCTGCAGACTCGACAGCATGCACGCGTCCTTTCGGCGCACGCGGGTCCGCGGAGGAATCGGGGGAGCATCGAGTCGCCGCGGAGCCGCGGCGGGAAGCGCGCCGGCGAGCTCGCCCCGGGGATGGGGCTCACGACGCGCAGGATCAATCGTCGCTCGGTTGAGGTTGGAGATCAACCGGGTTCTACGACGACGCCGAGCGATCTCGCGGATCTCCGCCGCGGGCTCGATCTCGATCCAGCTCGGTGTCAACGCGTCGAGGCGGCGGAACGACTCGGCGGCGGCCTTCGCGCGAAGCGCGCCGTCACGCTGTCCAGAATCTCACTGGTCCTCGCGCCGGTCGCGGATCAGCGCCTCGCTGGCTTTCGCGCGCCCGACAGGCGCTGGCGGATCGCTCGTGACGATGGCTTTCGGCATGTGCGCCGAAGGCCGGTGGGCGAGGCCGGCGCGCTCGAGCCGCTCGAGGCGGCCCTTGCCGGCGTTCTTGGCGTCGGTAATGCTCGTCCGCTTCATCGTTCTCCGCTCTCAATCCCCGAACGGCTGATCAATGCTCTTGCTCTGCTTCGTGAAGAAGTGCGCGCCGTCCTCGGCGATGTACACGTCGTCTTCCAGCCGGATGCCGAACTCGCCGGGGATCGCGATCATCGGCTCGTCGCTGAAGCACATGCCAACCGCGATCGGCGTCTTGTTGCCTTTCACGAAGTTCGTCCACTCGTGGCCGTCGAGGCCCATGCCGTGGCCGGTGCGGTGGGGCAGGCCCGGCACCTTGTAGCCGGGGCCGAAGCCGGCGTCGGTGATGACCTTGCGCGCGGCAGCGTCGACGTCCTCGCACGGCGTGCCGATCTTGATCGCGTTGAACGCGGCGGTCTGCGCGCGCAGCTCGGTCTCCCACACGTCCTTCTGCCGCTGCGATGCCTTGCCGAAGACGACCGTCCGCGTGATGTCCGACGCGTAGCCTTCCACCGAAATCCCGTCGTCAATCATCACGACGTCGCCCTCGCGAAGCTTCTGCGGTGTCGAGCTGCCGTGCGGGAGCGCCGTCCACTTGCCGAACTGCGCGGCAATCGCGCCGTTGTAGCCGAGGCGGCGGTACGCGGTGTTGATGTTGTTGTTGAGCTCGTCCTGCGCCATGCCCTCGCGCAGCGTCTGCAACCCGGCCTTGTAGGCCGCGATCGTGACGTTGTTCGCGTGCTGCATGAGCGCGATCTCGGCCTTCGACTTGATCACGCGGCAGCCCGCGGTGACCGGTGTCGCGTCCGTGATCTCACCGCCCGTGAACGCTTTGCGCACGCCGTCGGCGATGAAGTAGCGCACGCGCTCCTCGATCCCGATGCGGTGGAACTGCACGCCGCGGTCCTTGACGATCTTCGCGATGACCTCGTACGGGCTCTCGTCTTCCTGCCAGACGCGTACTTCGTCGCCGAACGCCGGCTTGATCAGCTCGCGCGCGCGATCCTCTTCGAAGCCTGGACACACGTACGTGATCGCGCCCTTCGCGGGAATGACGACGCCGAAGGTGCGCTCGCTCTGTCCCCAGCGCATGCCGACGTAGTAGAAGCAGCTCGTCGTGCCCTCCATGAAGATCGCGTCGATCTTCTGGTCGGTCATGAGCTTTTGCGCCTTCGCGATCCGCGCCTTCCGCTCGTCGTCCGAAATCGGCACGACGCCCGCGGTCATTGGCTGGAGCGCTGCGATTGCAGGATGCAGTCCGCTCGGTGGCGCCGCAGACGCCGCGCCGCCCGATTGGGCCGCGGCCGTGCTTGCCGGTTCCGTGCCTCCGGCGCAGCCGATCGCCACCGCGCCCGCGCCCACCGCCGCCGTGCCCAGGAACTTCCGTCGTCCAACCCGCATCTTGTGTCCTCCGCTGGACGCTCACACTACCTGTTCGGCACCGGGCGGCGCAAACGTAAAGGGTGGGTAAAAGCGTGCAGGGGCATCTAACTTTTCGCGGGGGCCCGCGTCTAATCCAGAGAACCCGGAAGAAGACGGGGAAGTGAGACCATGAGACGCCTGATCCGCTCCGACTGGAACTTCTCGAACACGGCCGAGCCCGCCACCGCGCTGATGCTCCTCGCGGCCATCGTGCTGGCCTTCATCCGCCTGGTTTAGCCTCGGGCGACGCCAGATAGCTCCGGCGTGCACGCGCGTTGAAGCCGTGCTTCTTCACGCGCACTTCGATCTTGTGCACTTTGTTGTCCAGCTTGTCGGGCACGAAGCCGAGGATGTACTGACTATGCAACTCGAGCGCGATTTGTGTCGCGATCGAGTTGAGCTCGCTCAGTTGATCGATCTCGAAGAAGCCTCCCCCGGTATCCGAGACCACTTCGTTCAGTAGCCCGTCGGGCGGCCGCGGCGGAATCTTGTCCGTTCCCATGTAGGCCGCGCGCAGCCGGGCGCGATTCGCGTCCTCCTGATCCTTCGGCTCGAACGTCGAGGGCGGCACGCGAATCGCGTACACCATCACGTCGTTGCGCATCGCAACCGAGATGACGTCCGGCTGCCGCTTCACGCTGAACGTATCCTGCCCGTCGGTGAGCACGAGCACGACGCGCCGCGACTCGGCGGGCGGCAACGTCGAGATCGCCAGATCGATCGCGTCCCAGAGCCGCGTGCGAATGCCCATCCGCAGGCTGAACGGATTGCGAAGGTAGCGGATGAGCTCGTCGCGATCGTCGGTCGGCGCCGGGCCGAGCCGGACGTCCTCGGCAAAGCTGCCGATCCGCACGCGATCGCCCGGCATCATGCGGACGATGAACGCGTCGGCGGCGCCAATCAGCAGATCGAAGTCGCGCACGACGCTCTGGCTGCCGTCGATGAGGATCGTGCCCGTCATCGGCGCGAGCTTCATGCTGAACTGCGTGATCTCCTGCGGCTTGCCGTTGTCGCGGATCTCGAAGTCCTCCTGCGTCAGATCGAGCACGAGCTGGCCCGACTCGTCGGTAACCGTCGTGTAGACGGGCACGACACGCCCGGTCGATCGGAACGTCGGCTGTTGAGGCTGGGGCGGCGGGGTCTGCTGCGGCTGCTGGAGGAGAAAGGGCAGAAGGCAGAGGGCAATGGGGAGCGCGCGCATCGCCGTGTCACTTGAACGGCGGCAGCGCCACGTAGCTCTTGCGGGCGCGCACCGTCAGATCCTGCCGCGAGAGCTTCACCTCGATCTTGTGCTCCTTGCTGTCGAGCTTTGCCGGCTCGAATCCGAGCACGTACTGATGGTGCAGCTCGTCGGCGACGCGCGCGAACGTGGCTTTCAGATCCAGCGAGCCGTCCATCTCGAAGTAGCCCCCGCCGCTCTGCGCCGCGAGATCCTTCAACGCGGGATCCGGCGGATCGACCTTCTTCGACCAGCTCGAGCTCGCGAGCGGCGGCGGATAACCCGGCCGCGACCGCGGCAGCAAGATCATGCCGCCGGGCCGGTAGCTCTCGCTCGTCAGCCCGATGCAGTAGACCATGATCTCGTCCACTTTCGCCCGCCACATGATGTCCTTGACGTCGGTGTGCACCTGGCTGCGCTCGGGACTGTCGTGGCCGTCGGAAAACAGCAGCACCACGCGCCGGCCGCCTTCCGGCAAGAGCGCCGTGATGCTGCGATCGACGGCCGTCCACACCGGCGACGGGCCGATGTCCTGAAGTCCGTAACGGACCACGGCCAGCAGCGCGCTCTTGTCGTCGGTGAACTGCTCCGGCCGGATGACGATGTCGTGGCTCAGGCTGCCGATGCGCGCCTTGTCGGCCGGCAGCAGCTTGCCGATGAACTCCGCCGTCGCGTCGCGCACGAGCTCGAAGTTCTCCGCCATGCTGCCGCTGCGGTCGAGCATGATGATGATCGTGATCGGCTGGACGTCGTTGCTGAAGACCGCGATCGGCTGCTTCTTGCCGTTGTCACTGACGGTGAAATCGCTCTTCTGGAGGTTCGGCACCAGATGCCCGCTCGCGTCCGTCACCGTCGCATAGACGGCGACGACGTCCGTGCCGCCGCGGTAGGGGCGCGGCTGTTCCTGCGCGGCCAGCACGCCCAGGCTCGCAGCGGCGGCGACGGCGAGGGACAACGCAGATCTCATTTCACGTTCTCGGCAAGATAGCTGCGGCGCGCCCGCACCTTGGCGCCCGGCGTCCTCACGCGCACCTCGAGCTTGTGCACCTTGCCGTCGAGCGCCTGCGGCTCGAACGCGAGCAGATACTGCTGGTGCAGCTCGAGCGCGATCTTCGTGAACGTCGAGTTCATCTCGTCGGTCTCGTGCAGCTCGAAGAACCCGCCGCCGGTTTCCTGCGCCAGCCGCTCGAGCGATCCGCTCGGGCGCGTCGAGGCCGAGCCGCGGCCCGTCCACATCGCCACCGCGTAGATCGTGGCGTCGCGCTGAATCGCGTCGGACTGCACGTTGCCCGCGCCGAGCATGCTCGTCGTGTCGTAGCCGTCGCTGAAGACCAGCACGACGCGCCGGCCCTCCTGCTGCCCCAGATCGACCACCGCCTGATCGACCGCGTCCCAGAGCCGCGTCTCGTTGCCCATGCGCAGGTTGAACTGATTCCGCAGGAACTCGAGCAGCGAGTCGCGGTTGTTCGTATAGCCCGGGCTCAGCCGGATCTGGTCCGCGAAACTCGAGATGCGCGTGCGGTCGTCCGGCAGCATGCGGATGATGAACGCGTTGGCGCCGTCGGTCACCGCGTTGAACGACGACAGCATGCTGCCGCTGCCGTCGAGCACGATCATCGTCGTGATCGGCTGCAGATCCGTCGTGAAGCTGGTGATCGTCTGGACCTTGCCGTTGTCCTTGATCTCGAAGTCGTCTTTCGTGAGATCCGTGACGAACCCGCCGGCGCCGTCGGTGACGGCGGCGTAGACGGGCACGGCGCGCACGCCGCCGCGGAACGTCTGCTGGGGAGGCGTGGGCTGCGGCTTGGGCGGCGTCTGCTGCGCCGCCACGCTCGCGGCCGCGACCGCCAGCACGAGCACCACCGCCGATGTCGAGACACGCGTCATCACCGTCCTCCGGCGCCCTGCGCTTTGGGTGCGGCGTAGTAACTCTTGCGCGCGCGCACCGTGAGATTCTTTTTCTTCGGCTTGACCTCGAGCTCGTGGATCTTGCCGTCGAGCTTCTGCGGCGAGAAGCCCATGACGTACTGGAAGTGCAGCTCTTCGGCGATGCGCGTGAAGGTGGCGCCGACGTTGTCGTTCTGGCCGAGCACGAAGTTGCCGCCGCCTGTCTGGCTGGAGATGCGCCGCAGACCCTCGGACGGCGGAGGATTCCGGCCCGGGTCGTACAGGAACGCTTCCTTGAGCGTGGGCATCTTCATCGAGGCGATTTCCTGCCGGCGCGCGAATGGTGTCGTGCGGAACTGCACGGTGTACACCATGAGCTCGTCCGATCGCGCGCGATCGAGCACCGTGACGGCGGCGCGCTTGCTGTAGGTGTCGTCGCCGTCGGTGAACAGCACGAGGATCCGCCGGCCGCCGAGCGGCGCGAGATCGGTCATCGTCTGATCGACCGCGTCCCAGAGCCGCGTTGGATTGCCGATGTGCAGGCGGTCGCGGATGTCGTTGATCAGCAGGTCGCGATCGCTCGTGAACTCCGGGCTGATCGTGATCGCGTCGCTGAAGCTGCCCACGCGGACCTTGTCGCCGGGCAGCATGCGGATGACGAACTGCTCCGCCGCGTAGCGCGCGAGCTCGACGTTGAGCGCCATGCTCTCGCTCGTGTCGATCATCAGGATCGCGGTGATCGGCTGCAGGCCCGCTTCGAAGACCGTCACTTCCTGCGGCTTGCCGTCGTCGAGGATCTCGACGTCGGCCGCCGTCAGGTTCTTGACCAGCTCGTCGTACTGATCGAGCACGGTCGCGTAGATCGCGACGGTCTCGACGCCCGTGCGGAACACCGGCTGCTGCGGCGTCTGGACCGGCGGGGGCGGCGTCTGCGGGCCCGCGGCGATGGCCGCGACAGCGAGCGCCGCCATCGCGGCCAGGCGAACGAGGGGTCGCGGTCGCGCGCGCATGGCGTCAGTGCCCCTCGATCTTCCTGGGCGCCAGATAGTTCCGGCGCGCGCGCGAGATCGCGCCGGCGCGTTTGACGTTCACGGTGATCTGGTGGAGCTTGCCGTCCGCGTCCGGCGCCAGGAAGCCGAGCAGATACTGCCGGTGCAGCTCGTCGGCGACCCGTGCAAACGTCGGGCCCATCGCGTCGGCCTGGTGCAGCTCGAAGTACCCGCCGCCGGTCTCGGCCGCCAGCTCGCGCAATCCGGGATCCGGCTCGTCGGCGTAATCCGTGCCGCGGCCACCGATGCCGCGGCTGCGCATGCCGATCGCGTAGAGCAGGAACTCTTCAATCTGCGCGCGTTTGACGACGTCCGACAGCGTCGTCCCCGGGCGCCCGCCGGGACCGGCCCAGAAAGATCCGGTGTCCTTGCCGTCGGTCAGGACGAGCACGACGCGGCGCCCTTCGAGGTGGCCGAGCGCGGTCATCGCGACGTTGACCGCGCCCCAGAGCGGCGTCGCGCCGCCCGGCGTGAGGTCGAGCCACAGCGCGCGAATCAACTCGTTCTGGTCGTTCGTAAACTTGTCGCTGAGCGTGATCCGATCGCCGAAGCTGCCGACGCGCGCCTTGTCGTCCGGCAGCAGCCGCGTGAACATCTGCACCGCGGCGTTTCTGAGCGTCGGCAGGTTGCCAATCATGCTGCCGCTCATGTCGAGCATGACGACGATGCTGATGGGCTGGATCGCGCTGCTGAACTGCGTGATCGCCTGCGGCCGGCCGTTGTCGAGGATCTCGAAGTCCTCGCGCGTCAGGTCCGTGACCAGGTGCCCGCTGCTCTCGTCGATGACCGTCACGTAGACCGGCACCAGCTGCGTGGCCGAGCGGAACACAGTCGCCTGCTGCGCGTCGAGCACGACGCTCGCGGTCAGCACGACGGCTGCAATCCACGCGTGACGCACAATGGCACCTATCCGCCTTTCGAGGCCAGGTAGCTCTTGCGCGCGCGTACCTGCATCCCCGGCAGCTTCACCTTGACGTCCAGCTTGTGCATCCGACCATCGAGCGTCTGCGGCGAGAAGCCGAGCACGTACTGGCGATGCAGTTCGTCGGCGACGCGCGTGAACGTCGGCCCGAGGTCGGCCGTTTTCGTGAGCTCGAAGTAGCCGCCGCCGGTTTCATCGGCGAGCTTGCGCAGCCCGGGCGCGGGCTTCGTCGTGTGCCCCATGATCTGGCTGTGCAGGCCGATCGCGTAGACCATGAACTCTTCCGTCTGCGCGCGCGCGATCACGCTCGGCAGCGTCATGCGCCGGCTCGTCTCGTCGTCGCCGTCCGTGAAGATCAGCACGACGCGCCGCCCCGTCTCGTTCTGAAGCGCGGTCATGCTCTCGTCGATCGCGTCCCACAGGAACGTCGGGTTGCCGAACTGGATGTCGTTGTGCAGGATGCTCACGAGCTCGTCGCGGTTGCTCGTGAACCTCGGGCTGATGATGATCTTGTCCGAGAAGCTGCCGATGCGCGCCTTGTCTTCCGGCAACAGCCGAAGGACGAACTGCTCGGCGGCCAGCTTGAGCAGATCGAGGTTGAACGTCATGCTGCCGCTGGTGTCGAGCATCACGACCACCGTCACCGGCTGCACGTCGCTCTTGAAGAGCGTCAGCTCCTGCGGCTTCGCGTCGTCGAACACCTCGAAATGCTGCCGCTCGAGGTCCGGCACCAGCCGGCCGGTCGAATCGACCACCGTCGCGTAGATGGGCACGGTCTGCGTGCCGCCGCGAAACGTCGTTTGTTGTGCGGCGGGCGACGAGGCCAGGCAGAGCACGGCCAGGGCAACGGGGGAGAAGAGGCGCATCATCACTTCTATATCTACATCGCCGCGCCAGTCTCCCTGCAAGAAAAAGACCGATCGGCGGATCGCGCCGCCGGGCCGCCCTTTCGGTCGCCGGGACGGCCGCCGAGACGATTCTCGGGGCCACCGTGTCCTCTGATGGAGCCGTCGTGGGCGCGGAGACGCCGGCTGGGCGCCTCAGTTCCTGCGGTACAGGGCGTAATCGCCGATCTCGGTTTCCTGGCGATACTCCTGGAGGAGTGCCGCCATCGGCGGCGCGGCAAACGACACGTCTGCGCGCCAGCCAGAAAAACTGTCGCGATTGTGGCGTTGCAGCACGATGTAGCGCGGTGCGCTGCGCGCGAGCTCGGCGGCGAGCGTCTCCACGCGGAACTCCGGCCGGTCGGCCATGTTCGAGACGGCGGGATACACGAAGAGGAAGCGGCTCGCCGGTAGCCGGCCGCTGAGGAAGTACGCGCTCGCGGTCATGCCGAAGATGAACACGCGCTCGTTCGGTTCCGTCTTCGCGCGCAGGTAGTCGGCGAGCGTTTCGGCGTCGGCCGCGGAAAACGCCTGCGTCGCCCGGGACTGGAAACGGCGCAGGTACTCCTGCCGCTCGCTCGATCCGAAGAGCTGAAGCGTGTCGGCGCGCGTGACGTCGGCGGCGCGCCTCGGCGATCCGGATCGTACCAGCATGATCGCGAGGAGTCCGACCACGAGCGCGGCAGTCGCCACGCGCCATCGTCGCCCGGGCGCGAACGCCTGATCGAGGAGCCAGGCGCCGAGCAGACACAGCGGCACCAGCGCCGGCATGAAGTACGTCTGGAACATGCGCGGGCCGTTGAGGACGATCGCCGCGAGCGCCGCGCCGAGCCAGAACACGCCCAGTGCCGCCACGAGCGCGGATCGCGAATGCCGCCAGCGCCACGCGCCCACGGCCACGGCGGCGGCCACGGTGCCGAGCGCCCACACCTCGTCGGTCTTCATCCGGCGGAAGACCTCGTGCGCGAAGCGGTTGAGCAGATCGAAGAGGCCGACGTCGCCAAGCGTGAGGTAGGCGCCGTTGTACACCGCGAGCGCGAGCCACGCGTCGGGCATGATCCCGGTCGCCCACATCCACGCGATCGCGATCGCGGGCGGGACGACGGCGCCCGCCGCCGAGCACACGGCAAACCGCCGGGCGCGCGGGAAATCGGCCTGAAACCAAATCCACGCGACCGCCGCCGGCCAGTACACGATCGCCATCGGCTTGAAAACGGCCGCGAGCCCGATGAACGCGCCGGACGCGATGGCCCACCGGTTCCTCACCTCGGGTCCGGCCACCGCCGCCGCCCACATCGCGGCCGCGGCCAGCAGCGAGATGAACGTCTCGTTGATCGTTCGCTCGAGAAATCCGCCGTAGGCGAGCCGCGCCGCCGGCCACGTGCCTAGCGCGAACACCGCGGCGGCGAGCGCCGCGAACCGCAGACCGGCGATCCGCCGGCTCAGATCGAACACCGCGGCCATCGTGAGGAGCGCGGCCGCGTAGTCCATCCAGAAAATCGCGTGCGAGCTGGTGCCGAAGAGCGCGAAGCCCGCCCGGTAGGTCACGTAGAGCCCGGGCGGTTTCATCTCGAACAGGTCACGATAGAGCGCGAAGCCGTGCTGCATCGCCCAGCCGATCGTCGCGTAGACGCCCTGGTCGGGGCCCAGCGGCTCGACGATGGCCGACACGCGCGCGAGAAACACCGCGACGATGACGCCGAGCGACGTCCAGGTCAACCAGCGCGATGAACCCATGCTAGGCTCACATCCATGACGGAGCGCAGCCGCGCGCCGGAGATCTCACTCATCATGCCTTGTTACAACGAGGAAGAGGTGGTCCCGTATACGATACCTCAGCTCGTCGAGGCCTTCGAGAAAGCCGGACATCGTCTCGAGCTCGTCGCCTGCGACAACGGATCGAGCGATCGCACCGGTGAGATTCTCCAGTCGTTCGTCGCGCGCGGGCTGCCCGTCGTCTATCACCGCGTCGAACAGAATCGCGGCTACGGTCAGGGCATTCTGCAGTCGATCCCGGTGTGCACGGCGCCGTGGATCGGCATCGTGCACGCCGACGGACAAGTGGACGCCGAAGACGCCGCGCGCTTGTTCGACGTGATCAAGCACCGCGACCCGATGGTGCTCGGCAAGGTCCGCCGGCGCTTCCGCCTCGACGGGCTCACGCGCAAAGTCGTCTCCATCCTCTACAACGGCCTCGTCTTCGTGCTCTGGCCCCGCCTCGGATCGATCGACATCAACGGCAGTCCGAAAATCGTGCATCGCGACGTGATCGCCAGGATGGATCTGCAGTCGACGGACTGGTTCATCGATCCCGAGATGATGATCAAGGCGCACTATCTGGGCGTGCGCGTGCTCGAGATGAATGTGTTCGCGCGGATGCGATCGAACGGGCTCAGCCACGTGCGGGCGTCGGCGTGCGTCGAGTTCTTCGTGAACCTGCTGCGCTACCGGTTCGGCGGCGCGCTGCGCACCTGGCGCAACCGGCCGCCGGTCGCCGAAGCCCACCTCAGTCGACGATGATCCCGAGGGTCTCGAGCGTCGCGAGCGTGCCAATGATCACAATCGCCGCGACGGCGGCATAGCGCACCTTCTTGGGCTCGACGCGCTGCGCGATCCAGTTCCGGACGCTCGCGCCGAACGCGACGGCGAGCGCGCCCTTGGTGACCATGGCGCACACCGCGCCCAGCCAGACGATGATGGCCGCCGTGGTCACGCTCAGATCGCCGGGCCGCTTGGCCGACCAGACGAACGTGACGGCCATCGTGCCGGCCGCCTGCATGCCGACGTCGAACCATTCGGAGAAGAAGATCGTCGCGAACGCGACCATCGAACCCTGCAGGATGCGCGTGTCCTTCTCCTTGGGCGCGCGCACGTCCGACTTGCGCCACATCGTCAGGGCCAGCACGACGAAGCTCGTGGCGGTGAGGAGCGCGACGACCCAGCGGTAGTGTTCGAGGAGCGTCGCGACCGCGGCGCCGATGGCGACGGCCGCGGCCATCTTGCAGCAGAAGGCGAGCCCCATGCCGATGACGACGGCACCCCAGCGGTACCGTGTGGCCAGCACGCCGGTCGTGTAGAGCAGCTTGTCCCCGACGATTTCCGCGATGAAGACGGCGGCGTAGGTCGCGAAGAAAATCGCAAGCATCGTGTTGGGCAGGTCTCCTCGCGGACGGACATCGAGACGTTACAAGGCGGGACCTTACTACTACCAGACGTCGTAGGTCGTCAAGACCGGTGCGGCGCGTCGCGGATTGGTATAGTCCCGCGCGGTATGTCGGCGCTGGTGATTTTCGATCTCGACGGCACGCTCATCGATTCGCGCCGCGACCTCGCAGAGAGCACGAACGAGATGCTCGCGTCGTACGGCGCGGCGGCGCTGCCCATCGACGACGTGGCGGCGATGGTGGGGGAGGGCGCGAAGGTGCTCGTCGAGCGCGCCCTGGCGGCGGCCGGGCTCGATCCTGGCGCCGGCGACGCGCTCGATCGCTTCCGCGCGATTTACGACCGGCGGCTGTTCGAGCACACCCGGCCCTATCCCGGCATCGACGAGGTCGTGCGCGCCGCGGCGGCGGGCGCGGCGCTGGCCGTGCTCAGCAACAAGCCGGAAGCGCCGTCGCGGCGGCTGCTCGAGGGCTTCGATCTGCTGCGGTGGTTCCGGTGGGTCGTCGGGGGCGACGGGCCGTTTCCCCGCAAGCCCGATCCGGCGGCCGTGGCGTACCTGATGGCGCAGGCGCGGGCGCCGGCCGCGCGGACGCTCGTCGTCGGCGACTCGACGATCGACGTGCTGACGGCGCAGCGGGCCGGCGTGCGGATGTGCGTGGCGCGGTACGGGTTCGGCCGGTTCGACGCGCAGGCGATGGCCGCCGGCACGGAGGTC
>DATEGZ010000089.1:0-24024 GCA_035279905.1 Vicinamibacterales bacterium
GGCGGCCACCGCCGCCGGCTCGGGCGTGTCCTCGGCGGACACGGCGGTCGTGCCGTTCGTACCGTCGGTGCCGTTGGCGCCGTTCGGACCGTGGGGCTCAGGCGGCTCGGCGCCGACGGCTGGCGTGTCCTCGTCGTCTTCGAGGGCTTCCTCGGTCGGGCTGATGACGTCGGTGACGTACAGGAATGCGTCGCGCTCGAGACCGAGGTCAACGAACGCCGATTGCATGCCCGGGAGGACTTTCGAGACGCGGCCCTTGTAGACATTGCCGACCACGCCGCGCGAGTGCTCCCGCTCGATGAATATCTCGACTACCTGATCGTCCTCGAGGATAGCCACGCGTGTTTCGTGGCTGCTCGAGGAGATGATCATCTCCTTGTTCATTCGGATAACCCCACTGGGCCGCTTCTGGCGCGGAGGTCATCGGCCACACCCTGAGCTCGACGGCGCTCGCGCACACGAAGGCGCAGAGGACACCGAGCAACGCGAGGGGCGGAGTACCGAAGACTTCCAGCATGGACACGGCCTAATTCGTAAACCTCCTCATCCGCACGTTGAGGATGAGGCCGAACCCGGCGAGCGTCGCGACGAGCGACGACCCGCCATAACTCATCAGCGGCAGCGTCAGGCCCTTGACCGGGGCCAACCCTGCCGACATGGTGATGTTGTACAACACTTGGAACGCAAAACCCGAAATGATCGCGACGACCAGGAACGCCCCCACCCGGTCGCGCGCCAGCTTGGCGGCGTCCAGACTCCGCATGATCACGAACAGATAGAGCGCGAGCGTCAGCAGAACGCCCACGAACCCGTGCTCTTCGGCGAGCACGGAGAAGACGAAGTCATTGTGGGCGACGGGGAGGAAGCCATACCCCCCCTGAGTCCCCTGCATGAACCCCTTGCCCACGAGACCGCCTGACCCGACGGTGACCTTGGCCTGGATCTGCTGGTAGCCGGCGCCGCGCGGATCCTTCGACGGATTGACGAAGGTCTCGATGCGCTGCTTCTGGTAGTCCTTCATGCCGTACTGCCAGATCACCGGCGAGAGCAGCGCGACGGCGATGGTGGCGATCACGAGCCACCGCATCCGCATGCCGGCGACGTACGCGATGCCGAGGAAGACCGGCAGGAGCGTCGCCGCGGTGCCGAGGTCCGGCTGCTTGGCGATGAGCACGAACGGCACCGAGAGAATCAACCCGCCGACGATCAGTCCGCCCATCGTGGCGGCGCTCCGCTGCCGCTCGCCGTAGAACATCGCGAGGACGAGCGCGACCGTGATGCGCGCGAACTCGGACGGCTGCAGACTGAAGCCGAACACGGGCGGGATCCAGCGTCGCGCGCCGCCGCGCACGACGCCGAAGAACGAGACGTACACGAGCGCGAGCACGAGCGCGATATAGAGGAGCAGCGACTTCGATGTGAGCGATCGGTAGTCGACGAGCAGACACACCGTCGCGGCCACCAGGCCAATCGGCAGCGCGTAGACCTGCGTCCAGAACTCGCCGCCGGGACGGTTGTTCCGGAAATCCCACGTGACGCTGTAGATCGTCGCGAGCCCGATGAACGTCAGCGCCAGCACGGCGAAGACGAGCCGGAGGTCCAGGTGCGGCAGGAAGCGGCGTTCGACGATCATTGCCCGCTCCCGAAGTTGGGCACCGGAGGCAGCGGCTTGCCGTCCTTCTTCGCGAAGTAGGTGGACAGCACGAACTTGGCGACCGGCAGCGCCGACGCCGCGCCGTAGCCGCCGTGCTCGACGAAGACGACGCCCGAGATCTCGGCGTCGCCCACCGGCGCGAAGAACTCGAACCAGCTGTGGTCGCGCAGGTTGATGCCTTCCTTACCGGCCGCAGCCGCCTTCCCTTCCTTCGAGATCACCTGGGCCGTCCCGGTCTTGCCGGCGACGTCCCGGCCGTCGATGCGGGCCCGGCTCGCCGTGCCCGTGCCGTTCACGGCGTTCCACAAGCCGTCGCGCAGGGGCTGCAGTACGCCCGGCGGGAACGTGAACAGGGATCGCGGCTTCGGCGGCTCGATCAGCTGCCACCCGTTGCCATCGTCGAACGCCCGCACGACGTGCGGCGTGACCACCGTCCCGCCGTTGGCGACGGTCGTGATCATCGTCGCGAGCGAGATCGGGGTCACGGTCACCTGGCCCTGCCCGATGGCCACCGAGATCGTCTCGCCCGCGTACCACTTCTCGCCCGTCGTCCTCATCTTCCACTCGGTCGACGGCACGAGGCTTTCGAGCTCGTTCGGCAGGTCGATCCCGGTCTTGCCCGTGAGGCCCAGCTTCTCGGCGTACTCGTGGATCTGATCGATCTTGAGCAGGCTGCCGACGGTGTAGAAGTACACGTTGCACGACTCCGCGATCGCGTGCCGCAGGTCGAGCGTGCCGTGGGCCTCGTGCTTGTCGCACTGAAACGTGTGGCCGTAGAACGTCGCGTAGCCCGGGCACGTGACCTTGAAGTCCGGCGTGATGAGCCCTTCGCTCAGCGCGGCGGTCGTCACGACCACTTTGAACGTCGAGCCAGGCTGGTACCGGCCCTGCAGCAGACGATCCTGAAGCGGATTGAGCGGGTCGGTGTTGAGCGCGGACCACTTCGATCGATCGATGCCGTTCGCGAAGTCGTTCGGATCGTACGCGGGCTGGCTCGTCATCGCGAGGATTTCGCCGGTCTTCGGCACCATGAAGACCGCGGCGCCCGCGAAATTGCCCGCGTGGAACGCTTCCTCGAGCGCGTGCTGCAGGTCGTAGTCAATCGTCAACTGCAGCCGCTGTCCGTCGGTCGGCGGATCCTCGTTCAGCTCTTCGATTTCGCGACCGACGCTGTTGACGACGACGTTGCGGTCGCCGTCGACGCCCATCAGCCGCTGGTTGTAGAACTTCTCGAGGCCCGCCTGCCCGACCATGGCGCCCGACTGCATGCCCTGGTACTCGGGCCGATCGAGCTGCGATTCCTGAATCTCGCTGACGTAGCCGAAGAGATGCGCCGCGAGGTCGTCGCCCGGGTACGCGCGCGTCGGCACCTGCTGGACGACCACCTCCGGCAGCTCGAGGCGGCGCGCCATCACGGCCGCGACCTGCGCGAAGCTCGCGTGCTCGATGACGGGGATCGGCGCGAACAACGGATCGCGGCGATGGCGCACCATCACGTCCTGCAGGCGCGGCTCGTCGACGCCGGTCGCGGCGGCCAGCTTCGCGATCGCGGCGTTGACGTTGCGGCTGCGCTCGCGGATCACCGCGATCGTGAACGAGCTCTTGTTCTCGACGAGCACCTTCCCGTCGCGATCGAACAGCACCCCGCGCGGCGCGCGCAGCGGGATCGTTCGCAGGAAGTTGTTGTCGGCCATCTCCTTGTATTTGTCGTGCTCGAAGACCTGCAGCACCCAGAAGCTGACCGCCAGGGCCAGAAAGCCGATCGACGCGATCGCGCGGATCACGACGAGCCGGATTTGCAGCCCGCGCCGATCCTCGATGCTTCCGGGGGTGAGCATTACCAGTTCCTTCGGCTCAAACTCGAGCGGCGGCTCGAACGGCCTCGCGCGAGGACGCCGGGCAGAACTTCACCGGCTTGAAACGCGATGAGCCCGGCGATCGAGTTCATCAGCGTCTCCGCCACAATCGCCGTCCATGGTACGCCCGTCCAGTGCCACGTCGGCTGCTGTGAGGAGTCGATGATCGCAAGAAGCGCGACGATCAACAAACGGTGCACGACGGTCGCGCCCGCCACGACGACCATCCGCGCGCGCGGCCGCACGATGACGAACTGTGTGCCGACCACGCCGGCGGCAAACCCGACGAGCGTCTTCGCCAGCCCGCCGCCGAGCGACGTCGCGAGCCAGTCCTGAAGCAGCCCGCCGATCGTTCCGGCGAGCATCCCCGCGACCGGTCCCCACAGGAGCGCGGCGTACACCACGCCGACCAGCACGAGATCGAACACCCAGCGGCCGCCGACGGTAAACCTGGCCAGCGTGACCTGCAAGACAACGGCCACGAGGACCGTGACGAGGACCCAGGCCAGCCTCACGGCTGCTCCTTCGTGCCGGGCTTGGCCAGCACCACCAGGACCAGTTCGATGTGCGAGAAGTCGACCGACGGCCGCACCTTCACGGTGCGGTAGTTGGCGCCCTTCGCCGATTTCTCGACGAATCCGACCACGAAACCGGCCGGAAAAATACCGTCCTGGCCGGACGTGAGCACACGCTCGCCGACCTGGACGTCCGCCTGGTTCGACACGTAATCGACCGTCAACAGCAGGTCGCTGGCTCCGCCGATGACGAGTCCGCCGGCGCCCGTCCGCTCGAGTGTCACGGCGGCGGCCGCGTTCCGGCCGACCAACAGCTGCACCTGCGCGGCGTGCGGGGCGGGCTGGTTGATGACGCGGCCGACCACGCCCTTGCCGGCAATCACCGGCATGTCCGTCTGCACCCCGTCATCGCTCCCCCGGTCGATGGTGACCGTCAGGGACCCCGGCGTCGGGCTGCCGGCGATGACCCGCGCCGCCAGGGTGGGCGCGCTGACGCTCTGCTGGAGCTTCAGGGCCTCCTCGAGCGACTTCGTCCCGTTGGAGACCGCCTGTGCCTGCTGGAGCTGGCCTTGCAGCTCCAGGACCTGCCGGCGCAGGGCGTCGTTCTCGAGGGAGGCCCCCCGGAGCGCCAGGTAATGGGTCCAGATCCCGCGAATTCCATCGGAAATGGCCGCCGATCCACTCTGAGTCTTGGCAAAGGCCCCGAAGGCGACCTCTTCAATCACCGGCATCCCGGACTTCGACTGCACCCGTGCTGAAATGAGCAAAACGTGCCCAAAACAGAGGACGGCAAGCAGGAAGAGCGTCCGGCGGTTCGGCATTGTCAGTCGGGGATCGCCCGGGAGAGGGTCCCCCGGGTTAGTTATCGGAACTTCCGGGGGGAAGCCCCCCTAGGGCGAACGGCGATCGCCCTAGTCTAACGAGATTTTCCTCAGGAGCTCGAAATTGGCGAGCATCTTCCCGGCGCCGAGCACGACGGTCGACAGGGGATCCTCGGCCATCGACACCGGCAGGCCGGTCTCTTCGCGGAGGCGCTTGTCCAGATTCTTGAGGAGCGATCCGCCGCCGGTCAGCACGATGCCGCGGTCCACGATGTCGGCGGAGAGCTCCGGCGGCGTGCGCTCGAGCGCGACGCGCACGGCGTCGACCAGCACGTTGACGGTCTCGGCCAGCGCCTCGCGAATTTCTTCGTCGGTGATCGTGATCGTCTTCGGCACGCCCTCGATCAAATGGCGGCCCTTGATTTCCATCGTCAGGCGATCGTCGAGCGGGAACGCGGAGCCGAGCTCCATCTTGATTTGCTCGGCCGTGCGCTCGCCGATGAGCAGGTTGTACGTCTTCTTGATGTACTGAATGATCGCGTCGTCCATCTCGTTGCCGGCGACGCGAATCGCCTTGCTGTACACGATGCCCGCGAGGGAAATCACGGCGATATCCGTGGTGCCGCCGCCGATGTCGACGACCATGTTGCCGGACGCCTCTTCAATCGGCATTCCCGCGCCAATCGCGGCGGCCATCGCTTCTTCGACGAGATAGACCTCGCTCGCTTTCGCGCGGTACGCGCTGTCTTTCACGGCGCGCTTTTCAACCTGGGTGATCTCCGACGGCACACCGATCACGATGCGCGGCCGCACCCACATCGTGCGGTTGTGCGCCTTGCGGATGAAGTGCGCGAGCATTTTCTCGGTCACTTCGAAATCCGCGATGACGCCGTCCTTCATCGGCTTGATGGCGACGATGTTGCCGGGCGTCCGCCCGAGCATCTCTTTCGCTTCCTTGCCGACGGCTTCGATTTTCCCGGTGACTTTGTTGATGGCGACGATCGAGGGCTCGTTGACGACAATGCCCTTGCCGCGTGCATAGACGCAGGTGTTAGCCGTGCCGAGGTCGATTGCGAGGTCGCTCGAAAATAGTGAAAACAGTGACCGAAGCGTCAATGCTGCTCCTGCTTCTCTTCCGTGAGCGGGGCGCTGTCGCTTTCACTGCCGGCAACGTAGATGCCGTTCTTCCCCGTCACCTTGATACGGTACATGGCCGCGTCGGCTGCTTGCAACAACCGTTCCGCGGTGTCCGCCGCATCTGGCAACGTGGCGACGCCAATCGAGGCCGTCAGCCGATGGCCGTTCGAGCTATCGGCCAGGAACGTATACCGGGCAATCCTGTCCCGCAGCCGGCGGGCGACCATAAGTGCACCATCCGCGCCGGTTTCCGGGAGCAGGATCGAAAACTCATCGCCACCAAACCTGGCCACAATATCGGTTTCTCGGGCACTGGCTTTAATGATGGCGGCGGCTTCAATGAGGGCCCGGCTGCCCAGCAGATGGCCGTAGGCGTCATTGATCCGCTTGAATCCGTCCAAATCGATGAACAACAGCGACAGGGGCCAGCCGCTGCGCATCGCGCGCTTCGTCTCCTTTCTGAGCGCGTCGTTGAGGAATCTGGAGTTGTAGAGCTGCGTCAGGTCGTCGGTGACCGACAGGGCCTCGGCGCGGGCGACGCGCAAGGCGTTGGCCAGCGCGTAGGCGGCCGGCTCGATCAGGGTCGCGAGCGAGTCCGCGAGCGCCTGTGGCATCCTCGGGAGGCGGCGCGCCCGGCCGCGATCCAGGCCGACCAGCGCGCCGACGACGGTGCCGTTGGCGACGAGCGGCCAGCCGAGGGTCGAGGCCTCGACCGACTTGGCCTGCCGCGCGAGACCCGCGACGCGGTCGTCCACGTAGTTGGTGACGCGCACGGCCGACTGCCCCGTCTGCACGATGACGTCGGCGAACGACTCGACCGCGGTCTTGAGCCCGGCTTCCGGAATCTGCTTGCCGAGGAGTTTGAGCACGCCGTCCGGCTCGGCGGCGATCACGTACCACGCGGTGAGCGGCAGCCACTCGGTGACGTGCGTGACGAGCGCCTGCGCGACCTCGGCGGGATCGAGCGACGCGTTAGCGGCGCGGACGAGCGCGCCGATCGTCTCGGGCTGAGACGCCAGGCGCATGAGCCCGGGCGCCGCAGCCTCGACGCGATCCGCGAGATCGATCGCTTCACGCAATCCCAGCGCGCGCTCGACGTCGTCGAGGCGCAGAGGCGTCGAGAGATGCGCACGGAATCCGAGCGCGTTCGAGAGCTCGGAGAGCGCCGGTTGGCTGCCGCCGCTGAAAGACGCGGCCGGCACGCTGCCGATGAGCGCGGAGACGAAGCGATGCGATCCGTCGTCGGGCGCAAGTTCCCAGAGCACGCCGCCGACGTGCGTCGGCACGCGCCAGAGCGATCCCTTCTTGAAGAATTCGAGACGAATGCCGGTCGCGAGCTTGAGCGGGGCCACTTGACGCTCGATGTCATCAGTGCGATGAAACACCGCAAGCGTCAGGACGCCGTCAGGCGCCGCCGTCTCGGGAGCGGAAGGCCTCGGCACTCGTCGTCCAAGCATCGGATGGTCGGCGCGCATTGACCTGGGGAGCAGCGCCTCTTACCGCCAGACTATACCATGGAGAATTTGAGAAAATAGGCCGGAACACGCGGGTTTTCAGCATGTTACCGAATGTGGGCGCACGTTTCTGAAAGCTGCGCCGGGGCAGACTTTCGTCGCGACCGAATTGGACGACTGCCCCACGGTCCTGTCAGATGCCGTGGCATAATTTGTATTTCGTAGTGAAGGAGACGCTGCTCACATGACGATGCTCGACCGGATGCGCCAACACAGGAACTGGCTCAAGTGGAGCCTGGGAATCGTTGTGGCGGCGTTTGTCCTGCTCTACGTCCCAAGCTTTCTGAGACCCGGCGGCCCCGGCACACTCTCGACCGACGTCCTCGCGACCGTCGACGGCCGCGAAGTGCTGATGGGCTCGTATCAGCGCGCCTACCAGTCGCAGGTCAACTCGCTTCGGTCGGCGTACGGGGACAAATTCGACGAGGGCATGCTGCGACAACTCGGCATCCCGCAGCGGATCGTCCAGCAGCTCATCGACGAGGAAGCGGTCCTCGCGGAAGCCGATCGCCTCGGCGTGTCCGTGAGCGATGCCGAGCTCAACGAGCGCATCGTCCGCATGCCCGGGTTCCAGGAGAACGGGCACTTCGTCGGGTACACGCGATACCAGCAGATCCTCCAGTACCAGCGGCCGCCGCTGCGGCCGTCTGAGTTCGAGGCCTCGTTCCGCAACGAGCTGATCGCCGAGAAGCTCCAGGCGGCCGTGACCGGCTGGGTGCGCGTCGCGGACAACGAGGTCGACGAGGAGTACCGCCACCGCAACGAAAAGGTGAAGCTGGACCTGGCCGTCTTCACGGCCAACCAGTTCCGCGCCGGGATTCAGCCAACGGACGCCGAGCTGAACGCCCAGTTCTCGGCCCACCAGGACACCTACAAGATGCCGGAGAAGCGGCGCGTCCGCTATCTCTCGATCGACGCCGAGGCCCTGCGCCCGAAGATGGTCGCGACGGACCCCGAAATCGAGGCGCGGTACAAGGACAACCTCTCGACGTATTCGACGCCCGAGCAGATTCGCGCCAGCCACATCCTCTTCAAGACCGAGGGGAAGGACGAGGCGGCGGTCAAGAAGCTCGCCGAAACTGTCCTGGCGAAGGTCAAGGCCGGCGGCGATTTCGCGGCGCTCGCCAAGCAGTACTCCGACGACGACATGAGCAAGAAGAACGGCGGCGACCTCGACTACTTCGGCCGGGGCACGATGGTGAAGGAGTTCGACGAGGCGGCGTGGGCGCTGCAGCCGGGCCAGATCAGCGACCTGGTGAAGTCGCAGTTCGGCTTCCACATCATCAAGGTCGTGGACAAGAAGCCCGCGACAACCAAGACGCTGGCCGAAGTGCGGCCGCAGCTCGAAGATCAGATCAAGCTCGAGAAGGCGCAGGCTGAAGCGCAGAAGACCGCCGACGCGCTCACGAAGGAGATCACGACGCCGGCGGATCTCGATCGCGTCGCCAAGGCGCGCGGTCTGACCGTGGGCGACTCGGGCCTCTTCGCGCGCGAGGAGCCGCTCGCGGGCATCGGGTTTGCGCCGGCGGTGTCGGCGCAGGCGTTCACGATGGAGAAGGACAAGGTCAGCGGCGAGCTGCGGACGAACACGGGGCTCGCGTTCATCGCGCTCACCGAGATCAAGCCGCCGGCCATGCCCACGCTCGCCGAGGTCAAGGACAAGGTCCGCGACGACGTCGTCAAGGCGAAGGCCGTGGAGCTCGCCAAGGCGAAGGCCGCGACGATGGCGCAGGCCGCCAAGGGCAATTTCGCGGCCGCGGCCAAGGCCGCCGGCGTCGAGGTGAAGTCGACGGACTTCGTGACGCGCGGCACGCCGTATCCCGAGGTCGGCGTCAGCTCGACGCTCGACGGCGCCGTCTTCTCGCTGAAGGCCGGCGACACGACCGGGCCGATTCCGACCGACAACGCCGTGGTGGTGGCGCGCGTCAAGGAGCGCCAGGATCTGAACCCGGCCACCATGGCCACCGAGCGCGAAAACGTGCGGGCGCAGCTCGTCGAACAGCGCCGCGGCGAATTCTTCTCCGCCTACATGGCCAAGGCGAAGGCCAAGCTCAAGATCGGGTTCAACGAGAACGCGATCCGGACGATCATCGGGAGCTAGGCCAACGCCCTACCCATCTTGAGTGCTCGCGGACCGTACTTTGTCCGCGGCATGACCGATATCTGAGCTGCCCGCTGGCCACCGTCTTGCACCCTGGTCAGCCGGGGTGATCCGTGAGCGACACCGCGGCACGCCCGGGCCGGGCGCGCAGCTTCTTCGAATGGTTCGGTGAGGTCGGGCTCTTCTCCGCCGGCGTGGCTCGCGCGGGCGCGAGCCGCCGCTTCGACTTCCGCGAGCTCCTGCGCCAGTGCGATGAAGTCGGCGCGCGATCGGTGGGGCTCGTCGCCGTGGCCGGCGCCGCGATCGGCGTGGTGCTCTCGCTCGAAACCCGCAACAGCCTGATCCGTTTCGGCGCGGAGTCGTCGCTGCCCGCCGTGATCATCGTCTCGATCGTCCGCGAGACCGGTCCGATCATCGCCGGCCTCGTGATGAGCGGCCGCGTCGGCGCCGGCATTGCGGCCGAGCTCGGCTCGATGAAGGTCACCGATCAGATCGACGCCATGGAAGTCTCGGCGATCAATCCGTACCGCTATCTGGCCGCGACGCGCATCCTGGCGTGCGTGCTGATGCTGCCGCTCCTGACGCTTGCCTGCGACTTCAGCGGCATCGCCATGGGCTGGGTCGTCAACACGCTGGCGCATCCGATCGCGCTCAAACAGTTCCTCGACGTCGGCCTGAAGCACGCGACGTTCCACGACTTCCTGCCGCCCACGTTCAAGACGATGGTCTTCGGGCTCATCATTGGCGTCGTGTCCTGCTTCCAGGGCATGCGCGTGACCGGCGGCACGGCGGGCGTCGGACGCGCGGTCACCAACGCGGTCGTGCTGTCGTCGCTCTTCATCATCCTCGCCGACGTCGTGCTCGTGAAGTTGATCCTGGTGTTCTTCCCGTAGCGAGGGCGCATGAACGAGCACAATGGCCGCCCCGCAATCGAGCTGCGCCAGGTCCACAAGGCGTTTGGGCCGCAGACCGTGCTGAAAGGCGTGGACCTGACCGTGCGGCCCCGGGAGACGCTCGCCGTGCTCGGCAAGAGCGGCGCCGGAAAGAGCGTGCTGCTGAAGCTCATCATCGGCTTGCAGAAGCCGGACGCCGGCACGATCGAGATCCACGGACAGGCGACGGCCGATCTTCCGCCGGATGCGATGGACGCGCTCCGAATGAAGGTCGGCTACCTGTTTCAGGAAGGCGCGCTCTACGACTCGCTGACGCTCGAAGAGAACGTCGCGTTTCCACTTCGCCATCATCAGGACCAGCTCTCCGAGGCCGACCTGCGCAAGCGCGCGCATGAGCTGCTGGCCGTCGTCGGCCTGGAGAAAGACGCCGCGAAGCGTCCGGCGGAAATCTCGGGCGGCATGAAGAAGCGGGCCGGGCTCGCGCGCGCGCTGGCCCTCGAGCCGGACATCCTGCTCTTCGACGAGCCGACGTCCGGGCTCGATCCGATCACGGCCGGAGAAATCGAAGCGCTGATGCTCAAGCTGAAGAAGGAGCGCGAAATGGCCTCCGTGCTCGTGACGCACGACGTGCACGGCGCGCGCGCCGTGGCCGATCGAGTCGCGCTCATCAACGACGGCGCCATCGTCGCGGAAGGCACATTCGAGGAGCTGGCCGCGAGCCGCGATCCGTTCGTCTCGCAGTTTCTCGGGAAGGACCGCTGACCATGTCCAGACCCCTTCGTCTCGGCCTCTTCATCGTCTCGACCTTGTCGATGCTGGCCATCGGCACGTTTCTCATCGGCGACCGGCAGTTCCTGTTCTCGCGGACCTACCAGCTGCACACGACCTTCAGTACCGTGGCCGGCCTCGTCGAGGGCGCGGAGGTCCGCGTGGGCGGGCTCCACAAGGGCATCGTCAAGCAGATCACGCTGCCGGCCGAGCCCGATGGCGACGTTACGGTGGTCATGAACATGGAGCGATCGACCGCCAAGGTGCTGCGCGTGGACTCGGTCGCCACGATCGAGACGGAGGGCCTGCTGGGCGCCAAGTACGTCGCGATCTCGTTCGGGTCGGACGATGCAGCGGACGTCACGAACGGGACGGGCATCCGCGGCGTCGATCCTCTCGATATTCCGGATCTCATGAAGACCGCGAGCGCGGTCCTGGCCAACGTGCAGGACGGATCGGCCTCGATCAAGGAGATCGCGGCCAAGGTCAACGCCGGCCAGGGCACGCTCGGCGCGCTCGTGAACGACAAGAAGATGTACACGCAAATCGATCAGACCACCGCGGCGGCCCGCAGCGGCGCGACGGCGTTCCAGGAAAACATGGAGGCGCTCAAGCACAACTTCCTCTTGCGCGGCTTCTTCAACGACCGCGGCTACCAGGACGCGGCGAAGCTCACGCAGGACGCGATCCCGGCGCTGCCGGCCGGCTCGCCGGCCAGAACGTTTCAGTACGACGTGCTGAAGATCTTCGAGGACGCCGATCACGCCAAGCTCAAGGGCGAGAAACAGCTCCGAGAGGCGGGCCAGTACCTTCAGGACAATCCGTTTGGCACGGCCGTGGTCGTGGCCGCGAGCGGGATGAAGGGCGACGCCGACGAGGTGCGCGTGTTGACGCAAGCGCGCGCGATGGTCGTCCGCGACTACCTCGTGAAGAACTTCAAGATGGACGACCGGCGCGTCAAGACGCTGGGACGCGGCAAGACGGACGGCTTGACGAGTGAAGCGGGAACGGTCGAGATCGTGATCTATCCAAAATAGACAGTGGTTCCGGGGTTCCGAGGTTCCGGAGTTCCGAGGCTCGACGGATCGTGTCCGCGAGACAAGTCTCGCGTGCCAGCGAACCCCGGAACCGCGGAACCTCGGAACCCCGGAACCCCGCTAATGCACGAACACGTTCGGCATCAGCGTGAGCGGCTCGCCGCGGCGGAACAGATGCAGCATCGAGAGCGCCGCGTCGAGGACGCGCGTCGCCGGCTGGCGCGTGAACAGCGACAAGCCTGTCTGCGTACTGTTGTTGCCGAGCGGATCGGCGATGACGTCGTAGATCGAGCGCCTCGGCGGATAGACGACGAACTCGACGTCTTTCTTCGGATCGATCTTCGCGCGCTGTTTCGCGATCTGTACGGCCGCGTCCAGCCCGCCCAGCTCGTCGACGAGCCCCAAATCCTTGGCCTGGCGGCCCGTCCAGACGCGCCCCTGCGCGACCTGGTCGATCTTCGCCGGCGTCGAGTGTCGGCCTTCCGCGACGCGTGACAGGAACAGCTCGTAGGTCGCCTGCAGCTGCTCTTCGATCTTCGCCCGCTCGTCCTTCGAGAACGGCTTGAACGGCGAGTTGATCTCCGCCAGCTTGCCGTCGCTCACCGAATCTACGCCGACGCCGATTTTCTCCATCGTGTCCTTGAGCACGAACTTGCCCGTCACGACGCCGATCGATCCCGTGATCGTGCCGGGCTCGGCGACGATCACGTGCGCCGGCACGGCCATGTAGTACCCGCCGGACGCCGCGACGTCGCCCATCGACACGATGACGGGCTTGACCTCGCGCGTGAGCATCAGCTCGCGCCACATGACGTCGGACGCGATCGCCGATCCGCCGGGGCTGTCGATGCGGATCACGATCGCGCGGATCGACGGATCGATCCGCACTTTGCGGACCCAGCTGTCGAACGTGTCCGATCCGAGCACTTGCCCACCAGGCGAATCGAACGCGCTCTTGCCGCTCGCGATCGTGCCCACCGCGTACAGCAACGCGATGCGCTCCGTGCCGATCGGTCCGGACCACGCGGTCGCGCGCTGATACGTATCGCCATCGATCCGCCGCGTTCCCTGCACCGGCGGCGCATCGTCGATCTGATCTTCGTAGCCGAGCGCGTCGACCAGGCCCGCCTTCTTGGCCTCTTCGGCCAGGAACGGTCCCTCGTCGATCACTTTGCGCACGTCGGCGTCCTGTTGCTTGCGGCCCTCGGCGATCGCGTGGACGAGCTGGTCGAACCAGTCCTTGTTGAGCGAGCGCGACATGTCCTTGTGCGCCGGCGTGAAGCCCTTCTCGGTGAAGGTGTTCGACGCGGTCTTGTAGTCGCCCCTGTGGAGCAGATCCGGAAAGACGCCGAGCTTGTCGAGCGCACCGCGGAAGAAGAGCTCGTACGTCGCGAGCCCCGACAGGTCGATGCCGCCCGCAGGCATCAGGATGATGCGGTTGGCCGCCGACGCAATGTAGTACTCCTGCGCGCCGGCCGACTCGAGGTACGCGACGACGGGCTTGCCGGAGCCCCGGAAGTCGTCGATGGCCGCGCGGATCTCCTGCAGCTGGCCCCACAGCGCGCCCTCCGCGGCCGGCTGAATCACGAGCGTCTTCACGCGTGAATCGCGCTTGGCGCGATGGATCGTGTTGATCGTGTCGCGCAGCGTGAGCACCTGCGGCCCGAAGGAGCCGAACAGGTCGATCCGCTCGATCTCGCTCCACGGCGCGTTGAGCTTCAGGTACAGCGCGGCTTGATCGGGCACCGATGGCGGCGCCGCCGTCGTCAACGTCAGCAGCCCGATGCAGACGATCGAGACGCCAACGGCGAGAAAGATCAGCAGCAGGACGATGACCAGGCCACGTCGTGAGGAGGACATGGAGTGATCTTACAGGTTCCGCCCTTCGATAGAACTCAGGGCGCCCCGAGCTTGTCGAGGGGCGTGGTTCCGGAGTTCCGCGGTTCCGGGGTTCGCTTGGCAGCGTGCGACGGAACCGCGGAACCCCGGAACTCCGGAACCCGGAACCGATCCCTAGCGTGCCTTCGGTACCAGCCGAATAGCCCCAGCCGCTTCCCTGGCGCGCAGCACTGCCATGACGTCCGCGAGCGGCACGGGCGTGAACTCGCCCGAGAGGAAATCGCGAATCTCGAGCGCGGTCTTGTGCTTGCCGAGCAACAGGTTGAACTCGGCGTTGAACTCCGTCGGGAGCGATGGCCCGGCGTTGCCGCGGCCACCACCACGGCCACCGGCACCAGCGCCGCCCGCTCTACCGCCCTGCCCGGCTGCTGCCGGCGAGGCACCTCGCCCGCCGGCTCCGCCCGAGGCCGACTCGACCACGAGGTTGGCCGCTTCGCGCTCCTCCGCGGTCATCACTGGCTCCGTCGCCTGCACGCCGCGCTGGGCGGCCTGCAGTTGATACGCCGCCTTGACCTCGTCGAGCAGCGCGGCCGCGCGCTTGTCGATGAGCGGCGCGAACGCCGCGGTCTTCTGCTTGCCGGCATCGACGTTGGTCCAGAGGATGCTCGCCGATGCGACAACGCCCTTCTCGATTTCGGCCTGGTGTTGAATGGCGACGCGCGCTTCCTTGTAGCCGTTCATGAGGCTCGTCGCGTCCGCAGCATCGGCCATGTAGCCGAGGCCCTTGGTGTGCGACTCGCCCATCCGCGAGAGCCCGCGGCCGAGGTTGTCGTTGAGGATGCGCGCGGCCATCTCGTCCGTCCCGCTCGCGAGCACCGCCAGCGCGCCGGTGCCGACGACGGCGGCGCGCTTGTATTGCGTCGGGTCTTGTTTGTCGGGCGTGTCGTCCGACGAGTGGTACCACATGTCCGGCCACGTGATGAACATCACGGCCGGAATGCCGTGCTGCATGTAGGTCACGTGGTCGCTCGATCCGTAGTGCTTGTCGATCTTGATGTAGAACGCATCGTCGCTCCCGTGCGGCGAGGTCACGGGCTGATCGGCCGCGTAGCCGTTGCCGCGGAAGCGCACGCGCTCGCGCGAGATGTCGGCGACGTACTCCATCATGCTCTGCGCGATGTCGTTGAGGTAGGACGGGAACGTGTCCGGCGTCCGCTGCAGGATCCAGAAGCTGCGGCTCTGCGACACGCGGATCGCTTCCATGTCGAAGTTCAGGTCGCCGATGATCTTCGCGGCTTTGTCGGGGTGACTGTTCAGCCAGTTGTTCGTGCCGCTGATCTCCGCGAGCCACTGGAAGTTGATCGTGCGCTTCGGCCGCGGCAGTTTCCCCTCGTTGATGAGCTTGAGATAGGTGCGGCCGATCTCGAGCGTCAGCGCACAGCCCGAGTTGTCGTCGTTCGCGCCCTGCTTGATCACACCTTCGTAGAGGTGGCCGCCGATCGCGACTTCCTGCGTCGTGCTGCCGTCACCGGGGATCTCGGCGTGGACGATCTCGCTTCGCGTCGGCACCTGCACGCTCCTGACGATCGAGCGAATCGTGACCTTCTGGCCGCTGCTCAAGATCCGCTGGAGCTCGCGATAGGTGTTCGGCGAAAGCGCCCACGCCGCAGTGCCGGTCTGGTAGTTCGGCATGCCGGGTTGGAGCGCGGACGCGCTCGTCGAGACGATTTGATTCGGAAAGTCGAACGTGCGCTGCGCGCCGATTGCGCTCACCGCCAGCGCACCGAGCGCGCCGCGTTGCACGGCCTGGCCGTACACGCCGCCCACACCGCTCGCCGCAAGTACCCACTTGCCCTTGATGTCTTTGGCGTCGAGGTCCTCGACGCGGCCCTGCCCGACGTCGACGAGCTCGCCGGTGGCATCCCCGTTCGCGTTGAGCGACGCGAGCGAGAGCGCGATGTCGTGGATGTCGTACAGCTTCACGCTCTTCGGCGTCGTCATCCACAGCTCGCCCTGCGTCGGCTGCCACGCCTGGCCCTCGGCGAAGCTCTCGATCGCGATGTTGCTGAAGCCATACTCCTTGGCGAACTGCGCCATCACTTCGCTCTCGCGGAAGTGGCCCTTGTACTCCTCGGGGTGGCGCACGCGCTGGTACGGCACGAGCTCGAGGACGTGGTGCATGGCGCGCTCACCGGACGCCTCGTTGACGATCGCGGTCATCTGATCCTGCGTGAGCAGCGTGCGGTCTTCGCGTTCCTGCGCGGTCAAGACCGCGGCCGTGAGGCCGACGAGCGCACCAATGCCGATCCACGTGCGTGCCATGGTTCCGACCCTCCGAGGGCGCACAGTAGATGGTTGATGCGTTTCCGTCAAGCGGAGCCGAGGGCCACGGCCGCCGCCGCGGCCCCGGCGCCTCGCTCCCGGCCCGCTCGGATGATCTCGATGTCGAGCTGCACCTCGCCGTTGAGCGAGCGGGTGATGAGACACGTCTCCTCGGCGCGAGTCAGAATCCGGCGCGCGCGCTCTTCGCTCACGTCCGGATCGAGAATCAACGTTACGCGGATATCGAAGCGCGTAAACTGCGACACCCGATCGGGCCGCTCGAGCGTGCCCGTGACCTGCGTTGACACGCTGATCCACGGCAGCGACGACGCCTTCGCAATTCCGCGAAATGTCAGCAGGTAGCAGTCGGCGACGGCGGCGACCAGCAGTGTCTCGGGCGACCAGCGGCCTCCTGGGCCGTCGAACTCAGGCGGCGTCGCCGTCGTGAGCGGCGGCAGGCCGGGACTCTCGAGGATGACCTCGTCATGCGGATTCGCCGTCGACTCGACGTGGTAGCGATGGGGAAAGGGATGCATACTCAAGGCAAGAGCAACGGTCGTGCCGCTGCGCCTGATCTGAAAATCCCGCCCTCGTGACGAACCTGCGCGAAGGTATCCCGAGCACCCGGGGAAAATCTCCGATCGAGTGCGGATTCTTCAATGGGGCTTCTGGGCCGACCGGGCGGCGAGCCGTCACGCGACCGGCGGCCCTCTACGATCCCCCCGCGAGCTTGTTCCAGTCGGCGACGTACTGATCGACGTTCTCTTTCGTGACGACGTCGACGCCCGAGTCGACGACGGCGTTGGCGGGCCGCTTGCCGTGCACGATGTCGTAGAGCATCTGCACGGTCTCGCTGCCCCAACCGAAGTACTTCTGGCCGAGCAGCACTTGTACCTTGCCGGCTTTGAGGAGGTCCGGCGCCGGCGGATTCGTGTCGAACGAAATCACCATCGTCGTCTTCGGCACCGGCGTGAGCGCGTTCGCGGTGAACACGGGCCAGCCGCCGACGGAAATCCACGCGCCAAGGTTCGGATAGCGATTCGTGGCCGACGCGATGATCTCCGCGCAGCGCACGCCGTCTTCCTTGGTGTCGAACGTCTCGATGATCTTGATGCCCGGGTATTTCGCGAGCACGTCCTTCGCGCCGTCGAGGCGCCGCGCGAGGTTGTTCGCGCCGAGGCTCGTGATGAACGCGACCGTGCCCTTGCCGTTCAGGAGCTTGGCCGCCTGCTCGCCCATGATCTGGCCGGACTTGAAGTCGTCTACGCCGTAGAACGCGATGCGCTTGGATGCCGGCGCGTCCGAGTCCCACGTGACGACCGGAATGCCCGCGTCAATCGCTTTGTCGATCGTGCTCGAGAGGAAGCCGGCGTTGAGCACCGAGATCGCGATGCCGTCCACCTTCTGCGAGATGAACGACTCGAGCACCTCCTTCTGCTTGAGCTCGTCGGAGTGATCCGGGCCTCGGTAGGTGACCTCGACGCCGCCAAGCTCCTTGGCTTTGCGCTGCGCGCCCTTGTTCGCGTAGTCGAACACCGGGATGTCCAGCGCCTTGGGGATGAGAGCGAATCGAAGGGTCTTCTGAGCCGCCGGCTGCGCCCCGCCGCCCGTGCCGGTGCTGCCACTGCACGCGACGGCCAGCGCCGCCACCACCATCAACACGCTCTTCTTCATCACCGCTCCTCCCGCCTGACGAGAACCTGATCCATGACGACAATGACGATCACGACGACCCCGACGATAAGCCGATCGTAGAACGTCGCGCCCGGGATCTGCGGCAGCGCGTTACGCAGCACGCCGAAGATCAACGCGCCGAGCACCGCCCCGGCCACCGACCCGCGGCCGCCCGCAAGGCTCGCGCCGCCGACGACGGCCGACGCGATGATATCCAACTCGTAGCCGTTTGCGAGATCCGCCTTGCCCTGGCCCTGGACGACGGCGAGGACGATTCCGGACACCGACGCGAGGAGCCCGGAAATCACGTACGCGGACGTCTTGACGCGATTGACGGGAATGCCCGAGAACAGCGCGGCCGTCTCGTTCCCGCCGACGGCAAACACGCTGCGGCCCCACTGATATCGCGTCATGAGCAGCTGGAACAGCATCGCCAGCACGATCATCACGATCGGCCCGAGCCAGTCCACGGAGATGCCGGCGACGTGCCAGTCGCGCGGCAGCTTGGCCGACAGATCGTAAAAGCGCGCTTCCGTGATGATGTACGCGGCCCCGCGCCAGATACCCATGACACCGAGCGTGGCGATGAACGGCGGCAGCCGCGCGCGCACGATCAGCCACGCCGAGATGAACCCGGCGCCGATGCCGACGAGCAGCCCGATGAGCGACGCCGACCACAACGGCCAGCCGTGCTCGACGAACAAAAATCCTGTGATGACGGTCGTGAGCGCGATGACCGACCCCGGCGCGAGATCGATGCCGCCGCAGATGATCACGATCGCCGCACCAATCGCGGCGATGCCGTAAATCGACGAGTACTTGAAAATCAGCAGGACGTTGCCGACGTTGAGAAACGGATGCGTGCGGCCCGGCTCCGGCCAGAGGTACCACGTGAAGAACAGCACCTCGATCGCGAGGATCGCGACCGTGGAGAACTCGCGGGCGTGCCACCACTTCTTCATGCGGACGCCTCGACTTCGTGCGTGGCCAGCTGCATCACCGCCTCTTCCGTCGCGTCACGGCCGGACAGCTCCCCGCGGACGTGCCCTTCGCGCATCACGACGATCCGATCGGCGACGGCGAGCACCTCCGGCAGATCGCTCGACACCATCAGGCACGCCATGCCGGCCGCCGCGCGGCTGCGGACGATGTTGTGGATTTCGAACTTGGCGCCGACGTCCACGCCCTTCGTGGGCTCGTCGAGCAGCAGCACGCGCGGCGCGGTCGCCAGCCACTTGCCCGCGACGACCTTCTGCTGGTTGCCGCCGCTCAGCGTGTCGGGCAGCCGTGTCAGCGACGAGGTCTTGATCGACAGGTTCGCGACCTGCTCGCGCGCGGCGGCGTCCTCGTCGGCTTCGCGGATGCGCCGGGTGCCCGCTTTGACCGCGCGCGCCAGCACGAGGTTGTGCCGCAGCGTGAGATTGAACAGCAGCCCGAGCTTCTGACGATCCTCGGGCACGAGCGCGAGCCCTGCCCGCGCGGCATCGCGCGCCGATCGCAGCGTCATCGCGGTGCCGTCGATCGCGACGCTGCCGGCATCCGGCTTCGCCAGACCAAACACCGTCTCGAGCAGCTCGGTCCGGCCCGATCCCACGAGGCCGAAGATGCCGACGATCTCGCCCGGCCGCACGTCGATCGAGACGTTCTCGAACCACGGCCGCCGCGTGAGGTTGCGAATCGACAGGCGCGGCGAGCTCGCGTCGCTCGTCATCGCGCGCTCGACGCGCGCGGGCGGCTCGCGCCCGACCATCGACCGGACGATCGTGTCCGGCGTGGTCTCGGCCTTCACGAACGTGCCGACGTACGTCCCGTCGCGCATGACCGTGATGCGATCGCACAGCCGGAACACCTCGGGCAGGCGGTGCGAGACGAACAACAGCGTCACGCCGCGCGCCTTCAAATCCACCAGCACGCGGAACAGGTGATCGACTTCCGCGTCAGTCAGCGACGTCGTCGGCTCGTCGAGCACGAGCACCTGGCAGTCGAACGCCAGCGCGCGCGCCACCTCGACGAGCTGCGCGTGCGCTGCCGACACGTGCTCCATGCGGACATCGGGAGAAATCGGCACGTGCAGCTGATCGAGCAGCGCGCGCGTCCGCGCGCGCATCGCCGCTTCGTCCAGACGGCCGCCGCGCCCCACGATCTCGCGGCCGGCGAAGATGTTCGCCGTGACGCTCAGGCTCGGAAAGATCAGCCGCTCCTGATAGACCATGCCGATGCCGCGCGACAGCGCGTCGCGCGGGTTCGCGAAGTGCAGCGGCACATCGTCGAGCCGCACGTCCCCGCGATCGGGCCGGACAATGCCGGCGAGAATCTTGAGCAGCGTGGACTTGCCGGCGCCGTTTTCGCCGACGCACGCGTGAGCTTCGCCGCGCGCCACGCTGAAGCTCACGCCGCGCAGCGCCTGAACGGCGCCGAAGGACTTGTGCAGATCGTTGAACGCGAGGCCGCTCATCGGAATCAGCCCGCAAACCGCGTGGCGGCCCGGCCCCGCACGCCGGGACGCAGCCGGAACAGGCCGCCGGCCAGCGGCTCGCGCGCTCGGCCGGCCTCGTCGAGATCGATCCACGCGGTCGTGATGTACAGATCGGACAGATCGACGCCGCCGAACGCGCACTTCGTCACGAGCGAGGCGGGCATCGCCACCGTCCGATCGAGCGTCCCGTCCGGCGCGTAGCGTCTAACCGCGCCGCCTTCCCAGAGCGCGAGCCACACGAAGCCTTCCGCGTCGACGACGAGCCCGTCGGGATATCCGGCGTCCTCAGTGATCGTGACGAAGGTGCGGCGATTGCTAATCGTGCCCGCTGACTCGTCGAAGTCGAACACGTCCACGCGGCTGATGCCAGTATCCGAGTAATACATGAGCCGGCCGTCCGGACTCCAGTCGATGCCGTTCGAGATGTGCACGCCGGTGACGTGACGTGTGACGCTCCCATCGGGATCGAGCCGGTAGAGCGAGCCGCGCTCGGGCACGCCGCCCATCCCCATCGTCCCGGCCCAGAATCGTCCGCGCGCGTCGACGTACCCGTCGTTCATGCGAGTGACGGAATCGTCCTTCTCGATGTGCGCGATGAGCGACGTCGCGCCGGTCGCGGGATCGACGCGGAAGAAGCCGTCGCGCGCCGCGATCACCCAATCGCCGCGCGACGCCGGTGCCACCGCCCCGACCGGCTGCCCCACTTCGACGACGCGATCGCGGCCGGTCACCGGATCGAACTCGTGAACATGACCGCGCATGATGTCGACGAAAAGCAAGCGTCCACGATCGGCATCCCAGATCGGCCCCTCGCCGAGCTGGAGCCTCGCGTCGAGGACGAGGTCGGGTCTCATCCCTGGCGGTTTTCCCAGCCCGCATCGAACAAGCGAATGCGGCCGCCAGTGCGCGGATGCTTTCGACAGGCGTCGTGATTCAGCGTCAACCCGAGCCCCGGCCTGTCCGGCGCAACGAAGCAGCCGTCGGACGGATCGATCTGCGGCGAGCGATCGACGAGCTCGTGCGTCCACGCGTCAGCGAAGTCGTTGAAGTGCTCGAGGACCTTGTAGTTCGGCGTCGCCACCGCGAAGTGCAGGTTGGCCATGGTGCCGACGGGCCCGCAGACGTTGTGCGGCGCCATGAGCAGCGCGTACGCGTCGGCCCAGCCGGCCAGGCGCTTCATCGGCAGAAAGCCGCCGAAGTGCGTGAGGTCTACCTGCACGATGTCGACGAGCCCGCCCTCGATGAACCCGCGAATGTCTTCCATCGTGTGCGCGCGCTCGCCCGTGGCGATGGGCGCCGTCGTGGCCGCGCGAACCGATCGATACGCGACCGGATTCTCCGGAGGCGTCGGTTCTTCGATCCACTCGGGCGCGAACGGCTCGAGGAGCTTCGCCACGGCAGCCGCGGTCGCGGAGGTGAAGCGGCCGTGCATCTCGATCATGATGCCGACGTCCGGCCCAACGGCTTCGCGCACCGCCGCGACGATCGCGATGGCGCGGCGGCGCTCCGGTGCCGGCAGCTCGGCGCTCGCGTGGCCGAACGGGTCGAGCTTCATCGCCCGGTACCCGCGCGCGACGACCTTCTGCGCGAGCGCCGCGATCTTCCCCGGCTCGCGCTCCGTCTGATACCAGCCGTTCGCGTACGCCGGCACACGTCCGTTGAATTTCCCGCCGAGCAGTTTCCAGATCGGCACGCCCAGCGACTGCCCCATCAGGTCCCAGCACGCGACGTCGAAGCACGCGAGCGCCGACTGCGATACTTCGCCCGGCCGGTCGTACTCCGCCCGCTGGATGTTCCAGGCGAGCCGCTCGACGTCGAACGGGTCGGTCCCGATCACGTGCCGGGGCGCGAGCTCGTCGAGGCACGCGAGCAGCGTGTCGGTGCGGCTCACCATCCGCACTTCGCTCGTGCCCACGAGCCCGGTGTCGGTCTCGAGCTCGAGGAACACGAGTTCCCGCCACGGTGTGCCGACGACGGTGGCGCGGGCGGCTGTGATCTTCACGCGCGCCCTCCGATCGGCGAGGCCTTGGCGTCGGGGTACTGCCTCGCGAGCATGGCCAGGTTGATCGCCGCGCGCCGCACGCGCTCGCGCGAGAGCGCGATGACCGTCGACTCGATGTGCTGCCCGGCCGGGTACAGCCCAGGCGCGTTCCGCAGGCCGTATTTGAGGTAGATCGGCGCGGCAATCCGCACGAGCTCGGCGGCCTCGTAGTGACGCACGGTGCCGCCGAAGTCGTCCGGCGCCTCGACGTAGAAGTCGATCGCCGTGTCGATCGCCTGGCGGATCGCGGCGATCTGCGGCAGCGACAGGTCGACGGGCAGGTTGATCGATGTGGCGCCGAGATCTTCCATCAGCCGCGCGGTCGCGGGATTCGCCGCCGCCAGTGTCACCGAGATCTTCAGCACGAAGTCGGCCGGCAAATCGCCGGTCTTCTTCATGTGTCCGAAGATCTGCAGCTGCCCGAGATCCGCGACGAGAATCGATCGCAGTCCCAGGCTCGCGCCGTGCAGCACGTCCTCGATTCCGAACGCGAGCTGGTCCGCGCCCCGCAGCGACGATCCGAGCACACGGCCGTTGGTCGACGCGGCCTGCACGCCCGTGTCCCAGTTCGCGCGCGGCCCGACGAACAGGCACACCTCGATGCCGTGCTGTTTGCCCAGCGCGAGCATCTCGCGGATCTCGTCGTCGGTCTGCAGCATGATGCCGCTGCCCTGACTTACGCGGTGAATGCTGATCTTGCGCGCCGCCGCCTCGGCGACGACGGCCTGCATCGCCTTCGGCCCTTCGCACGAAGGAATCTCGATGCGGTACTGCCCGCCATCCGCGAAGCGTTTGGCGGACGAGGGCAGGTCGTAGGCATCGCGCGCCGGGAGTTTGAGTTGTTTCAGAACGGAGTCAGCGCTCATGTCGCAAATTGCGCCCCCAGGCCGCAGTCAACGCGGATTTCTGCGCCGGTCATCGCGGACGCCTCGTCCGACGCGACGAATGCCACGACGCTGGCCACTTCCTCGGGCACGGCGATCCGCTTCATCGGATGGGCGCGCAGGATGCCGGCCTCGGCCGCCGCGGGATCTTCCTGGCGAGCGAACCATTCGTCCACCAGGTGCGTGCGCGTCCAGCCGGGCGAGACCACGTTGACCCGAATCCCTCTGGGCGCGTAGTCGAGCGCCAGGCTCCGCGTGAGGCCGACGAGGCCGGATTTCGCCGCGGCGTACGGAAACATGCCCGCAATCGTGAGCGACGCGTGGATCGACGCGATGTTGACGATGGATCCGCGGCCACGCCTGGTCATGCCGGGCAGCACGTGCTTCGCGCAGAGCCACGCGCCCTTGAGATCGACGGCAAAGACGCGCTCCCACTCGGCTTCGGTCATCGCCGTGGCGTCGTAGTAGGCGTTCATGCCGGCGTTGTTGCTG
>DATEGZ010000090.1:0-6948 GCA_035279905.1 Vicinamibacterales bacterium
GGGGAATTGGGCGGCGCAGGCACCCAGCAGGCCGCGGCGGCCATTCAGCAGTTCCAGGGCGGGGGACGTCCCGGCGGACCGGGCGGTCCGGGCGGGGCGAACAGCGTCCCGGCCGGGACCCCGGGCGGATTCGGCCGAGGCCCGGCCAACCCGAACACGCGCCAGTGGTACCAGGGGCTGCCGGTGCCTCCCGGCGCGACGGCAAACTTCTCGCGCCGCGACAACACGAACTACATGGAGACGGGCGTCCTCTCCGCGCTCCAGCTGACCTCGACGTTCCCGAACCTGGTGGTCGAGAACTTCTATCGCAAGACCCAGAACTCGATCGACATGGGCAAGACCGAGCCGCCGTTCGCGTTCGTGCTGATGCCGAACCGCGACATGACCAAGCTCGAGACGCTCATCGGCATCCTGCGGATGCAGGGCATCGAGGTCGGACGGATTTCCGCCGAGCTCAAGGTCGGCAACGAGACGTATCCGGCCGGCTCGTTCCTCGTGAAGACGGATCAGCCGTACGGCCGTCTCGCGCGGACGCTGCTCCGCAAACAGGTCTATCCGGACGCGACGCTGACGACCTACGACGACAGCGGCTGGACGCAAGGGCTGGCGACGCTCGTGGACGTCAAAGAAGTGACCGACAAGGCGATCCTCGACGCGAACGCGCCGCTCGTGCCGGAGTTCAAAGCCAAGGGATCGGTCGCCGGATCGGGCAGCGCGGGCCTCGCGGTCGCGCACTACGGCTCGAACAACATGATCTCGTTCCGCTACGCCCTGAAGGGCGTCGCGATGAAGATCGCAGAAAAGAGCTTCACGGCGAACGGCGTCGAGTTCCCGGCGGGATCGTTCGTGATTGCCGGCGCGGTCAGCGCCGACACGCGCGCGGCGGTCGAGAAGTACGGCCTCACCGCGGTCGCGCTCTCCGAGCTGCCCTCTGTGCCGATGCACGACGGCGACGCGCCGCGCATCGCGATCTACTCCTCGTGGAACAACACGCAGGATCTCGGCTGGTACCGCTTCTCGTTCGACAAGCTCGGCATTCCCTACGACCTGATCTTCAAGGAGCAGGTCACGCCGGGCAACCTGCGCGGCAAGTACGACGTGATCATCATGGCGGCGCAGAACCTGGGCCGGACGGCCTCGCTCCAGGCGCCGGCGTCCCGTCCCGTGCCGTACGAGAAGACCGAGAAGTACAAGTTCCTCGGCGACTACGGCTCATCGCCCGACATCAGCGGCGGCATGGGCCAGAAGGCCGTGGACGAGTTCGCGAAGTTCCTCGACCAGGGCGGCACGCTCATCACGGCCGGCCAGGCGGTGACCTTCGCGACGGAGTTCGGCTTCGCGCACACGATCGACTCGTGGTCGGATCGCACGTCGCAGAACTTCTACGCGCCGCGGCCGATCATCGAGAGCGAGATCGTGCGGCCGGAGCATCCGGTGTTCTACGGCTACGCGGACAAAATGGTGCCGGTGAAATATCTCGGCGGTCCGCTGCTGCGCGTCGGCGTGCCGGACCAGAACAGCGTGCTCGCGCGCTACGTCGGCGGCGCCGACTCGGTGCTGAGCGGCATGATGCGCAGCCCGGACGAGATCAAGAATCAGCCGTTCGCGATCGACATCCCCGAGGCCTACCACGGCCACGGCCGCGTCCTGCTCTTCTCGAGCAACCCCGTCTACCGCTGGCAGAACTTCGGCGAGTTCAACATGATGTTCAACTCGATCATGAATTGGAACGACCTTCCGGTCGCAGCGGGATCAGGCACCAGGCAGTAAACGATCAAGTTCGAAGTTTGAAGTTCGAAGTTTGAAGTTTCGGAACGCACACCGTCGCAGTGTTCGTTCTGCAACTTCGAACTTCGTACTTCGAACTTCCAACTTGATCTCTAGCTTTTCCTTGTCTTCCCAACCAGAATAATTCCGCTCGTCGGTTGCGCCGATCCGGCCGTCGGCTCGACGGTAATCGCGAACGCGTCGGCCGCAGGGAACGTCGCGGGCGGCGGGGAAACCACGGTGACGAACCCGGCCTGATCGACGCGGAAGAGGCCCGCCGGCAGCGGCGCGGCGCCGGCGCCCGGCGGCACGGCCCACAACTCGAACACGCGATCGCGATCGATCGCCGGCAGGTTGCTGGCGTTCAGCACGAGCAGGCCGCGCGTCGCGCTCCAGTAGACCTGCGCGGACGCGGTCGTCAAATCGCCCTGCCCTTTCAACTCCACACGGACGACGTCGGGCGCGCCGAGGACGCCGAGCGTCTGCGCCATCTTCGCGGATTCCTGCCGCGACGAAACGAGCTCGGCGCGCAGGCGTTCGGCTTGCGACGTCGCTTGGGCCGCGACTTGCTGAACCGAGTTCAGCTGCGATCGCAGCGACCACGCGTAGACGCCCGCGCCAATCGCGACCGCGACGCCCGCGGCCGCCGCGAGCCAGGCGAGCGACATCGACCCGCGCGCCGGTTCGCTGTGCACGATGGCCACCGGCGGCGCCTGCGCCGACGTGTCCCGCACGATCTTCGCCTGGGGTTGTCCAGTCGCGCGCGCGATCGTGCGCGCTTTCAGATCGGCAGGAGGAGCGACTCGTTCGACCGACATGGCCAGTCCTGTCGTCACACGGCGCAGCTCGGCCAGCTCGGCCGCGCACTTCGGGCAGGACGCGAGGTGCGCCTCGAACGCGCGACGCTCGTCTGCGTCGAGCGCGCCCACGGCGTAGGCCGCCACCGACTCTTCGAAGAGTGTGTGTGTCATGCCGAAAGCACCAGGCGCAGCGACGCCACCGCGGTGCGCAAGCGCGTCTTGACCGTGCCGAGCGGGACGCCCGTCTGCCCCGCGATTTCCGAATGCGTCAACCCCTGAAAGTACGCGAGCTCGACGAGCGTCTTGAGCGATTCGGGCAGCGCGTCGAACGCCGCACGCACCTTCGACGACGCTTCGTTCGAGATCACGGCGTGTTCCGGATCCTGGCCCGCAGCCACGAGCGGCGGCGCCTGCGCCGGCTCGATCCCGTCCTGCTGATCGGGGCGCGCGCGCCGGGCGCGCAGCCTGTCGATGGCGCGGGTCCGCGCGAGCACCATGATCCAGCCGGCGACGGTCGCCCGGCTCGCATCGTACCGTGGCGCGTCGCGCCAGACCTGCGCGAACACGTCCTGCACGACTTCTTCCGCGTCCTCCTGACGGGCCAGGATCCGCTTGGCCAGCCCGTACACCGCCCCCGCATGGCGGTCGTACAGCGTGCCGAGCGCCTCTGCGGATCCCCCCGCGACGGCGCGAACCAGCGTCGGATCGACCTCGGTGCTCACGTCTGTCGTCACAGTCCGGCGGGGTTTCCCGCTAGGAGGGTACTACGGGGAAGCGTCGAAAGTGGATTGCGGATCAAGTTTGAAGTTCGAAGTTCAAAGTTTGAAGTTCTAAGTTGACGGGCCTTTGACTTCAAACGTCGTCGTCAGCGCCACGTCTTCCTTGAGCGTGTTCCACACGGAGCAGTACTTCGTCCGCGACAACTCGATCGCGCGTTCGACGACGTGATCGGCGACGACGCCGGTGATGTCGAAGTGCATGCGCATCGAGATGAACCGGCGCGGATGCTCGGCCGCGCGCTCGCCCTCGAACTTGATCGACATCGCGCGCAGGTTGTGGCGTCCACGCTGAATCGTGTGCACCACGTCCATCCCCATGCACGCCATCGTCGCGTAGGCGAGCGCTTGCGGGGGCGATGCTACTCCTGGGCTGGAGCTGTGGAGGTCGATCGCGGGAGAGCCCTCACTGTTCTTGAAATGCAACTCGCCCAGCCAGTCGAGGGACAGCGTCATCATGGTCACCATCTTACCGAGGCAAGGCCCGCCTTCGCCTTCGGCTTCGGCGCGGCAAGCGTGGTACGCTGCGAGGCACCTTGAATCAAGAGCGGCGGCAACACAAACGGGTCACGCGCCCGTTCGAGGGTAGTTGGCGCGGCGCGTCGGGCGGGAGCAGCTGCCGGATCAGCGACGTGAGTCTTGGCGGGTGCTTTGTCCAGACACTCGCGACACCTTCGGCCGGCGATGAAACGCACGTGACGATCACCTTCGGCAAGGATTTGTCGATGACGTTTGTGGGGAAGGTCGCGTACGTCGAGCCGAAGATGGGATTTGCGGTGAAGTTCAACGAGCTCGACGGCGACGGGACCGAAGCCGTGCAGCGTCTGCTCGACGCGCTCGGCGGCCGCGAGAGCAAGCTCTGACGCGTCAGCGCGCGGACACCTGCGGACGCCGCTGAAACAGGTTCGAGACCAGCAGCCAGCCCATCGGCAACGCGACCAGCAAATATGTCAAGAGGTGCCCGTAGCGGCCGTCCGGCCCGTACGGCTCCGTGAGATCGTGCAGCACCTGCGCGTTCGGAATGCCGACGTTGGCTTCCGTCAACTCGTGGAAGCCGTAGATTACGAGCTGCACGACGAAGACGACGAGGAACACCGCGGTGACCTGGAAGAAGCGCGCGAGGTTGACGCGCTGCCCGTACCGCGACCAGAGCCACGCGACGCACGCGGCCGCCGCTGTGCCGACAAGCGCGCCGGCGAGCACGTTGAACTGCTTCACCTGGAAGAGCAGCGTCACCATCAGCAGCGCGGTCTCCATGCCCTCGCGCGTGATCATCAGCACGGTAAAGCCCATCACGCCGGCGAACGCGGCCCATCCGGCGCGCGAGGCCGAGCGCTCGAGCCGGCCTTCGATCTCGCGCTTCATGCGCTTGCCGGCGCGCCACATGTAGACGACAAGCGATCCGACGAGCGCGGCGGCGACGAGCGCGAGCACGGCTTCCCACAACGACTGATTGCTGCCGCGCATCAGCCACAGTCCGAGGCCGAGGCTCAACGCCACGGACAGGACGATGCCGAGTTGCACGGCGGGGATCAGGTTCTGGCGGCCGGTTTTCTTCAGATACGCGACGCTGATCGCGACGATGAGAAACGCCTCGAGGCCTTCGCGCAGCGTGATGATGAGTGCGGGGATCATGATGGTGTGACCGCGTGGCGGCGTTGAGCGTTAAATGAGACGCGTCTCGATTAGCGCGACCACGATAGCCCCCTTAACTCCGACCAGTCAAGTCGCCGTTTGGGTTCGAACCTGTCCGCGCCCGAACTCGTATTTGACTACAATGCAGGCAATGAAGACGCCCGCGCCCTACCTCGGCGAGCTCGAACAGCTCATCCTCCTCGCGATCCTTCAGTGCGGCGACGACGGGTACACCGTGCCGATCCGCCGCGTGCTGGCCGAGCGCTCTCGGCGGCGCGTCGCGCGCGGCGCCCTCTACACGTCGCTCGATCGGCTCGAAGCCAAGGGCCTCGTCAGCTCGAAGCTCGGCGAGTCGCTCGCCGTGCGCGGCGGCCGCCCGCGCCGCTACTTCACCGTCACGCCCGCCGGGCTCGACGCGCTCCGCGCCGCGCGCGACGTCCTCGCAGAGCTCTCGACCGGCCTCGAGTCGCTGCTGGAACGCCGGTGAGCTCGATCCCCGCGCCGCCTCGCCTCGCCGAATGGCTGATCAAGGTGATCGCGAAGCACGACGCGTGGGCCGACGTGACCTCGGGTGACCTGCGCGAAGAACACGCCGCGCTCGCCGCCGAGCGCGGCCGCGCGATCGCGCACGCGTGGTACTGGCTTCAGGCGCTCGCGCTCGCGGGCGACCGCGTCCGCGATCGCATGGCCGGCGCCTGGTCTGCGATCCGCGCTTTCCTGTTTCTCGGAGATCGACCCATGTTCACCTTTCGCCGCGAAGTCGTTCGCGCCGTCCGGGCACAGGCCAGGCAGCCGCTCGTTGCCGCCGCGATTGTGCTGACGCTCGCGCTCGGGCTCGGCGTCAACGCCGCGGCCTTTCAGCTCGTCAACGCGTTCATCCTGCATCCGCTGCCGGGGTTGAACGTCGACGGGTTGGTGATGCTCTCCGAGCAGTCGCCAACCTCGACCTACAGCCGCGAGTCCGTCGCGCCGGCGAACTTCTACGAGTGGCGGCACGAGGCGAAGAGCGTCACGCCGCTCGCCGTCTTTGAGTGGTGGGAAGTGAACCTCGCCGGCGGCAGCGAGCCGGAGCGCGTGCTCGGGTTCCTGGTCACCGGAGATTTCTTCGAGATGTTCGGCCTGGTCCCCAGGGCCGGCCGGTTTCTGTCCGAGGCCGACGAAGCGCCCGGCGCCGCGCACGTCGTCGTCATGGGCGACCGGTTGTGGAAGCGACGCTTCGGCGCGCGGCTCGACGTCGTCGGCCAGCCGATCCGGATCGGCGGTGAGAACTACACCGTCGTGGGCATCGCGCCGGAAGGGTTCATGTTTCCAAACAGCGCTGACGTGTGGGCGCCCTTTCCGCACACCGCGGAGAGCGCCGCGAATCGCAAGGACCGATCGCTCACAGCGTTCGGCCGGCTGGCGCCGGGCGTGACGATCGCGCAGGCGCACCAGGAAATCCAGGCGCTCTACACGCGCATGCGGGCGACGTACTCGCACGACAACGACGGGCTCACGGCGAATGTTCGAACGCTCGCCGACGGCATGAAAGACGACGGATCACCGCAGGTGGTGGCGATGATTCAGGTCGCAGCGCTGCTCGTGCTGCTCATCGGCGGCACGAACATCGCGAACCTGCTGATCGCGCGCGGCTGGGATCGCCAGCGCGAGACAGCCGTGCGGCTCGCGATCGGCGCGAGCCGCAGCCACGTGCTGCGTCAGTTCGCGGTCGAGAGCCTGGTGCTCGGACTGCCGGCGGTACCGCTCGCGCTCGGGATGGCGTGGATCTCACTGAACGCCATGCGCGCGGCGATGCCGGCGCGGATCGAACGGTTCATTCCCGGCTGGAGCCAGATTGCGGTCGACTGGCGGCTCGCTGGCGTCACGCTCGTCGCCGCGCTCGCGTGCGCGCTGCTCTTCAGCCTGGTGCCGGCGCTGCAGACGTCGCGCCCGGCGCTCTCGCAGGCCCTCGGCCAGGGCGGCCGCACGAT
>DATEGZ010000091.1:0-40361 GCA_035279905.1 Vicinamibacterales bacterium
GGCGGTACGCCGTTCAATCGCACGACGTGGCTGAAGAACGAAGGCGTGCTCGGCACGCTCTCGACGGCCCCACGCGGACACGGCATCTACACGATCGGCGGCGGGTCGACGACCAATCCCACGACCGGCCTCACGGCGATCGTGATTCCTGCTGAACAGTACGGCCGCATCGCGCGCATTCTCGCCAAGGGCATGCCCGTCACGATCGAAGCGGACATCAAGAACACGTACACGCCGAACCCGCCGATGTTCAACGTCGTCGGTGAGATTCCCGGCACGGACAAGGCCGACGAGATCGTGATGCTCGGCGCGCACTTCGACTCGTGGCACGCATCGACCGGCGCCACCGACAACGGCGCGGGCTCGGGCGCGATGCTCGAAGCGATGCGCATCCTCAAGCAGTCGGGCGTGCGTCTGCGGCGGACCGTGCGAATTGGACTGTGGACCGGCGAGGAACAGGGACTGCTCGGATCGCGCGACTACGTCTCACGTCACTTCGGCACGCCGCCTCCCGGCGGCGGCCGCGGTGGTCCAGCGCCCGCGGGTCCGCCTCCGCCTCCGACGCTCCTGCCGGACGCGGCGAAGTTCGCGGGCTACTTCAACATCGACAACGGCACGGGCGCGATTCGCGGCGTGTACCTGCAGGGTAACGACGCCGTCGCGCCGATCTTCCGCGAGTGGATGGCGCCGTTCCGATCGATCGGCATGACGACGCTGACGATCGCGAACACGGGAGGAACCGATCACCTGTCGTTCGATGCGATCGGCTTGCCCGGCTTCCAGTTCATCCAGGATTCGATCGAGTACGACACGATGACGCACCACACGAACCTGGACAGCTACGAGCGGCTCCAGCCGGAGGACATGCGGCGTAATGCGACGATTGCCGCGGCGTTCGCGTTCCTCACGGCGAACCGCGACGACAAGCTCCCGCACAAGCCGCCGACGTCAGGCGCGGTGGGACGCGGGCGGGGCGGGCACTGATTACCAGAGCCCGACTTTGCCTTTGACCGAGTCGATGAGCTTGACCGGGTCGTAGCCGACGCCCTGTCGAAACACCGTCTCGACCTTGCGCACGTCGGCGATGGTCGCCGCGGGATTGCCGGCGAGCAGTACGAGGTCCGCCTGCTTGCCGATCGCGATCGTTCCCACGCGCGCGTCGCGCGCGAGGTACTTCGCGCCGTTCGAGGTGCCGATCTGGATCGCCTCGAGCGGCGTGAAGCCTTCCTCGACGAGCAGCTCGAGCTGGCGCTGGTTGGAGTATCCGGGAATCACGCCGCCTGATCCCGTCGGGTCGGTGCCGGCGATGAGCGTGCCGCCGGCGCGCGCGAACGCGCGCTCGAGCGCCATGCCTTTCGGAAAGAGCGTCTTGTAGACCGAGTTCGGATTGGCCTGCGCGCGCGCGTACGCGCCGATGAACTGCTGCGCCAGCTCCGGCATGAGCACGTCGAGTCCCGGCGGCACCGGACGGCCCGGCGTGAACGTCTCGAACACGGTCATCGTCGACGTGAGCGTCACGTGTTTGTCGACCAGCAGCTTGACCAGCGTCTTGAACGGCGCGCCCTCGGGATCGAGCGCGGCGATCGTCTGCTGGCCCGTGCCTTGCCCAGGACACGCGTCTGGCTGCTTGTTCTGCACGAAGTCGGTCGCGGCCATGAACCCGTGCTCGAGGTTGTCGATGCCCGCGGCGGCGGCCTCCGCGTAGGTGACCGAACACAGGTGGCCGGTGATCTTGAGCCCGCGCTTGTGCGCTTCGTCGGCGGCCGCGGCGAGCTCGGCGCGCGTGATTTGCATGTAGGCCTTGAACGACGTCGCGCCCATGTCGGCCCAGTAGTTCACTTGCCGGCGGGCGTCGTCGGCGTCCTTGAGCGCGTTCATCTGCAGGAAAGTGTTCGGCCCGTTGAGGTACGGCGCGGTCGCGTCCATCGCCGGCCCGGGGACCTCGCCGGCCTCGATGCGGCGCTTGAGCACGAAGTCCATGAACCCGTTCACGTTGCCGCCCGTGCGCATCGTCGTCACGCCGCCGGCCAGGTAGAGGCGGACGAAGCTCTCGCCGAGCTGGCCGTAGACGCCAGGGCCGGTCGGGTAATACAGGTGCTCATGGACCATGACCATGCCGGGCATCACGCTCTTGCCGGTGCCGTCGATCACGGTCGCGCCTTCCGGCGCCGTCACGCTGGCTGACGCGCCCATTGCCGAGATGTTGCCGTCGCGGATGACGAGCGTCTGGTCGTCGCGCGCTGGGGCGCCGGTGCCATCGATCACGCGCACGTGTGTGATCGCGACGACGGCAGCGTCAACCTTGACGAACTGACGAATGCCATTGCCGACGGTCCCGCGCTGCGCGCTCGGAAGCTCGATACACGCGATGACCATGGCACCGACGGCACAGAGCACTCGAGCAAGTCGCTTCGACATGGCGACACTTTACCGCCTCAATAGCCCAATGACCCAATAGCCCAATGACCCAATGACCCAATGACCCAATAGCCCAATGACCCAATGACCCAATGGCCCAATGACCCAATGACCCAATGGCCCCATGGCCCCATGCCGCGAGCCAACCGCGGGCGGCCGAGCGGCGTCTGATAGGATGCGTCTGATTCGGACATATCCGATATGGACATATCGTCGCCGCTCAAACCCGCCGTCTTCTACATCCTGTTGGCGCTGGCCGACCACGACAGCCACGGCTACGCCGTAATGCAGGCGGTCCGCGAACGGTCACAGGGCCTCGTACCGCTGCGAACAGGCTCGTTCTACCGGCATTTGTCGAAGCTCATCGACGCCGGCCTCGTCGCGGAGGCGGCACGCCGGCCCGCCGACGCCGACCCGCGCCGGGGCGCGCACTACCGCCTGACGCCGCGGGGCCAGAAGCTGCTCGCCGCCGAAAAGCAGCGGCTCGCTGAATTGGCAGCCTCCGTCGGCGCCCTGCGGCCGATCTCGCGCAAGGGATCGCTGTGAGCGAGACGATGCCGACCGAGCGGACCAGCGAGCGCGCGCTCGGGTGGCTGCTCTGCGCGTACCCGCGCCGCTTCCGCGAGCGCTTCGAGGCGGGGATGCACGACGCGCTCACGCAGGACTACGAGCTCGCGCGTCAGGCCGGCTGGCGGGCGCGCATCTCGTTCTGGCTCACGTCCGTCGCGGACGTCGTCTGGTACTCGCTCGTCGAACATCTCGCGGCCGCGCGGACCCAGGAGCCGCGCCCACACCGCCAAGGAGTGCTCATGTCTTCGTTGCGCGCCGACGTTCGCGATGCCTGGCGCTCGTTGCGGGCGACGCCCGTCGTGACCGTCATCGCGGTGCTGTCGCTCGCGTTCGGCGTGGGCGCCAACACCGCGCTGTTCTCGATCCTCAACAGCCTCGTCTACAAGCCGCTGCCGGTGCACGAGCCGGAGCGCCTCGTCCAGATCGACGGCGGCCCGTGGACAAATCCCATCTGGGAGCAAGTCCGCGACCGGCAGGATCAGGTATTCGACGGCGCGTTCGCCTGGAGCAGTTCGCGCTTCGATCTGTCGATGCAGGGCGAAAGCGACTTCGCGTACGGCGCGTTCGCGAGCGGCGGGTTCTTCGACGTCCTCGGCGTCAAGCCGCTCATCGGCCGCACGTTCACGAAGGTGGACGACGCACGCGGCGGAGGCCCCGACGGCCCCGTGGCGGTGATCGGCTACGACTTCTGGCAGAAGCGCTTCGGCGGAGCGGCGGACATCGTCGGCAAGCCGATCACTCTGGCGCGCAAGCCCTTCACGATCATCGGCGTGCTGCCGCCGCGATTCATGGGGCCGGAGATCGGGTGGTCCGCCGAAGTGATCATTCCCCTCTCCGCGAACGCCGTCCTGCGCGGCGCCGCCAATATCCTCGACGTCCGCGCGGCGTGGTGGCTCGACGTCATGGCGCGGTTGAAGCCCGAACAGACGATGGATCAGGCGACGCAGGCGCTGCGCGGCGTGCAGCCGGCCATCAAGGAGGCCACGGTCCCGCTCGACTGGCCGAAGGAAGAGCAGAACAACTTCCTGAAGGAGCCGTTCACGCTCATCCGCGCGTCGAACGGCGAATCAGACTTGCGCGCGCGGTTTCAGCAGCCGCTGACGATACTGCTCGTCGTCGTCGGGCTCGTGCTCGTCATCGCGTGCGCGAACATCGCGAACTTGCTGATCGCGCGCGCGACCGCGCGCCGCCACGAGCTCAGCGTGCGTCTCGCGCTCGGCGCAACGCGCTGGCGGCTGGCGCGGCAGCTCCTGCTCGAGAGCCTGCTGCTCGCCGCGGCCGGCGGCGCCGGCGGCCTCCTGATCGCGCAGTGGGGCAGCCAGCTGCTCGTGCGGCAGCTGACGACGATGACGAATCGCGTCACGCTCGATCTCGCGATCGACTGGCGCATCCTGATCTTCACGACCGCCGTCGCGACGCTCACCGCGCTGCTGTTCGGCCTGGCGCCGGCGCTGGGCGTCGGCCGGATCGTGCCGAGCGACGCGCTCAAGGAGCGCGGCCGCGGACTGACCGGCGACAGCCGCCTCGGCGTGCGCAACATGCTCGTCGTCGCGCAGGTCGCACTGTCGCTCGCGCTCGTGGTCGCCGCCGGCTTGTTCGTGCACACGTTTGCGTCGCTCGCGATGCGGAACCCCGGGTTCGATCCCGAGCCCCTGATGGTCGTGCGCGCGAACGTGGCGCGCAGCCAGGTGCCGCCCGAGGGCCGGCTCGAATTGTTCGAGCGGCTGCGGGAGGGTGCCGCCGCGACTCCCGGCGTCGCGAGCGCGACCGCCTCCGTCGTCACGCCCGTCGGCAACGTCCGATGGAACACATTGATCGATCCGCCGGATGGCATGACGCTGCCACGCGACAAGCGGGTCTCCTGGATGAACGCTGTGACGCCGGGCTGGTTCGCGACCTACGGCGTGCGGCTGAAGGGCGGCCGTGACATCAGCGACCACGATCGCCCCGGCGGGTCCAAAGTCGCCGTGGTCGACGAGACGTTCGCGCGCCGGTTCTTTCCTGGCGTCGATCCCGTCGGCCGGCACATCACGCGCGACGAACCGCCGGCAGGCAAGGCGTCCATCGAGATCATCGGCGTGGTCGAGAACACGGTCTACAGCACGCTGCGCTCTGAGCTCGCGCCGACGATGTACGTGCCGCTGGCGCAGTCGGGTGAAAAGGACACGGACATCGCGCTGACGGTGCGCGCGCAAGGCGGATCACAGGCGCAGCTGTCGCGCGCGCTCGCGACTGCCCTGCTCAACGTCGACGGCGCGGTGGCGCTGACGTTCCGGCCGCTCTCCGATCAGCTCGGCGCCTCCCTCCGGCAGGAACGGCTGGTCGCGATGCTGGCGGGCTTCTTCGGCGCGCTCGCGCTCGTGCTGTCCGGCCTCGGGCTGTACGGCGTGACGGCCTACGCCGTCGGCCGGCGGCGCGCGGAGATCGGGATCCGGCTCGCGCTCGGATCGACTCGCGCCGCCATCGTCCAGCTCGTGTTGCAGCGCGTCGGCTGGCTGGTCGGGATCGGTGTGGCCGTCGGCGTGGGCCTGAGCCTGTGGCTCGTCAAGTACGTCGCGTCGCTGCTCTACGGCGTCCAGTCGCGCGATCCGTGGACGATCATCGGCGCCGCCGCGTCGCTCGCGATCGTGGGGCTGCTCGCCGGCTGGCTGCCGGCGCGTCGGGCCTCGCGCGTCGATCCGACCGTCGCGCTTCGGACCGACTAAGGCACTCGCGCGGCGACCACGGGCACCATCCAGACACCGTACTTCGCCGGAGCGCGGATGTCCGAGATCATCTGGTTGAAGTACGCCGTGGCTTCCTCGCGCGACAGCATCGTGTACTCGACGATCGGGTCCACGTACCCGTCGCGCCAGGCCGTGATGATCGACGCGAACGTCTCGCGCGGCACGCGGACGGTGTCCACGACGACGTAGTCCACCGAGATTTCCTTCAAGCCGAGCCGCACGAGGATCTCGTGCGCATCGCGGCCGATGAAGAGATCGGTTTCAGTCTTCTCGCCGAACGCCGCCGGCACGTCGTGCCAGAATCGCCGCGGATCGAGCGCGCCGCGCTGGAAGTGCAGCATGCCGTAGTCCTCGGGAATCAGGTGCAGCCGGCCGCCCGGCCGGGTCACCCGCGCAAGCTCGGCGATCACGCGGCCGGGATGCGGGATCGAATGCAGCACGTGGCGGCAGACGACGAGATCGAACGTGCGGTCCGGCGCGTCGAGCTCGAAAATGCTCTGGTGCTCGAACGTCATCCGCGATCCCAGCGGCGCGGAGCGTGTGCGGGCCAGGGCGAGATGCGCGTCAATGACGTCGACGCCGAGGACGAACGCCTGCGGATACAGCTCGCCCAGGCGGAACGTGATCTCGCCCGTGCCACAGCCCGCGTCGAGGATCCGCAGCTCGCCCGAAAGATTGTACCGACGGAACAGCTGGATCTCTTGCGGCCAGATCGCCTGTGCCTGCGCCGCGAGATTGCGGACCATCGACTCGTCCGCCATCTGCTTTGCTTGAGGATTGAGGTCGGTCACTCGTCGATCATGACACGAGGGCGAATCTCGAGCGTCGTGGTGGTCCCGTTCGCCAGCGACACGCAGCGGATCGCGTGGTTGTTCGTGTCGGCAACGTAAAGCGACGTCGACGTCGCCGACAACCCGCCAGGCTCGTAGAAGCGCGCCTTGTCCGCCGGTCCGTCCGCCCTGCCCGCTTCGCCCGTGCCGGCGAACGTGGTCACTTTGCGCGTCCTGGGATCGAGCCGCTTGATCTTGTGGTTGTACGTATCCGCGATGTAGAGCGCCCCGGCCGCCCACGCGACACCCAGCGGATGCTGCAGCCGGACGTCGTCGCCCGAGGCGTCCGTGTCGCCGAATTCGAAGAGATCGCCGCCCACCAGCGTCCGCACGTCGTTCGACGGCGGCAGCGCGATCGCGCGGATGATGTTCGACTCGCTGTCCGCGACGTACAGCGTCGAACGATCGAGCGAGAGGCCGGACGGCTGCGCAAACGCCGCCTCGTCGGCCGGACCATCGACGCGCGCCTCGCGGCCGGATCCGGCGTACGACATCACCAGCGCCTGATCGAGATCGAGCATCCAGATCTGATGGAGGCCCGCCATCGCGACGAAGAGCAAGCGTGACGCGAGCTGCAGGTCCCACGGCGAGCTCAGCGACGTCTCACGGGCCGCCCCGCCCATGCCGCCCCACGCCGCCTGCCGCCCGGTGCCGGCGACCGTCGTGACGCGCTGGGCCGCGAGATCGACCGCACGCACAAGGTGGTTCTCCGTGTCCGCGACGAACAGCGTGCTGCCGTCGAGCGCGAGGCCTTGCGGCCGGTAGAACCGCGCCTGCTCGAACGCATCGTCGACCCACCCGGCCGCGCCGGAGCCCGCGACATCGAGGACCTGGCCCTCGAGGGAGCACATCAACACGCGGTGATGGTTGGAATCGGCGATGAACAGGCGGTTCGACGCTTCGTCTGCGAGCACTTTGCCCGGAAACGCGAGCGTGCCCATCTCGAGCCGCTCGCGCTCGGGCGAGGTCGCGATCGGCGTGCGATCGATCTTGCCCTGCTCGTCGAAGATGTGAACGACGGCGGCAATCGCGCGGTCGAACGCGTCGCCGTTGCCCTCACCCGAGGCCGTGCCGACGACGTAGCCTTCGGGATCGATCAGGACCTGCGTCGGCCACGCGCGCGCGCCGTACGATCGCCAGATCTCGAATCGCTCGTCATTGACGACCGGATGATCGACGTCGTACCGCACGAGAATGCGCCGCAGATTCTCGCCCTGCCGCTCGTTCGTGAACTTCGCCGAGTGCACGCCGATGACGACGAGCTCCGCGCCGTACTTCTCCTCGAGCCGCTTCAGGTCGGGGATGACGTGCAGGCAGTTGATGCAGCCGTACGTCCAGAAATCGAGCAGCACGACCTTGCCGCGCAGTGCCTTGAGGGACAGCGGCGACGCGACGTTGAACCAGGCGAGGCCGGCGGGAAACTCGGGGGCGTGAATGCGCGTGGAAGAATCCATGAATTGGGTTATTGGGCTATTGGGTCATTGGGCTATTGCGTCGCTTCAGCTGGCCGCGGGCGTTCCGCAGAACCAGGGCGCGGGAATGGATCGATCCAATAGCCCAATAGCCCAATGGCTCAATGGCCCAATGGCCCAATTCACCGAATCAAGGATCAGTCGCCGCCTCTCCCGCGTCCGCGGCCGGCGACGCCGGATTTTTCAACGAGCCGCCGCAGCTCTTTGATCGGTTCCGCGTTGTCGTCGACCTGCAGGCGCAGGACGACGTCGTTGTGGAGCCACACGCCGGCGTCCTTCTTGACGACGATGAGCGCGGCGGACTGCTGGCCGCGGTTGTCGCCGCCAGCCTGCTGACCCGCTTCAAGCGCGGCGACGAGGCGCAGCGACAGGTGCTGTCGCTGCCCGGCGGCATTCTTCTCGCTGTCCTCGAAGCCCTTCACCATCGCGGCTGGCACAAGACTCGGCTTCGTCCCATCCTTCGGCGGCCACACGCCGTCCGGACGTCCAAGCGTGTTGCCTTGCGCGGAGCAGTACTTGCCTTGCGCGTCGCCCGATTCCGCCGGCGCCTGCGGTCCGGTGAACGCCGCGACTTCGCCCTTGGCGTTCATCACCGCGAATTGCCGTCCGGCTTTCGGCCACGCTTGTCCGCGATATCCCGGATCCGGATCGTCCGCGTAGATCTTCTTGATGATGTCGGCGGGCGCCATGCCCTGCTTGAGCAGCGCGATACCCTGCGGTCCATAGCTGACGTCCACGACCGCTTGCGTCGCAACGGCGCCCACACCCGCCTCAGCCCAGATGACCCCGTTTCCGACCGAAAAGACGCGCGACTGCACCGCCGCGCCGATTTCGTTCGTCACGGGATCGAAGCCGAGAATGGAAAACGTTCCCGGCGGATCGAACGGCTCGGTGCTCGGCCGCTGCGCCGAGAGCGCGAGCGGCGCGATCGCCGCGATCACCAACGCGAGCTTCAGCTGAGAACGCATCGGACCTCCCACGAGAGCACTCTACCGCCGCGCGGGCGGCCGATTGATGAAATTCACGACCGCAGCAATCCACGCCTCGTGCGTGTCTTCGAGATGGGCGCAGTGATCGGCGCCGGGCAGCTGGACCATCTGCTTGTCGGGCGTGCCGAGATGCGCGAAGAACTTGCCGGCATCGGCCGCCACCACGCCCGGATCGTTCTCGCCGAACAAGACGAGCGTCGGCACGCTCACGCGATCCGGCTTGAGGCCGTTGAACTCGGTGTCGTTTTTGAGATCCGCCATCACCGGATCGGCCTTCATCGCCTGTTCGATGAACGCCTGGACGACGATCGGCGGCGTGATTTTCGGCGACAGAAAATCGCTGATCGCGTTTTCCGCGGTGTTCTTGAGGAGCGCGGGCTTCTCGGGCGCCTCGGTGTCGGCGAACTGCAGATCGGGATCGAACACGAATCCGAACAGCACCAGCGCGGACATTTTGGTCGGCGCCGATTGCGCGGCCAGCTCGGCCTGCGCGGCGCCGCGCGACCAGCCGATCAATACCGGCTTGGGGAGCGTCGCGTGCTGCTGGCCGACCCACGTGACGACGTTCACGATGTCCGCGGCCGCGCGCTTCGGCGTGAGGAATCCGGTCGAGTCGCGCGGCGTCTCGCCGTACCCGCGCATGTCCGCCGCATACGCCGCGAAGCCTTGTGCAGCGAGCGACATCATCACGGACCGCTGCAGGCCCGGCACCTGCAGATCGAAATCGGGCCGGCTGCTCCACGTGCGCCCGTGCACGAGCACGACCGATCCCCGGGGCGTCGGCGGCCGGCGGGCCCACACCGCGATCGGGTGTCCGTCGGATTGCACCGTGAAGCGCTCGGGCGCCGGCGCCGCTGCGGCCGCGGGTGCGGGCGCCTGCCCTCGCTGACCGCGGACCGGCGCGACTGCCGTCGCGGCCACAAGAACGATCGTCGTCAACGCGAATCTGGACGAAATCATGCGTGGGCTATTCTGCACCAAGCTCCTCGAAGCTTTGCACGTGCTCGAACTGATCGCTATCCGCCTGCGCTGAGTTTCCTGGCCGGACGCTCAGCACGACCTGCACGCCGGCCGCCCGCGCGGCGGTCAGCTCCCTTGTGACGTCGGACACGAACAGGATGGCGGCGGGCGGCACGTCGAGGGCGGCGGCAATCCGGGCGTAACTCTCGGGCGCGACCTTCGCGCCGACGCCAGTGTCGAAATATCCCGACAGGAGCGGCGTGAGATCGCCATGCTCGGTCGATTCGAACAGCCGGCGCTGGGCGAGTTCGCTGCCCGACGAGTAGATCGCGACGCGCATTCCGGCAGCGCGCCAGCGGCGGATCGCCGGCGGCACATCTGGATAGACCTGGCCTCGGAGCTGGCCCAGGCGATAGCCGTCCTCCCAGATGTGGCCTTGCAGCAGCTTGAGCCCGGGCGATTTCCGGTCGCGATCCATCAGCCACACGACGTACGGCACGATGGCGCCGCTCGAGTCGAACGCGCTCTCCGGCACGGTTTCGCCGCGTTCGAGATCGTCGGCGTATTCGCGCGCGAGCAGGCGGCGTACCTCGGTCAGCGCGGCGTCATCCGCGTGGGTGCGGAGAAAGGCGTCCAGATGCGTGCGGGCAAACGGAAAAAGGACGTCGTGGACGAACGCGATCGGCGTGGTCGTGCCTTCGATGTCGAGCAGCACGACGCGAACGCCGCGACCTGCGAGCCGAATCGTCAAACGGCCAGGCCCGGACGTCCCGTCGGAAAGTACGCCGGCCCGAAGCAGACCGGCTGGAAGTGCTTGTCGACGCCCGTGCCGGTGTAGTGCGGCGTCCAGCCGGACACGTCCTGAAAGAGGCGAATCGCGCGGATGCGCCGCTCGGCGCAGAGATCGAACCAGTGATGCGTGCCGCGCGGCACGCGGATCAGATCGCCGGCCTCGACCTCGATCGCGAACACCGGGCCTTCCGGCGGATGAATGTGAAACAGGCCGTGACCCTCGACGATGAACCGGACTTCGTCCTCGTCGTGCCAGTGTTCGGCGTTGAACTTGTTGAGCATCGCGTCGAGATTCGGCGTGTGCGGAAACACGTCGATCACATCCGCCGTGACGTACCCGCCGCGGGCCTTGAGCTCGTCGATCTTCGTCTTGTAGGCGGCGAGCAGCTCGTCCGCGGGCGCGTCGGGCCGGACCGGCGTCCCCGGCTCGGTCTTCTCGTATTCGATCCCGCGCGACGCAAGGTACGTGCGGATGTCGTTCACATCACGAATCGACCGGTGTTCTTCAGGGATGTTGACGATTGCCATGTGTGATCTCACTCCGAGATCCGACCCCAACTCATTTGCGGCCTGACACTTCCAACAAGAACTCCAGGATCTCCACGTGCCGTTCCGCCTCGTCGAGCGTCGCGCCCCACGTGTAGAGCCCGTGCCGCTCGAGCAGAAAGGCATGCGCCGACGGATGATCGCTCAGCGCCTGGCGCACCGCGCGCGCGAGCCGCGTCATGTCCTGATCGTTCGGCACGATCGGGATCCACTCGCGATGCTCGTGCGAAACGACGCCGTCGAGGCCCTTGAGCATCTCGAACTGCTCAATTGCCAGGCCTTTCGCCTTCGCGTGGCGGTCTGAAAGTATCGTGCTCCAAACCGAATGCGTGTGCAAGACGGCGCCCGCGCCGCGGAAGTCGACGATCTCGAGATGCAGGCGCGTTTCAGCGGACGGCCGCGCGGCGCCGTTCGAGCGCGGCCGGGCCTGCGGGCCCATCACGCTGCCCTGCGCGTCGATCTGGAGAAACTGCGCCGCCGCCAGCCGGCCTTTGTGCGCGGCGCTCGACGTAATCGCGAGCTTCAGCGGACGCCGCGAGACCACGGCGCTGAAGTTGCCGCTGGTGCCCATCACCCAGCCGCGATCGTAGAAGCGCCGGCCGATGTCGGAGAGCCTCGACGCAGCTTCACGAAACGTCGGCAACGGGGGACCAGCGGAATGGGACATGCTCTCAATATCCTACGCGGGTTCGTTGGGCCTGCCCGCCGTAGCCTCGGCGAAGGCGGGTTCGTTGGGTTCAAAGCCTGAGATCACGCAGCACCGTGTCGCACACTTTGGGCAGCGCCGCGAGCGATCGCGGGTACGTGAGCCGCTTGACGGGTACCGAGCGTGCGAGCGCCGCGGCGAGCTTGAAGCGCGTCCGTTCGCGTGAGCGCGAGTCCACCGTCAAATTGAACGACGACCGCAAGAGCTCGACGACCGCCGCGCCGGGCGAGAGCGTGTCGATGCGGATGTCACGCCCACGCGCGAGCACGTAGAACGCGCGCAGGCGCACCGGCCGGCGTGCGCGCTCGCGGGCACGCACCGGCACGACCAGCTTCGCCGTGTCCGCGTGCATCGGCCATTCGCGGCGGCGCCCGATAACGGCGCGAGCGACGTGCCGGTACAGCTTGAGCCGCGCGGGGCCGGGCTGAACGAGACACGATCGGCCGCGCCGATGGATCGCGATCAAATCGTCGCTGAGCATCTTCGCGCCGCGCCGGATCATCGCGGCGCCAAGCGTCGACTTGCCGTCGCCGCACTCACCCAGAAACACCACCGCCTCGCCGCCAACCGTCACGGCCGTGCCGTGGAGCGGCTCGGCGCCCCGCGCGACCAGCGAAAACGACAGGACGTGCCCGAGCAGGTACGTACCCAACGAGCGATCCGACGCGCGCGCCAGCCGGCGGTAGCGAACGGTGCCGCCGTCCGGCGAGACGAGAAACTCGAACAGCCCGCGCCACTCGAGGTGCGCGGCGCCGTCCGGAAGCGCCCGATAGCGAAACCAGCTGCGGGGCCGGCGGGCGGAGGAAGGAAACTCGGCCGCGCGCGCCGGCCGCAAGAGAAGATCCGCGTGCGTGGACACCGGCGCCGCGGGAATCGGCAGCGACAGCGGCGTGCGCAGCGTGAGGCCGTAGACGCGATAGTGCCGCGGCATGCTAAGCCGGACCGCCGTTCGTCCGCGTTCTCGGTTTGCCGCCGCCGTCCTGCTTGCCGCCGGCCTTGCCGCGCGTCAGGCTGCGCACGCTGCCGTGCACGATGAGCTCCGGCGTCCGGTACGGCTTGCGCGCGGCGGCGGGATCAGGCGACGCGGTCGTGTGGACGCGGTCCGGCCTGACCCGGCGATTCATTCGCGAAGAATACACGCAGCCACAGTTCGAAACCAAACGCGTCGGCGAGATCCCAGCTCTCGTAACACTCGGCGTCCGTCACGGGCGCGCGGCGCGTCGCGATGAAACGATCGAGTCCGTCCGCGTCGAAGTACCCGCGCGCCACCGCCTGGGCCTCGCGCGTGAGCAAGGCGGCAATCGCCGCGTAGTCGCGCGCGACGCCGGTGTTCACGGCGCCGGTGAAATCGCCCTTCCACGTCCGCGACCGCACGTCCTCGGGCAGCACGCCGCGCATCGCTTCACGCAAGACTCCGCGCGGCACGCCGCCGCGGTTCTGGATCGTGCCGGGCATCGCCATCAGCAGCGCGACCAGATCGCGATCGAGGAACGGGAACGCGTGATCCTGCCCGTCCATCGCCGCCGCCTTGTTGTTCCACTCCATGCACTGCACGTGGTACGACGAACGCGCCTCGAGATAAATCCGCCGGGCCTGCGTGCTGTGAAAGCGCTGGTCGAGCCGCACCGGCGGGTCCGCCGCGCCGCGCGCTCGATCGGCAAACCCGGCGGCCAGCCACGGCCGCGCCCCGCGCTCGAGCCATCGCCGCCGCCACCGCTTGAGCGGCGCGCGCAAGACGTCCGGCACGTACGTGCGCGCGAGCTCGGGAAAGAACCGTCGCGCGTGCACCGTGGCTTCCTCGGCGCCAAGCCAGCGCCGGTACTCACGCAGATGCCGCGCCACCTCGATCCACGCGCCCCGTCTCGCCAGATCGACCAGATAGCCCGTGGAAAACAGCATCTGATCGCCCCAGTGGCCCGACAGCAACACCCGCGCGCCTCGCGCGCGCATCGTCTGTCCGATGGCCACGCGCGCTTTCCACAAGTAGTCCAGGCTCGGCACTTCGACGTGCCACAGCTGCCGATCCGAGCCGTCGACGATGCCGAGGTGATCGCCGAGGGCGAGGCGTTCGACCTCAACGCCGTACTCGCGTTCGATCGATTCGAGAAACGCGCGCTCGTCGGCCGTGCCGCCGACGTCCACGTACGACACCCCGACCATGTCCGGGAACAACGCGGGATCGCCGCGCCGGAGCGTTTCTGCCTGGCAGAAGATGGACGACGAATCCAGGCCGCCGCTGACCGACACAGCGACGGGAAACGCCGAGCGCGCCCGACGGCGCACCGCGGTCGCAAATCGATCGCGAAAGGCCTCCGCGTACTCGTCGAACGACCGCAGCCCGAGCTTCGCGCCGCCATCGAAGTCCCAGTACTTCCGGCGCTTGATGTCGGCGGGTGTGGCAACAAGCGTGTGCGACGGCGGCAGCGCCTCGACGCCCGCGAAGCACGTGAGGCCGAGCCCGTCGACGGGCCGGACGCGAATCATCAACGCGTCGGCGATGCCCTCGTCATCCGGACGCGCGGGGATCTCGGGATGCGCGAGCAGCGCTTTGATTTCTGACGCGAACGCGACGAAGCGCGGCGACACGTGAAAATAGAGCGGCCGCACGCCGATGGGATCGCGCGCGAGGATGAGCCGCCGGAGCGTGGGGTCGAAGAGGCCGAACGCGAAGTCACCGGCCAGCCGCTCGACGAAGCGCTCGTCCCACTGCTGGTAGGCCTCGAGCACGCACGCGGCGTCGCTTGCGCGCGCGGACACATCCAGCAGCCGATCGAGTTCGTCGCGGTTGTCGAGGCGGCCGTCGAACGCGAGCAGGACGCCGCGGCCGCTCACGATCGGCTGCCGCTCGCCGATCTCCTCGAGCGTCACCCAGAGGTGCTGGTGCGCGAAGCCGACGGCGTCCGCGACGTGGACGTCGCTGCCGTCGGGCCCGCGATGCGAGAGCGTCTGGTTCATGGCGTGAACGACCGCCGCGCCGAGCGGGCTGCCATCCCGATTCCAGACGCCGACAATTCCGCTCAGATCGTCCTCGTTGCCGCTAGAGTATAGGCGCTTGCCCAGCGCCTCGGTTCCCCAGACGAGGGCGCTTGCCGTTGCCGGCGGCGTCCTATGTACGACCTTCGACGAGGAGGTCGTGCTGCTCAATCAGGCTGATGGTGTCTACTACGGCCTGTCGGACGTCGGCGCGCGTGTGTGGGCGCTCGTCGAGCGCTCGGCCTCGATCGCGCGCATTCGCGAGACGATCGTCGCCGAATACGACGTCGACGCGGCGCGATGCGCGTCGGACCTCGACCGCCTCATCGCCGAGCTCGTCCGCCGCGGCCTTGTCGTGGTTGCCTCGTCATGATCGGCGAAGCGGCGCTGGTGCTCGCCGCCACCCGGCTCGGTCTCAGCGTCGCGCGTCACGTGAGCGTCGAGCGTCGTCTCGCGCGCTGGGCCCACTGTCATCCCGTTCCACAGCGCGATCAGGACACCGTCGCACGCGTCGTGCGGGTGGTGCGCGGTATCAGCCGGCGCCTGCCCGGCATGACGTGCCTCGTTCAGGCACTCGCCGCGCAGGCGATGCTGGCGCGTCGCGGCGTGCGAGCCCGCGTGCACATCGGCGTGCGGCCCGGGAGCGCCCTGGCCGTCCGGCTGGACGCCCATGCCTGGCTCACCGCCTCCGACGGCCGCGTGCTCATCGGCGATGTGCCCGATCTCGACAGCTATCAGCCGCTCGAATCCGCGAGCGCCCGTATAACCCGTCAGCTGGCGGCGCTCGTTCGCGGCGAGCGCGTCGCCTGGGCAGCACTCGACACTGAGCCGGACGCGCTCGTCGCGTTCTGCGAGCGCGAAGACATGACCGGTCTCGTGCATCGAGCAATCGCGCGCGGCCCGGCCGCCGATTGGCCGGCGGCGTGCGTCGATCGACTCGCCCGGCGCGCGCGCCTGGACGCGGCGCTCGAGCTGGCGCGCGGGCAGGAGATTCGACGCGTGCTCGACGCGCTCGGGCGGGCCGGCGTTCGCGCCCTGATCTTCAAAGGCACGGCGCTCGCCTACTCACGATACGCGCATCCCGTGCTGCGTCCGCGCAGCGACACCGATCTCCTCATTTCGCGCGAGCAACTGGACGCCGCGCGCATCGCGCTGACGGCACTCGGATACGCCGCCGCCGAGACGAGCGGAGGCGACGTGCTCTTCCGCCAGCTCGAGCTCCACCGTGCCGACCAGCACGGCGTCGTCCATGCGTTCGACGTGCACTGGCGGATTAGCAACCAGGAGCGCTTCGCGCGGATGTTCGATGATGACGAGCTGTGGCAGCGGGCGGAGCCCGTCGAGGCGCTCGGACCACACGCGCGCGCGGCAGGCGCGGCAGACGCGCTGCTGATCTCCTGCGTGCATCCGGTCATGCATCACCGAAACGACGACCGGCTGATCTGGAATTACGACACGCACGTCATCGCCTCGGCGATGGACGCGAGCCAGTGGTCGTCGTTTGTCGAGCTGGCGAAGGCGAAGGCCGTCGCGGCCGTGTGCGTGCACGGACTCGAGCTGGCTCGTGCGCAGTTCGGAACCGTGGTGCCGGCGTCAGCCAGCGCGGCACTGGAAAACGCGGCGCGAGAATTGGAGCCGGCGGCGGCGTATCTGATGCCGGGTCGATCGTGGCGCGATGATGTCGCGGCAAATTTCCGCGCGATGCCGGACTGGCGCGCGCGCCTGCGGCTGCTTCGCGAGATGGCGTTGCCGTCGCCGACGTACATGCGGCGCGCGTACTCGCTCGATCGCTCAACGCTGGGTTGGATCCTGCTGCCCGCGCTCTACGCGCATCGCGGGCTCAAGGCCGCGGGCCGGAAGTGAGCGCGACTACTGCTGCTTGCGAGGCGGCTCTTTGTCGGACTTGATGCTGTGCGCGTGCTCCTCGCAGACGGCGGCAAACACGCCGATGTCGCGCGAGAAGCCGACGACTTCGACGGCGACGTTCGTGCAGTCTGGCCAGTCGCAGAAGTACTCGGTCAGCACTTCTTCCTTGCCGCTCTTGTCCGCAAAGCCGGTCTTGATCGTGATCTGAGGCACGCGTGTTCAATCTCCACGCGACCGCTGGGTCGCCTGCCTGCTGATATTGCAAAAAGGGATCCACGCGGTTTTGGGCCGGAATCGGCCCGGTCTCGCGGTTTTCCAGCTGCCTGTCCTCCCGGGCGGTGGAGCCAGAATTCGGGCGCACATCTTTGTCACGCCGCGTGCCCAGGGTGAGAATGGCCGCGAGGAGCTCATGCCCAAAGCCCGGCGCTTCAGCACACCCGTGCTGGCACAGCTCGACGCCGGCAAGATACTCGGCATTCGCGCGGGCGTCGCGCCGCATCGCTTTCTCGGCGTGTGGATGGTCGTCGTCAACGCGCGGCTCTACGTGCGGTCGTGGAACGACAAGCCGACGGGCTGGCATCGGGCGTTCGCGGCCGATCCGCGCGGCGCCATTCAGATCGGCACGCGCACGATCCAGATCCGCGCGCGGCACGCCCGCGGCGCGCGCCTGATGCTCGCGATCGATCGCGCCTACGCCGTGAAGTACCCGACGCCGGGATCGCGAAAATACGTCCGTGGGCTCGCGAGCCCGCGCCGGAGGAAGACGACGATGGAGTTGTCGCTTCGCTAGCGCTTGATCGTGGTGGTTCCGGGGTTCCGAGGTTCCGGGGTTCCGAGGTTCGCTTCGATCGCATCGCACGCGACCTTCGCGCCGTTTTCCGCGCGAACGGTGTGTCCGACTTCATCCGCTCGCGTGCGATAGGAGGGCTCATCGAGCAGCGCCCGCAGATGCGCAGCGGCGCGGTCGGCGGTGTACTTCTGCGCGTCGAGGACGCGCGCGACGCCAAGGCGCGCCGCGCGCGCGGCGTTGTCCGGCTGATCGTGCGCGTGCGGCACCACGAGCATCGGCTTGCCCGATCGCAGCGCCTGCCCGGTCGTCCCGATCCCGCCGTGGTGGACCGTCGCGGCGGCGCGAGGAAACAGCGTGTCGTGCGGCGCGAACTCGACGACGATCATTCCGGCCGGCAGCGTCGATTGCGACAGCACCGGCGCGTATTTGCTCACGAGAAAGACCGCGCGGCGTCCCAGCAACGCCGCGGCCTTGACGCTCTCGTCGTAGAACGCCCCCGGCGCGCCTGAGGCCGCGCTGCCCAGCGTGAACACGATCGGCGGATCGCCGCGGTCGAGGAAGTCGACCAGCCCCTCCGGCATCGGAATCGCGCGGTTGAAAAATGGAAACCCGGTGACGACGGGCGTCGTCGGCCAGTCCGGCTGGGGCTGGGCCAGCACCGGAGAGAACAGCGCCAGCGTGCCCATCGGCGAAAACTGCCCCTCGTACAGCGGATCGCCCACGTCGGGCAGCCCGCGCTCCGCTCGAAAGGCGCGCACCGGCGCGGTCCACCGCCCCGTGATCCTGCGCGCGATGGACAAGAACGCGCGCGCCGCGAACCGGCTGCTTCGCGTCACGCTGCCCAGGAACGCGTACGGCGGCAGGACGGGAAAATCGTACGTGGAAAAGAACGACACCGGCGAGAGGACCGTCGACAACCACCGCAGCTTGCGCTCGGTCGCCACGATCGGTGTGGCCACGGTCGCCGGGTGTGACAGCACCAGATCCGCGCCGCGCGTCGCTTCCTGCAAATCGGCATACGCATCGCGGACGTACGGGGCGATCAGCTCGTTGATGACGACTTCGGATCCCTTCACGGGATCCATCACGCGCCGGATAACCTCGCTGTCCTGCGGATCGATGTCGGGCCGCACCGGCTGGAATTCGAAGCCCTCGGCCTCGACGAGCTCACGGTAGATTGGACACGTCGCGATCACGGGCACGTGCCCGCGCGCCTTCAGCTCGACCGCGAGACCCAGGTACGGAAAGAGATCGCCGTACGAGCCCCAACAACTCAGGACGATGCGGGACAAAAATGGGGTTCCCTGGGGTTCGTCGTCATCGAAGCCTGAAATTGACCGTCACCGTCATGATGACCGGCACCGGCGCGCCATTGAGCAGCGTCGGCGTGAACTCCCACTGACGCACCGCGTCCACCGCCGCCTGATCGAGCCCGGGGATCGATCGAAGCACGCGAGCGTCGGAAACCAGGCCGGAAGGTCCAATGGTGGTCTCGACGATCACGATGCCCTGAATACCCGCGGCTTCGGCGTCAGCCGGATACACGGGCTTGACGTCCTTGATTTTCGTCGGCTCCTTGATGCCGCCGCCCACGCGGACCGGCGCGCCGGTGTTGGCGGCCGTCGCCGGCGCCGTCCCCACCCGTTGTTCATGAACCGTCGTCACGGCGCGTCCGAGCACGGCCTCCGCTTCCTGGAGACGCCCTTGATCGTAGAGGAGCCTTGCGAGGTCGAGATAGTTGCCGAGCTGCTGGGGCGACTGGGAAATCGCGTAGAGCAGATCCGCTTCGCTTCGCTGGCCTTGAGCGATCGCTGGCCCCTGCGCCAGCATCCACGCCACTCCGACGACGCCGACGACGCGCGAGAGGTGTCTGGTCATGTTAACCTCCACTCAAAGACTCAAGGCCTAGCTGAAGTCAGTCTCCGTGATGGTCATTAGCGTTTCTTTGCTCGGCTTCCGATCTTCTCCGATCCTGGACATCAAGTTCGGGACATGTTGTTCGACGGGTTTCGTTCGAGACATGCGTGAACCGGCAGTTTCGTTTCGACATAGCCCAGTTCGAATGTGCGGTACAACTCCCGAGGACGTCACGCGCCTCGGTCGGGCGTGGGCAAATCGCACTCTTGAATCGTCATCAAGACCGCCTTCTCTGGATGTTCAACGGCGACGATTCGATCCGCGAGATTGGTGATTGCTTGTTCAAATAGATTGCGAGCAAAGCGAGCGTTTCCGAATCTGGCGTCACGACTTGCGTACGCTCGTTCGAACAGTGTCCTGGCCCTCGTGCTTGCGGCCTCAGCCAGGACGTAATCCTCAGACCGACACATTCGGTCGAAGATCTGCTCTAGCTCCTCGGGCGTGTAGTCGTCGAACACTAGATGCTTATTGAACCGTGAGGCAAGACCAGGGTTGGCTTCAAGAAAGCGCGCCATCTCCTGTGGATAGCCAGCGACAATAACGACGAGTTCGTCGCGGTGATCTTCCATGCGCTTTAACAACGTATCGATGGCTTCTGAACCGAAGTCGTTGTCGGACCCACCTCGAGCCAATGCATATGCTTCGTCAATGAACAGGACGCCGCCAAGAGCCTTGTTCACAACGTCGTTCACCTTAATGGCCGTCTGTCCGACATAACCAGCGACAAGGCCAGCGCGATCGGTTTCCACTAATTGGCCGCCGGACAGGATCCCAAGACTTTTGTAAATCTGCGCAAGAAGCCGTGCAACCGTCGTCTTGCCGGTGCCCGGGTTGCCGACAAAGACCATATGTTGAGAGATGTCACCAGTTTTGAGATTCTGCGATCGTCGTAACTGTTGGACTTTCAGATAACTTGTGAGCTCTTGGACATCGGCCTTGACGGAGGCAAGACCGATGAGAGCGTTCAACTGAAGCGACAAGTCCGACAGTGAAGGCGCAAGGCCTTGCTTTTCTTGCTGCGGTCGCGCGGTTCTCGGGACGGCGGCGCCTTGGGCTGCCGGTTGCTGCTCAGGTTGACCGAGTGACTGGTTCTTGATCTGCTGGAGCACCTGCTGCTCTTCCCACGAAGCCGACCCATCGGCTTTAGCCATGATTGCGCCAATCTGATAGAAAAGCCCTCTGGCACGCTTGCCCAGACTCGTGCCCTTGACTGAATCGTAGGAACTCTCGATCAGACTGATGGTTGCTCCGGAGTTCCTCCCGACTTCCGGACTAATGCTCTGCGCCCAAGGGTGAACATTGCTCATTCCTAACGACGCATACCTGGTGGGGTTCAAGTACTTGAGGAAGTCGACGGTCAGCTGCATCTGGCGGGTGGAATCGGTCTTGCTGCGCAAGGCGACCTTCAGCAATCGAATGATCAGAAGCTCGACGTCACTCCTTATCAATTCCTCAGCACTTGCACTCGGAATAGACGCGGCCTGGTTCTCGATCACCCATTTCAGCGCGTCGCCGGTGCAAGCCACAAGCTCCACGACAAGAGTCTGGGCGGCGCTCAGAGCAGGCGCCGTTGTTGGCGGGCGGCCACTCGACGATGAGTCCGGTCGGAGGAGGGTCATGGCTGCATAGTTGGAAGTTCAATTGGACTTCGGCGTGAAGGCTGACGGGTCCAGCGCTTCCACTTCCGCGAAGCCTCGTCCTCTTGTGAACTCCAGATGGTGGACAAAAGCTTGCACGGCATCGGAAGGATCGATCGTGTCGAAAGCCAAAGCGTCGAGCTGAGGTCGCGTTAGCGCGACAGACACGATGGTCTTGGCAGATCGGTACCCAGTGGCGGTGTTCAAGAGGTCGCTTTGAGCGTGCACGAAAGCCATCTCGATCGGCAGAAGCGCAAACAGCTCCCGACCAACACGAAGGATACAGGAACAGACATAATCCTGATGCGTATCCTTCAATCGTGCGGCGCTCATTTTCTTGACTGACATCTTGCCGGCTTGGGTAAGGGCCTTTGACTCGCTAGGGATCAAGTCCTCGCCCAGGACGCGGATCGTCGCCTCCATATACCACGGTGCTGATGAGCGAAGGGTGATCGTCGGGCATAGATCGGAGATATCCGAAAACGGAGTCGTCTCCTGAATCGCTTGTTTATATGCCTCAAGATCTCGATCGAGAATCCCCTTGGCTACATCCCGCAATTTCTGCCACTCAGCATAGTCCTTGACGTATTGCTCCTGACTTGCTGCGTTCTGTTGCCGGTCTTGTTCTCGAGCGTCCAGAACCGCCTTCTCCAAAGCTTCGCGTTTCCACCCTGCTCGGCTAAGAAGTCGATCTGCGAGCGTGGGCGAAAAGACATCCAGGGCGATTTGGGCCGCGCGCTCGCTGTCGTCCTTGGGCGTCGGCTTCTCCGGCGGATCGACCAAACTGAGGCTCTTCCAATCCCAGGGCTCCGACGCATCTTTGTGGACAGAGACGATCCGCAAAAGCTCCGATTCGTGGCTTGCTACCACAGCCGTGTTTTGCAGCACTAGCGCTGCGCGACGACGACGGTTCGCCTCACGTTCAGCAGCCCGAGCAGCCGCAGCAACAGACCTTAGTGTTCCGCGCCAACCCATAAGCTCAAGTCAAGTAGCAGCATTGTGTGCCCATGCCACCGGGTTCCGATACAGAGGTCTGTGTACAGGAAGGCAATCCAATATTTGAATTCGGATGTTGCCGACTTCGACTACGAGGTTCGTTCATGAAGACCGTCCGCCTTTCGACCCAAGGATGCCGCGCAGAATCGTCCGGCCGAGTCCAGAGCCGATCGACCGGGACATGCTCTTAAGAACCGCGTCGAGCATTCCGGCGTGATAGCCTCCGCGTGGCCCAGTCGTTCCAAAGATTACCGACGAAATTGTTCCGGACGCGGTTTGGGGATCGGTTTCTTGCGTCGGGGGCGGAGTCTCCTTCGGCGTAGTGGCGGGAGGTACCTCAATCTTGATCGGTCCTTGCCGCTTTGCCGTGCGCGCATGCAACTTCTCGTATGCTGACTCCCGATCCAACGGTTGATCATAGGTGCTCTTGACCGACGACTCGTTCATGATCGCCCTGCGTTCTGCATCTGTGATCGCGCCGATGCGGGAGGCGGGCGGCATGATCCACGCCCGCTCGACGATCTGCGGCGTGCCCTTCTCGTCGAGAAACGACACGAGCGCCTCGCCGACGCTGAGCTCCGTGATCACCTGCTCGGTCTTGATCTTCGGATTCGCGCGCAGCGTGGTCGCGGCCGTGTTGACCGCCTTCTGATCGCGCGGCGTGAACGCGCGCAGCGCGTGCTGCACGCGGTTGCCGAGCTGGCCGAGCACGGTGTCCGGCACGTCGAGCGGATTCTGCGTGACGAAGAACACGCCCACGCCCTTCGATCGAATCAGCCGCACGACCTGTTCGATCTTCTGCACGACCGCCGGCTCGGCGTCCGTGAAGAGCAAGTGCGCCTCGTCGAAGAAGAACACGAGCTTCGGCTTGTCCGGATCGCCCACCTCCGGCAGATGCTCGAACAGCTCCGACAGCATCCACAGCAGGAACGACGCGTACAGCTTCGGCGCGTTCACGAGCTGATCCGCCGCCAGGATGTTGACCACGCCGCGGCCCCCCTGTGTCTGGAGCAGGTCGTCGATGTCGAGCATCGGCTCGCCGAAGAACTTGTCGCCGCCTTGCGTCTCGATCGCGAGCAGCCCGCGCTGAATCGCGCCGATCGACGCCGCGGAGATGTTGCCGTAGTCCGTCGTGAACTGCTTCGCGTTGTCGCCGACGTACTGCAGCATCTCGCGAAGATCCTTGCAGTCGAGTAGCTCAAGCCTGTTGTCGTCCGCGATCTTGAAGACGAGCGTGAGCACGCCGCGCTGTGTTTCGTTCAGATCGAGCAGCCGGCTCAGCAGCAGCGGCCCCATGTCCGACGTCGTCGCGCGCACGGGATGCCCGCTCGTGCCGAACACGTCCCAGAAGACGACCGGGCTCGCGCCAAACGACGGCATGTCCACGCCGATGTTCTTCAGCCGATCGGCCAGCTTCGGCGACGCAGCGCCGGCTTGCGAAATGCCCGCCAGGTCGCCCTTGACGTCTGCCATGAACGTCGGCACGCCGATGCGCGACAACTGCTCGGCCATGACTTGCAGCGTGACCGTCTTGCCGGTTCCTGTGGCGCCGGTGATGAGACCGTGACGATTCGAGAGCGCAGGCAGCAGCGTCAGCTCGCTGCCGCCCGGCACCTTGGCAATAGGAAGGGGCTGCGCCATGCCCCGATTATCGATGAAGTTCGTGAAGGGAATGAAGGATATGAAGATCCAGAGATCTTCATGAAGGGCGTGAAGGACTTGAAGGACATGAAGGCCGCCCGCAACGCGCCGTCGATCTGACTGCCCGGCGGAGCCGGGCGCGATTTGGCGGGGAGGTCTGAAAACAAGAGTGGCGTCTGCGGTTCAGCTCTTGTTTTCAGACCTCCCCGTCAAATCGCCGGGGCCGCCTTCGGCGGCCGTCAGATCGACGGCGCCATGCGGGCGGCATCTTCACGCTCTTCATTTCCTTCATGTCCTTCATGCTGTCCCTAGAACAGCGTCCCGCTCATCCCCTGCGTTTCGCGGCGCGGGCCCGCTTCACGCCGGCTGCCGACGACCTTCCCCTTCGCCTCGTACAGCTTCCGGTCGGCGGCCCGCAGGAGGATCGTTGGCGATTCTCCGTCCTCCGGGAACACCGCCACGCCGCCGCTGACCGAAATCCGCGGCGCCACGGGATCGAGCTGGAGGATCTCCGAGACCCGCTCGAGCACCCGCTGTCCCCCTTCGTTCGTCGTCTCGGGCAGGACGATGGCGAACTCGTCGCCGCCGAATCGGGCGGGGGTGTCGATGGCCCGGCTCGCCTGCCTGAGCGCATCGGCCACCCGGCACAGAGCTCGGCTCCCGGTGAGGTGCCCGTAGCGGTCGTTGACCCGCTTCAGGCCGTTCATGTCGACGAACAGGACGGCAAACGACCGCCGCGTGCGGCCCGACCGGGCGATTTCCGCCCGCAGGACCTCGAGCAGGCGGCGGTAGTTCGCCAGGCCGGTCAACGGATCGGTCGTGGCGAGCTGGTGGAGTTGCGCTTCCGCGCTCTTGTGCTCCCCGACGCTGGCGGCCAGCACGAGGCCCATCACCGACATCACGCTGGTGTAGGCCTGCAGGAGCACGAGCGATTCGTTCTGCGTGTCACGAACGAACGGTCCGAACCCGTGGAGCGTGCCCCAGACGGCGATGCCCGCGAGCACCGCAATCGCGGTGGCGGCCTCACGGCGTCCGAATCGGAACGCGGCCCACAGGAAGAACGGCACGCACAGGAACTCGAGCGGGTAGTTCTTGATGTCCGACGGGAACAGTCCGGCGAACACGAGCAGCCCGACCCACACGAGCATCACGAACAACGCGACGGCTTCGAGCAACTGCTGCCATCGCGGCCAGCCCGGCCGGGCCTGCGCCCAGAGCAACAGCACCGGAGCGAACACGAGCGCGCCGCTCAGCCGGATGAGCCATGCGAGCAGCCAATAGGTGAGGATGTTGTCGGTGGGATGAGGACCCGGCAGGAAGTACACGACGAGAGTCTGGACCGTCGCGCCGACCGTCGTGGCGAACGCGACGATCGTCGCGAAGCGAAAGATCAGGCGGGGAGTTGCAAAAGCGTCAGCGCCCCCGGCAAATCGGTTGATGAGCGTGGCGGCGAACAGTGCGGTGATGGTGTTGCCGATCGCGATTGGAATCGAGGCGACAATTTCTCCGGTCGCGACGAAGCGCACGAAGAACGATCCCAGCACAATGGCGGGCCATATTGGCCTTCCGAACAATAGAAATGCTGCTAAAGCGAAGCCGCTTGGTGGCCACACTGCGGCCGCGCCGCCGTTCAGCGATTCGAGAGCGACTCCTAAGCGGCCGAAGCAGAGATAGACCGCGAAAATGGTCGCGTGTGTAACCGGGTGTCGCGCCAGCCGTGCGTACATGAATCGCGACCAACGGCCGGGGGAGTTTGCCTGGTCAAGGTGCCAAATGTTTCTGCAGTTACCGTGCCACGGGCAGTGGGCCGGGGGAGCGGCACGTTCGATCGTGTTCAGCGAGCGAGCGTCAATTTTATGAAGAAAGTTGTCGGAGGTTCAACGACTATCGTGAGCCGGCCGCGCTGCTCCACTCATGAAGTGCCACGACGCCGCGGCGTCGAGCGTTCGCCTTGCTCGCCTTGACGGCGTAGAGTGCGCGGTCCGCCGCGCTCAAAAGTGTCGTTGGCGTTCCGCCATCGCGCGGGTACACCGCGACGCCGGCGCTCACGGCCAGCTCGGGTTTGTCCGGATCCTCGGCGAGCCGTTCCTCGACGCGCTGAATGACCACGCGCGCGCCCTCGTCATCGGTGTCGGGCAGGATCACGACGAACTCGTCGCCGCCGTACCGGGCCGCAGTATCGGTCGCGCGGCACGACGCGCGCAGCGTCTCGGCAAAGCGGCAGACCGCGCGGCTGCCGATCAGGTGGCCGAGCTCGTCGTTGATGCGCTTGAGGCCGTCCATGTCGAAGAACGCGACGGCAAAGGGATCGTCGTTGCGGTTCGACCGCGCGATCTCGTTGGCGAGCACCTCGACCAGGCGTCGATAGTTCGGCAGCCCGGTGAGCGGGTCGGTGACGACCAGCTCGCGCAGCTGCGCCTCGGCCACCGCGTACTCCGACGCCAGCGCCGCCAGCGCCATCGTCATGATCGCGGTGATGGTCATGAACGTCATGACCATGATGAGAGAGGCCGTCGGCGAGTTGCGGACGAACACGCCGTACCCGCTGAGCGTGCCGAAGAGCGCAAGGCACGTGAGGACGATGATCGCGACGGCGGTGGCGCGCCGCCCAAGCCGGAACGCCGGCCACAGCAGCACGGGCACGCACAGGAACTCGAGCGGATAGCCCCGCAATTCGCTGGGGAATCCGCAGAATACGGCGAGACCGACGAAGACGATGGCCAGGAGCGCGATGACGGCCTCGACCGCCCGGGCCGTCGACCAGCGGTCGCCGCCGCCCTGGCTCCACAGCATGATGGTCGGCGCCAGGAGCAGGCTGCCGGTCATGTTGCCGAGGCTCCAGTTCATCCAGACGCGGCCGTAGTCCCAGAGCGACGCGTGTCCGCTCAGCACAAGGCTGGCGGCGCCGATGGTCGCGCCGATCGTCATGCTCGAGAGGATGACGAGCGCGGCAAAGCGGAACGTGTTGCCCGGATTCTGAATCGCGTTGCGTCCGCCGGCGAACCGGTTGATGAGGTACGCGGCCAGGACGCCTTCGATGGTATTGCCGCCGGCCATAGCGACTACCGCGGGCACGGCGCCGATGGTGATGGCGTAGAGAATCGTGGATCCGGCGAGCACGGCCGGCCATACGCGGTAGCCGAGCACGAGGAACGCGCCGAGCGCGATGCCCGCCGGCGGCCACACGATGCTCGTCGCGGGATGGTCGTACGCGAGAATGAGTCCCAGCTTCCCAGTGAGCACATACGCGACGATGAGCGACGCGATGATCGTCTGCTCACGTGCGAGGCGGCGGCGGGCGGATTTCCAGGACCAGCGCATGGATCTATCGGATAGGTTCCAAGTGCAGCTTCTGTGCCATCAGTGATCAATTACACAGGGGGAATTCGGGCCGTATCAGACGCGTCTCCGGGCGTACTCCGCCGCGAGCGACGCATCAAAACGGCCGAAAAAGCAGACATTTCGGATTTGTGCGCGCACCACGAGTTCGTAATTGTCATGAGCCGCGGCGAAAAGTCGCACCTTGCGGATGACAATGTCCTGTCATAGTGTGCCCGTCGTCGTGCGCAACTTTCAGTTTCGAGTGTTCGTTTTTTCGCTCGCGCTGCTGACCGCGGTGGTCGTGGCCGGTGGATCAACCGGCGTTCGACCAACGTCACAGACGCTCGCGTTTGGCGATCGCGCCGCGCTCGCCACGCGCGTGCGCGCGGAATTTCAACACGCGTGGTCCAGCTACAAGCGCCTGGCGTGGGATCACGACGAGCTCAATCCCGTCACGCGCACGCCGCACGACTGGTATCCGCCGACGATCGTGTACATGACCGCGGTTGATGCGCTCGACACGATGACGCTGATGGGCTTGTCGGATGACGCGGCGGAGACGCGCCGGTACCTACTCGATCACCTGTCGTTCGACCAGGACGTGTCCGTGCAGGTCTTCGAGGTCACGATTCGCGTGCTCGGCGGGCTGCTGTCGGCCTACCAGATGTCTGGCGACGCGAAGTTTCTGGCGCTCGCCGAAGACCTCGGCAACCGGATGCTGCCGGCGTTCAACTCCCCAACCGGCATGCCCTACCGGTTCGTGAACCTGCGCACGGGAAAGACGACGGGCGAGGTCAGCAACCCGGCGGAAATCGGCACGCTGATGCTGGAGTTCGGCGCGCTGGGCAAGCTCACGCACCGTGACGTCTTCTACGACAAGGCCAAACACGCGATGAGCGAGGTCTTCAGGCGGCGGGACAAGACCACGGGCCTCGTCGGGGAAGAGATCAATGTAGACACGGGCGTCTGGGCCAGCCGCAACAGCCACATCGGCGGCGGGATCGACTCGTACTTCGAGTACCTGTTGAAGTGCCAGAAGCTCTTCGGCGACGAGGAGTGCGGAGCGATGTACCGGGACGGCATCGCGGCCGTCAACAAGTACCTGGCGGACGACGGGCCGGGCGGGCTGTGGTACGGCGTATCGGACATGACGACGGGTGCCCGGACGGCGACGACCTACGGCTCGCTCGAGGCGTTCCTGCCGGCAGTGCTGGTGCTTGGGGGCGACCTCGATCGCGCGAAGCGGCTGCAGGACTCGAACTTCAGGATGTGGACGCTGCACGGGATCGAGCCCGAGGTCCTGGACTATAAGGCGATGAAAGCCACGGTCGAGAGCTACCAGCTGCGGCCGGAGATCATCGAGTCCGCCTACTACCTCTTTCACGCCACGCGCGACCCGAAGTATCAGCAGATGGGCCGCGTGATGTTCGAGGACCTGGTGAGGTACTGCCGGACCGACGACGGTTACACGGTGCTCAAGAGCGTCGTAACGAAAGAACGCGGCGACCGGCAGCACAGCTTTTTTCTGGCGGAGACGCTGAAGTATCTCTATCTGCTGTTCGCGCCCGAGTCGACGCTCGACCTCGACCAGGTCGTGTTCAACACCGAGGCGCACCCGTTGCGCCGGACCTGGTAGGCCCCGAGGAGCCCCAAGGAGTATTGATGCAGTACGTCCGGCTTGGTCGAACGGGATTACAAGTGTCGCGGCTGGCGCTCGGGTGCATGAGCTACGGCAACCCGCAGTGGCGGCCGTGGGTGCTCGATGAGGCGGCCGCGCAGCCATTCTTCCGCCGCGCGATCGAGGCGGGCATCACCTTTTTCGACACGGCCAACATGTACTCGCTGGGCGTCAGCGAAGAGGTGACCGGCCGTGCCCTGAAAGCCTACGCGCGCCGCGAGGAAATCGTCATCGCGACGAAGGTCAATTTTCCGATGGCGCCCGGGCCCAACATGGGCGGGCTGTCAAGGAAGCACATTCTTCAGGCGTGCCACGCCAGCCTCACACGACTGGGCGTCGAGGCCATCGATCTTTACCAGATTCACCGGTTCGACCCCGCTGTGCCGATCGACGAGACACTCGAGGCGCTGAACGACCTCGTGCGCGGCGGCAAGGTGCGGTACATCGGCGCGAGCTCGGGATCGGCGTGGCGCATGGCGAACGCGCTGTCGCTGTCCGAACGGCGCGGGTGGGCTCGATTCGTCTCGATGCAGAACCACTACAACCTCGTTTACCGCGAGGAAGAGCGCGAGATGATTCCGCTCTGTCTCGAGGCGGGCGTGGGCCTGGTTCCGTGGAGCCCGCTCGCGCGCGGCATGCTGACGCGCCCGTGGCCGGCGGACGGCAAGGTGCGCAGCGGCGCCACCGCGCGCGCGGGAAGCGATGACTACTCGCCGAAGCTCTACGACCACCCTTCCGATCGCGAGGTCGTTGGCGTCGTCGCGGACGTCGCCAGGGCGCGCGGCGTGACGATGGCTGAAGTCGGCTTGGCGTGGCTGCTCGGCCACCCGGGCGTCGTCGCGCCGATCGTCGGCGCGACGAAGCTCGAACATCTGGAGGCGGCGATTCGTGCCGTGGACCTGGAGTTGAGCGCGGACGAACGTCAGGCGCTCGAGGCGCCGTACAAGCCGCACGCCGTCCGAGGGTTCACGGTGTAGCGCGTCTAGCCCTCATCGACAATCGTGAAGATCTCGCGGTAGCCGGACTCGACGTACGGCGTGAACTTCTGGTACCACGCGCGCCACTCGTCGCTCGACATGATCTTCTTGCCGGTGGCTTCGAACGAGGCCATGTCAGGGACGGTCGTTTCGAGCACCATCGTGTAGGCGGTGCCGACGACGTCGGTAAGCACGCGGAAGGGCGTCGTCATGCCCAGCTTCTTCATCAGGTCCTTGGACTCCTTGAACATCGCGATGGCGGGCCTGGCCTGACCGTACTTCAGACGAAACACATCTCGAACGAGCAACATGGGACACCTCTGTTGAATTGAAAATGACGCCGGGAGTAGTTTTACGCAATACGTAACGCCGCGGTCTTACGTATTGCGTAAAACTACTCCCGGCGTCGTTTTCTATTTCATACCCATGCGACTTGGTCTGTTGCTCGGTTTTGGTCTGGTGGTGGTCGTCGCGGCGGGTCAACAGCCGCGACCCGGCACGGCCGGGATTGCCGGGCAGGTCACTGACGCCAGGTCGCACGCGCCCCTGCCCGGCGCGGTGGTCGCGCTCAACGGCCGCGGCGCACCCCCACCGGCCCGTGTCATCACAGACGCCGACGGGCGGTTCGCATTCTCCGATTTGCCGCCCGGGGTGTTCGGCGTGGTCGCCAGCCGCAACGGGTACTTCGGGAGCGGAGACGCACGTGATCCCTTCGGCCCAGGACGCCTCGTCGAGCTGACCGCCGATCACGCGGTCACCGACGTCACGCTGTCGCTGTGGAAGCTTGGCGCGATCTCCGGCACCGTCATCGCCGAGGGCGATCCGCTCGTCGGCATCGAGGTCAACGCGCTTCGCCGGTCGCTCGTCGCGAGCCGCTGGCGATACGTCAACGCCGCGACGGCCAGCACGGACGATCGCGGTGTGTACCGGTTGAGCGGTCTGCCGCCCGGCGAGTACCTCGTCGTCGCGCGGCCCGATCGCGATCCCGAAACGCCGCTGCTGTTGAGCCTGCTGTCGGCGACGCCGGCCGCGTCCGTGGACGTGCTGGCGGCCGCGACCGCAAAAGGGCGCGGCGTGCCCGAGCGCGACGCGCGCGTCCGCACGTATCCCACGACGTTCTTTCGCAGCGTTCCGGGATCGTCGCTCGCTACGCGAATTTCGATCGACGCGGGCGCCGATCGCGCGGGGATCGATTTCCAGCTCAAGGCGCTGCGCGGCGTCCGCGTCGCCGGCACGGTCTCGGGCCTCGACGGCCCGCCCGAGGAGATGGACGTGCACCTCGTCCGCGCCGACAGCTCGCTCGAGGCCGATCCGCTCGACGTTGCCGCGGCGGCGCTCGAAAGCGACGGCCGGTTCGAGCTGACGGGCGTGCCGCCGGGCAAGTACGTCGTGACGATGACGGCGCGGCCGTGGTGGGCGCGGATGCCGGTCACGGTCGGCACCGCGGACGTCGCCGGACTGAAACTGGCGGCGCACAAAGGATCGGATTTGCGCGGGCGTCTGGAGTTCGATGGACGCGCGGCGCCCACCGCCGCGGAGATCGCGCAGGTCGTCGTCCAAATCACTCCGGAGTCCTCGCCGGCGCCAAACCCGGCATCCATACGAGCGCAGGTTTCGCCCGACAACACGTTCACGGCGGCGGGCCTGCCCGCCGGACGGTATTTCCTGCGCGTCGGCACCGTGCCCCGCGGCTGGACGCTCGAATCCTCGCTCGTCGGCTCGCGCGATGCGATCGACGCGGCGTTCGAGATTCAGTCGGCAGATGTGAATGGCGTCGTCGTGCGCTTCGTCGATCATCCGCTGGGTGGCGCGAACGGAGTCGTGCAGGACGCGTCCGGCGCGCCGGTCTCGAACGCGACGGTGCTGATCTTCCCCGAGGCGCGCGAGGCCGGTTTCGACACCGGACCGCAGGCGCGCCGATTCAGATCCGTGCGATCGATCACCAACGGCGCGTTCAACATCGGCGGGCTGCCGCCGGGCGCGTACCTGGCCGTCGCGCTTGCGACGCCGCCGGCGCCGGACTGGCAGGAGCCGGCGCGCCTCGACGCGCTCGCTTCGTCGGCGACGCGGATTGACGTCGCCGCGGGCCCTTCTCCGCCGATCACGTTGTCGATCGCGAAAGTACCGGTGAAAAAATGACGCGACCACTGACGACGCTGGCGGTGTGTGCGGCGCTCTTCACGGGCGTCTCGGCCAATCAGCGCGCGACCGCGCCCGCGAGCATGGCCGAGGTCGCGGGCACCGTACGAGCCGCCGCGGGCACGCCCGCGGCACGGGCGCTCGTGCTGATCGCGGGCACGGATGTCGGCGTGATTCGTGTGACGTCCACCGACGCCACCGGCCACTTCGCGTTTGCGGGCCTGCCGCCCGGCCGGTTTCTCCTCGGCGCGGGCAAGCCGGCGTACCTCGCGGCGCTCTACGGCGCGGGCCGGCCGGGACGGCCCGGCACGACCGTGACGCTCGCGGCGGGCCAGAAGATCTCGAACGTGTCGCTCGATCTCACGAAGGGCGCGGTGATTGCCGGACACGTCGTCGACGAGCACGGCCAGCCGGTGATCGGCGCGCGCGTGCGCGTGCTGCCGCGGCGCGACGTCGGCGACGAGATTACGCTCGGCGCCGACGCCGGCGATCCCGCCGGCGCAACCACCGACGATCGCGGCGCGTATCGCGTGTTCGACCTGCTTCCCGGCGACTACGTCGTCGGACTCCAGCCGCGCGGCGTCGCCGGCGGACCACCGCTCGTCGCGTACTCGTCGGTGTACTTTCCGGCGTCGCCGCGGGCGATCGATGCCGAGGTCATCCACGTTGCCGCGGGCGACGAGCGTCGCGACGTCGATCTTCGAACGACGCTCGTGTCGCTCGTGCGGGTGGAGGGCGTCGTCACCGGCGCGATGGGCCCCGCGAACAACGTCCAGGTCCAGCTGCGGCCAGGCAACCAGAACGCCGCGGGCACCGTGCTCAACTCGCAAACGACGCGACCGGGACCAGACGGCCGATTTGCCTTTGGCGCTGTGCCGCCGGGCGCGTACGACATCGTCGCGCGCACGCTTCCGCCGCCGGCACCGCCGCCGCCTGACGGCGCGCCGTTCGTCCCGAGCTGGGCGACGAGCCGCGTGGCGATCGCCGGCGCTCCGCCACCAACGGTCCCGCTCGAGCTTCGGCCGGCGCTCAGCATTGCCGGGCGCATCGTCTTCGAAGGGCTGTCGCAGCCGCCCGACGACGTGCCGAACATTCGGATCGGCGTGCGGCCCACACCGGGCAGCGCGGTGCCGAACACGCCCGATCCCGTCGTGATGGACCGGACCGGGCGCTTCACGATCGCGAATCTCACGCCGGGCCGGTATCGGCTCTTCGTCGTCGTGCCGCCGAACAACGTCACGCAGGTGCCGGACTGGTTTCCGCGCATGGCGCTCGTCGGCGCGAGCGACGCGCTCGACGTGCCGATTACACTCGGCGCCGGCGCCGAGACACGCGACGTGTCGATTCTTCTGACGGACGACTCACCGGAAATTGCCGGCACCGCGCGCGACGCGACGGGCAAGCCGGTGCGCGACTGCGCGGTGATCGTGTTTTCTACGGACCGGCGCTTCTGGTTTCCGCAATCGCGGCGCACGGTCACACGGCAGTCCGGCGAAGACGGCCTCTTCGTCTTTGGTCTCGCCGCCGGCCTGCCGCCCGGCGAGTACTACGTCGCCGCGCTGCGCGACCTGGGACCCGGTGAGCAGTTCGACTCAGTGCTGCTGGGCGAGCTGGCGAAGACGGCGGAGCGCGTGAAGCTCGCCGACGGCGACAGCAAGACCGTGGATGTGAGGCTCGCGCGGGAAAAGCAGTAGCGAGGCGTCGAGACTACTTCGCCACCGCCCGAATCCCCGCCAGTGAAAACGTCGTGATGTGATCGGCGATCTCTTCCGGCGTCGGCGCGCGCAGTTTGGCGCGAGCGCGCAGCCGGTGCGCGATCGGGTTGTCGCGAAACATCAGGATCTGCGCGTGCGTGCTCGTCACGCATTCGAGGACACGCGGATCGTCCTCGGGCACCTCGAGCATCTCCGCGATAATGCGCCCGAGGTGCTCGAGGCGTGGACGGAGGCCGCGATCGACGAGCGACGCGAGCGCGGGCGTCGGATCGGCCATTTCGCGAGCGATGAACCGCTGCAGCCATTCGTGGCCCGTCGATCCAACGAGCCGCTCGGTGACGACGCGGATGTACGCGCGCAGCTTCTCCTCGGGCGTGCCGGTCGCCGCGGCCCGGACGGCGAGGTCGGTCGTCTCCTGCAGCACCGTGATGCCGACCTCGGTGACCTCGCGATACAGCCCGAGCTTGTTGCGGAAGTGGTAGTTGACGGCCGCGACGTTCGCGTGCGCCGCGCGGCAGATCGCGCGCACGGTGACGCGCTTGAATCCGGCGTCGGCGAACAGGCGGATCGCGGCGTCGAGCAGCCGCGCCCGCGTGTCCTGGTCGTTCGCCGGTGGCTTGCTGGATCGCGTCATGGCGTCAGAGGGTGCGGCGGAAGAGCGACACCGCCAGGCTCATCGCGATGACCGAGAACAAACCGAGGAACAGCAGGTCGCCGGCGATCGCGTCGAAGCCGGTGTTCTTGAGCAGCAGGCACTTGAACGCGTGAACCGCGTAGGTGAACGGATCGACGGTCGCGATCCCCTGCATCCACTTCGGGAAGCCCTGCGTCGGGTACACGGCGCCGCTGGGGAAGTACAGCAGCGTGTTGAGGACGCCGAACGTCGCGCGCGGCACGAGCGGATCGTTCACGCGCACCATCAGCAGGAACATCAGGCTGATCAGCGCGAACGCCGTCGCGACGATGACCACGAGCATGCGCAGCATCCGCATCGGCGCGAACGGATCGGGCACGCCCGCGATGAGCGATCCGACCGTCATCAGGATCAGGCCGGCGAGCACCGCCTTGATCGTGCCCGACATGTTGAAACCGGCGACGAGCTCGAGCCGGCTGATCGGCGTGACGAGGTAGCCCTCGTGCAGCCCGCGGGCTTTGTCGTCGATGAAGATGATGCCGCCGCCGATCATCACCATCACGAAGATCGACATCGTGATCGTGCCGGGCAGCAGGTACTGAATGTACGGCACGTACGGGTACATCTCGACGACGTCGAGCGTGGGCTGGCCCGTCAACCGCTCGGGCGTCGCGGCCGGCTGGTTCAACGTCCCCACGAGCGACCCCATCGTCGCAGCCAGCGACGCCGTCGCGAAGTTGTCCGTGTTGTCTTCGACGAGCGCGACACGCGGCTCTTCGCCGGCGAGGATTCTCCGCGAGTAGTCCGGCGGAATCGTCAGCACGCCGCTCAGGTGGCCGTTGCGCAGGTCTCCCAGCGCCTCGCCGAGATCCGCGTATTCGATCGTGTCGAACGTCTGCGCGTTCGCGGACACCGCGCCGAAGAGCTCGCGCATCCGAATCGCCGGCACGCGGTGATCGAGATCGACGACGCCCACCTTGAGGTGCTTGACGTTGCCGCCGAACGCGTAGCCGAGCACGACCAGCTGCAGGAGCGGCCCGATCAGCGACAACGCGATCAGCGTCGGGCTCCGGCGGAACCGCCGCAGCTCGCGTTCGACGATGGCCCAGGCGCGTGACATGACTAGCGCCTCATGAACGAGAAGTCGTGCGCCGGCGCTTCCTGCAGCGCGTCGCGCAGGGCCCGGCCCGTGTAGTGGACGAAGACGTCGTCGAGCGTCGTGCTTTGCACCGAGAGCGACTGCACCGTGAGGCCCGCGCGCGACGCCGCTTCGAGCAGCGCGAGCGTCGTCTCGGGGCCGTTGCCCGTGCCCAGCCGGAACACGTGATCCCGGCGCGTGACCTCTTCGACGTGCGGCAGGCTCGCCAGACGCTGCTGCCAGCCGTCAGGCACCGCCGAAAAGCTCACCTCGAGCACGTTGCGTCCGGGCACCGACGCCTTCAGCGTCAGCGGCGAATCGAGCGCCTTGAGCTCGCCGTGATCGACGATCGCGATGTGATCGCAGAGCTTGTCGGCCTCGTCCATGTAATGCGTCGTGATGAGCACGGTGAGGCCGCGCTCCTGCTTGATCTTGCGCAGCATCTCCCACACGGCCACGCGCGACACGGGATCGAGACCGGTGGTCGGCTCGTCGAGAAAGAAAATGCGCGGCTCGTGGACGAGCCCGCGCGCGATTTCCACGCGCCGCCGCATGCCGCCCGAGAGATTTCTGACCGGCTTGTCCGTCCACGGCGTGAGCTCGACGGCCTCGATGAGCTGCGGGATCACGCGATCGCGCTTCTCCTTCGGCACGTTGTAGAGCTTCGCGTAGATCAGCAGGTTCTCGCGGACGCTGAGCTCCATGTCGCTCGTCATCGCCTGCGGGATCACGCCGATCGATCGGCGCACGTCGTTGGGCTGGCGGATGACGTCGAAACCGTTGATGACGGCCGTACCCGCCGTCGGCGAGAGCAGCGTCGTCATCATGCGGATGAGCGTGGACTTGCCCGCGCCGTTCGGCCCGAGCAGGCCGAACACCTCGCCTTCCTCGACGCCGAAGCTCACGCCCTTGACGGCCGTGAAGTCGCCGAAGCGCTTGACGATGTCCCGGACTTCGATCGCTTTCATCGCGCGCTCACGAGCCGATCGGCAGCAGCACGTACGCGGTCATGCCTACGGCGAGCCGGCGATCTTTGTTGTCCACGCGCAGCCGGATCTCGAAGGTCTTGATGTCGCGCTTCATGCGGCTGACGTCGCGCTGCGTGGCAAATCCGGCGTCCACGCTGCGGTAGTACACGGTGCCATCGAGATCGGCGCCGGACGGCAGCCGCACCGGGAGGTGGTCGCCGATCTTGATGCGGTCGATGTACGTCTCTTCGACGTCGACGCGCACCCAGAGATCGTCCTGGTTGATGAGCGTGACGATCGGCTGGCCGGGCGTGACGACCTCGCCCTCGCGCGCGGCGCGCACGTCGACGATGCCGTCCTGCGGCGCGCGGACTTCGGTGTAGCGCAGGCGGACGTCGGCCTTCTGGCGCTGCGCGGACGCGGCGGCCAGCTGCTGCTGGCTGGCGGTGAGCTGGCTGCGCCGGATTGACACCTGCTCGGCGTTCGATTTCGCGAGCGCGACCGCCGCGCGCGCGGCGTCCACCTGCTTGCCGAGCGACTGCACGCGCGCCTTCGTCGCGTCGTACGACGTCCGCGCGGAGTCGAATTGCTCCTGCGACGCGACGCCCGACTTGAGCAGGTCCTGCGCGCGCTGGAACGTCAGCTTCGCGTTCTCGAGATCCGCGCTGGCCGAGGCCTGCTGCGCTTCCGCCGACGCCAAAGACGCTTCGGCCTGGCGAATCTGGTTCTCCGTCTGCTGCTGCTCGAAGCGCACCGCCGCCTCGTTCTCTTTCACTTGCGACGTCGCGCCTTCGGCCGCGTGCGCGTAGTACGCGCTGTCGGCCCGCAACTCGTCGGGCACGATGACGGCCAGCACCTGATCTTTCGTGACGACGTCGCCTTCCTTGACCTTGAGCTGGCCGATCTGGCCGCCGATCTGGGCGCTGACGATGACGTCGTTGGTCGTGACGAGGCCGGTGAGGGTCAGCGTGGTCGCGCGGGCCCGCAGGACGAAGTAGACGCCGGCGCCGACGACGAGGATGAAGACGAGGAGGACGGGAAGACGCTTGCGCATGGCGGTTGGCGGGCGGACAGGGGCCGGCCCGATCTCAAACACTTGAATTAAACAACTGTTTGAATTGATGTGTCAAGCACCCGGCAGCCATTGCCCGCATCGCCAGCGCGTCGGCGCGATACAGTGACCGGACGTGTCTCCGCGCCGCCTGACCGCCGCCGTGCTCGTCGCCGTGAGCCTGCCCGGCGCCGCGCTGGCGCAGTCGCGGGCCCCGACGCCGCCGGCCCCGCCCGCCGCGACCTTCATCTCCCAGTCGCTCTGGACCGCCGGCTTCTCTTCTCTCGCGAGCGGCGACCCGCACTTCGCCCACATCGCGCGCGTCACCGCGGACATCGACGTCGTCGACTACGTGAACGGCCGGCTCAATTTCTACGGCGTTTACGAGGGCGTGCTCGGCACCGAGCGCCGGCGCCTCGATCTGAACCACGAGAACTTCGTCGTCGAGGCGTCGGCCACGCGGCGGGTGCGGTCGTCAGAGTTCGGCGTCGCGTTTCACCACGTCTCGCGACACCTCACGGACCGCGACTTCGAGGGCGTCACGGCGTGGAACGAAGCGACGTTCCGCGCGGCCCACGTGCTCACGGCGAAGGGCACCAAGTACTGGGGCCATGTCGACTTCGGCAAAGTGCTCCAGCACTCCAACGTCGACTACTCGTGGATCACGCGTGTCGAGCTCGACCTCGACCGGCCGCTCAACCAGACGACCAGATTCGTCGCGATGGGCAACGCGACGCTCGCGCAAATCCGCGACCCGGCGACCCGCCTGCACCAGTTCGGCGCCCGCGGCGAGGGCGGCATCGTGTTCGGCGGACGCAAGGGCGGGATGGAAATCTACGGCGCGTTCGAGCACCGCATCGACGCGTACCCGCTCTCGCATGCACGGGTGCATTGGTGGGAAATTGGATTTAGATTGATCGGATCAAGTTAGAAGTTCGAAGTCTGAAGTTTGAAGTTTCGGAGGATCACGCGGTCACTCTGCAACTTCATACTTCATACTTCGAACTTCAAACTTCGAACTTGATCATTTCGTGCCCGCAATTTCCCCGTACAGAATCGCCGACGCGACGACACCGTTGTGGAAGTTCTCGAGATCCAACTTCTCGTTCGGCGCGTGCGCGTTTTCGTCGGGCAGGCCGACGCCGAAGAGTACTGACGGCAAGCCCAGCTCGGCCTGGAACGTCGAGACGACCGGGATCGAGCCACCCTCGCGGCAGAACACCGGCGTGCGGCCGAAGCCCTTTTCGATCGCGCGGCCCGCGGCCTGGACGTACGGGTTGTCGTACGCGGTGAGCCACGGCTTGCCGCTGTGCAGGTGCGTGATCTTCACCTCGACGGACTTCGGCGCGATCTTGCGCACGTAGTCGTCGAAGAGCTTCGCGATCTTCGCCGGATCTTGATCGGGCACGAGGCGCATGCTGACCTTCGCCATCGCGACGGCGGGAATCACGGTCTTCGCGCCCTCGCCGGTGAAGCCGCCGAGCAAGCCGTTCACCTCGAACGTCGGCCGCGCCCACACGCGCTCGAGCGTCGTGTAGCCGGACTCGCCGAAGAGCTTCGGCGCGCCGAGCTCCTTTTTGTACTTGCGCTCGTTGAACGGCAGCTTTTCCCACGCCTGCCGCTCCTCGTCCGACAGCTGCCGGACGTCGTCGTAGAAGCCCGGGATCTTGATGCGGCCGCCGCGATCCTTCATCTGCGCGAGCATCTGCGCGATGGCCATGTTGGGGTTGACGACCGCGCCGCCGAACACGCCCGAGTGCAGATCGCTCTTCGTCCCGCGCACGTCGATCTGCGCGTACACCAGACCTCGGAGCGAGTAGCAGATCGACGGCACGCCGCGATCGAACATCGCCGAGTCGGAGATCACGACGACGTCCGCCGAGAGCTGCGCTTTGTTCGCCTTGACGAAGTCATCGAGGTTGGCCGAGCCGACTTCCTCCTCGCCCTCGATGATCAGCTTGAGGTTGACCGGCAGCTTGCCGCCGTTCTTGAGGTGCGCCTCGATGGCTTTCAGGTGCATGAACACCTGGCCCTTGTCGTCGGCGGCGCCGCGCGCGTAGATCTCGCCGTCGCGCACGGTCGCCTCGAACGGCGGCGTCGTCCACAAGTCGACCGGATCGACGGGCTGCACGTCGTAGTGCCCGTAGAAAAGAATCGTCGGCGCGCCCGCCCGCCCTGAGCCTGCCGAAGGGGCCGCGTGCAGCCAGTCGCCGTAGACGACCGGATTGCCCTTCGTCTCGATCAGCCGGACGTTTTCGAGTCCGATCCGCTTCATCTCCTCGGCCGTCCACTCCGCGCACTTGCGGACGTCGCCCGAGTGCTGCGGCAGCGCGCTGATGGACGGGATCGCGAGGTAGTTCTTCAGTTCGGAGATGTAGCGGTCGCGGTTCGTGTGAATAAAGTCGATGACAGGAATCATGGGTTCGTTGGGTTCGTTAGGTTCGTTAGGTTCGGCAAACCTATTTGTCCGTGACGCGATCCACTTTAATGCCGCAGCGCGCTTCCACGGCCTGGATGATGCGCTCGAAGTTCTCGTCCTCGAGCCTGAGGATGGTGTACCCGTTGCGCGTTTGCAACGTGAGCCAGTGCCGGGCGGTGCGAATCAAGCCAGGCATGTCGAGCTTGTCGGCCGGCGCCGGCAGCGACGCGTCCCAACGCGGCTCGCGCGACTTGACGTACGTGGCGCGGACGACGGTCTTGTACGCGATCGTCGCCATCGCCGTGCCGCCGCCCTTGGGCGTGATCGAAATCTGCCCGCTCCCGAAGCTCACCAGCACGTCCTGATCGGTCGCCTTCTTGATGTTGACCGAGAGCAGCTTGATGTTCGAGAAGAACAAATGCTCTTCGGTCGGCGGCGCCGCCGCGCCGGCCGCGCGTCCAGTATCGGGCGTGGCCGTCGGCGTTGGTGTCG
>DATEGZ010000092.1:0-99125 GCA_035279905.1 Vicinamibacterales bacterium
GGCGCGATCGTCGGCGGCGGCAAGGGCGCGGCGATTGGCGCCGCGGCGGGCGGCGGCGCAGGCACGGCCGTCGTGTTGTCAACGCCGGGCAAGCCCGTGACGCTCGAACGCGGGCGCGTGCTCACGCTGTCGCTCGCGCGGAGCGTGGACGTTCGGGTACCGGCCTAGTGCCTGCCTACTGCCCGGTGCCTAGTGCCTGCGTTTGGCCAGTTCTTGCTCGACGGTTTGCGCCGCGAGCCAGCCGGAGAGGCCGGTGAGCCCGCCGCCCGGATGCGTGCCTGCGCTCGCGAGGAACAGGCCCGCGACGGGCGTGCGGTACTGCGACCACCCGAGCTGCGGCCGCGCGATCCACGACTGATCGAGCGTGGGCTCGCCATGGAAGATGTGCCCGCCTGACGCACCCCAGTCGCGCTCCAGATCCTCCGGCGAGAGGATCTGGCGCGCGACGACCTGGGACTCGAGCCCGCGCACGTGCGGCTCGAGCGCGCGCAGCACCGCGCGGTACAGCGTTTCGCGGCCGGCGCTCCAGTCCATGCCGCGCAGCTGCTTCGGCGCGAACTGCGCGTAAATCGACATCACGTGCTGGCCGTCCGGCGCGAGCGATGGATCGAGGACGCTCGGCACCGCGACCTCGAGCCAGGGCTCGGCGGAGATCTCCCCGTACTTCGCGGCGTCAAAGGCACGCTCGATGTAGTCCACGTTCGGGGCGACGAGGAAACGCCCGCGCAGCGGTACCGAGTCGCCCGCAAGTGCCGGAAAGACCGGCGCGCCGCTCAGCGCGAGATTGATCTTGGCCGTGACGCCGCGCGCGCGGATGTGCTTCGTCCGCTCGCGGAAGCGCACGGGCAGCTCGGCCGGGTCGACGAGATCGAGAATCGCGCGGCGCGGATCGATGGCGGCGACGATCGCGCGCGCTTCGAGTGCCTGACCGTTGTCGAGCTCGACGCCGGACGCGCGGCCGTCGCGCACGCTGATGCGCGTGACGCGCGCGCCGGTGACGATCTGCGCGCCCGCTTTCGTCGCGATCGCGGCGAGGGCCTGCGTGACCGCGCCCGGGCCGCCTTTGGCCGTGACACCGCCGCCCACCGGCACCGCGTCCGCGGCGAGCCACTGCAGCAGCATCGCGCCGGTGCCGGCCGACCACGGCCCGGCGAAATTGCCGAACACCGCGCGCGCGCACAACGCCGCCTGCAGCAGATCGCTCTCGAACCATTCCGCCGCGAGGTCCGCGACGGCCATCGGCATCCACCGCGTGAGCCGCGCCAGATCCTGCCGCCCGAGCTTGCGCACGCGGCGCCCGAGCTTGACGAGCGGCCACCAGTCACGCGTCCGCATGTCGTCGATCGACGGCAGCGTCTGGTGATCGAGCTCGGCGATCAGTGCGGCGATGCGTTGCGTCGTGTGCAGGAAGCCGCGCCAGCGCGAGGCGTCGCCGGCCGACAGCTGATGGATCGACTGCGCCGTCAGCACCGGATCGCGATGGAACACGAGCGAGCGTCCATCCGGACCGAGCGACGTCAGGGCGGGATCGGGCATGACGAACTCGATGCCCGCGTGATCGAGCCGCAGCGCGCGCATGACGTGCGGATCGATCGGTCCGAGCGCGTGGCTGAGCACCGGGGCGCGGAAGCCCGGCGCGATCTCGGATGTCACCGCGGCGCCGCCGACCTCAGGCCGCTGATCGACGATCGTCGTCGCCAGCCCGCGCCGCGCGATCGCGGCGCCCGCCACCAGCCCGTTGAGTCCGCCGCCGATCACGATCGCGTCGCGCATGCGCCGGCGTCCCCTCAGTACCGATCCGCCAGCGCGCGAAGCGCGGCATTGCGCCCCGGCGCGGCCATGATGCCGCCGCCCGGATGCGTCGCCGATCCACACAGGTACAGCCGGCGGATTGGCGTGCGGTAGTCGGCCCAGCCCGGCGCCGGACGCAGGAAGAACAGCTGCTCGAGCGAGAGCTCGCCCTGGAAGATGTTGCCTTCGGACAATCCGAAGTCGCGCTCGATGTCGAGCGGCGTCAGCACCTGGCGGTGCCGGATCAGGCTCTTGATGTTCGGGGCGTGCTCCGCGATCGTGTCGATGACCGTGTCTCCGAACGCCTCCCGCGCATCGTCCCACGTGCCGTCCCGGAGCGTGTACGGCGCGTACTGGACGAAGCACGACATCACGTGCTTGCCCGGCGGCGCCAGCGTCGAGTCCGTCAGGCTCGGGATCACGATGTCGATGTACGGACGCTTCGAGTACCGGCCGTACTTCGCGTCGTCGTACGCGCGCTCCATGTAGTCGACGCTCGGTGAAATCGAAACCGCGCCGCGCAGATGCGGGCCGGGCCCAGGCTTGCAGGTGAAGCTCGGCAGGCCGTCGAGCGCCAGGTTCACCTTGCCCGAAGATCCGCGGAACTTGTACCGGCGAATGTCGTCGACGAAGTCCGTGGGCAGATGATCGGGCCCGACCATGTGCAGGAACGTCAGCCGGGGATCGACGCTCGACAGCACGACCGACGCCATGTGGTAGTCGCCGTTTTCGAGCACGACGCCGGTCGCCTCGTTGCCGCTCACGAGGATGTGGCGCACCGGCGAGTTCACCTTGATCTCCGCGCCCGCTGCCGTGGCCGCCGCCGCGATCGCGTTCGACACCTGACCCGTACCGCCTTTGGACAAGCCCCACGAGCGGAACGCGCCGTCGATCTCGCCCATGTAGTGGTGGAGCAGCACGTACGCCGTGCCCGGCGACCGCACGCCCTGAAACGTGCCGATGATCCCGGACGCCGACATCGTCGCCTTCAGCACGTCGGTCTCGAACCACTGGTCGAGAAAATCCACCGCGCTCATCGTCAGCAGCTGGAGCTGGTGGTAGCGATCGGTGTCCGGCAGGTCGCGGAACCGCTTGGCGAGCGCGCCGAGCACGCGCAGATCCTTGACGCGCATCGAGAACGGATCGGGCGGCGTCATCGCGAGGATCGCCTTCGCGAAGCGGCCCATCTCGACCATCGCCCGGCCGTACTCGTCGTAGACGTCGGCGTCGAGCTTCGAGTGCCGCGCGATCTCGCGGTACGTCTGCGCGTGGTCGTCCATGCGCCAGAGGTAGTCGCCGTTTGGCATCGGCGTGAACGTGCCGTCGAGCGGCAGGATCTCGAGGCCGTGCTTCGCCAGCTCCAGCTCGCGGATGATCTCGGGCCGCAGCAGCGAGACAACGTACGAGCACACGGAGTACTTGAACCCGGGGACGATCTCTTCGGTGACGGCCGCGCCGCCGACGACGTGACGCCGCTCGACGACGAGTACCTTGCGACCCGCGCGCGCCAGATACGCCGCCGCCGTCAAGCCGTTGTGCCCGGCGCCGACGACGATGGCGTCGTACTTACTCGGCATGCGCGACAATCATATAATTCTCGCGTGCCTGTCGGGTCGCCGTTTCACGACCGGACGTTTCCGCTCTGCGCCAGCCTGAGCTACCGGGATTGGTCGGGGTACTACGCGCCGAGCTCCTACGAGCCGCTCCACGAGCACGAGTACAACGCAATCCGCAACGGCGCCGCGCTGCTCGACATCTCGCCGCTCTTCAAGTACCTCGTCACCGGTCCAGACGCCGTGCGCGTCGTCGATCGCGTGATCACGCGGAGCGCCGCGCGGTTGAAGCCCGGACAGGTGATCTACACGCCCTGGTGCGACGAGGACGGACGCGTCATCGACGACGGGACCGTCAGCCGCCTCGCCGAGGATCGCTTCCGGTGGACGGCCGCGGACCCGAGCTTGAGCTGGATCACGCGCCAGACCGCGGGCCTCGACGCCAAAGTCGAGGACGTGACCGAAAAGATCGCCGCGCTTGCGCTCCAGGGCCCGACGTCCGCGAACGTGCTGCGCGCCGTGGCGCGGGCCGACATCGATGGCCTCAAGTACTTTCGCGTCACGAGTGGAACAATCGCGGGCAAGCCGGTCGACATCTCGCGCACCGGCTACACGGGCGATCTCGGCTACGAGATCTGGCTCGATCGATCGGACGCGGGGGCCGTGTGGGACGCGCTCATCGCGGCTGGCTCGCCGTTCGGCCTGCGGCCCACGGGATTGCTCGCGCTGGACGTCGCGCGCGTCGAAGCCGGCCTGCTGCTCATCGACGTCGATTTCTTCAGCGCGCGCAAGGCGCTCACGGCGTCGCAGATCTACACGCCGTTCGAGATGAGCCTGGATCGTCTCGTCGAGCTCGACAAGGGACCGTTCATCGGCCGCGCGGCGCTCGCCGCCGAGCGCGCCCGCGGACCACGCCGCCGCATCGTCGGCCTCGTCATGCACTGGCCCGACGTCGAGGTGCTCTACGAAGCGGTGGGCCTGCCGCCGCTCGCGCAGGCGACGACCTCGCGCGTCGCGGTGCCGGTGCACGCCGCCGGACGCCAGATCGGACGCATGACCTCGTCCACGTGGTCGCCCGTGCTGAAGCAGATGATCGGCCTCGCGACGATCGAGTCCGGCTCGGCGGCCCCCGGGACGGAAGTCACCGTCGAGCACACCGTCGATGCCGTGCGCCACAAGGTTCGCGCGCGCATCGTCCAGACGCCGTTCTTCAATCCGAAGCGGAAGACGCAGACGCCGCCTGCGTGACACTCGCTGGTGCCTAGTGCCGAGTGCCTGGTGCCTGATCCGTTAACGATTCCGTGTTCGACCCGTCTGTGGTCACTGAAAGCAGGTGATCCATGATGCGACGTAGTTCTCCGCTCGTCCTGGCCGGGCTTGCCCTGGCTGTGCTGGTCGCTCCCGTGAAGGCCAGTGACCCCATGGGGGTCTACTGCGTGGTCGAGAAGGTCGTGTTCGAGCCGGCGGATCGTCCGGATCGCGCACAGGTGTGGGGCGCGTGCGCGCTGGCCTTGCCGCAGCCTGGCGGGCAGTTCAAGCCTCCGGCGCGTGGCTACTTCTACTACTCGATTCCGACCGGCAAGGAAGACACGGTCCGGGCCGAGTGGGGGGATCTGAAGGCCGTCGCGGGCAAGGGTGAGGCTGTTGGTTTCGGCTCGCGGTACGCGAACACGCTTGGCCGTTTCCGGCCGACGACCGAGGCGGTCGCCAAACCCGATCCGTATCCGCTCAACATCGGCGTCGTGAAACTCGGGAAGTACGGTCCGCTTCCGGCGGACCTGCTGGAGTCGCTTCGCAAGGCGGCGGCGGGCAAGTAAGGTAGGCCGTATGGCCAGCGCCGGAGTCATCGCCACACGACGCGTCTCACGCCACCAGGGGTGGGACGCGTTGTTCGTCGCGCTGTCGTTGACGCAGGCGGTGGTGCTGCTCACGGCGCCTTCCATTCCCGTGATCGCGCTTGGGTTGTGGTGGAACGCCAACACGATCGCGCACAATTTCCTTCACCGTCCGTTCTTCCGATCGCGCGCGCTCAATCGCAGTTACTCGATGTTTCTGAGCCTGGTGCTCGGCGTGCCGCAGTCGGTGTGGCGCGACCGTCATCTGGCGCACCACGTCGGCCGGCCCTGGCGGCCGCACCTCGACGCCGGCATCGTGCTCGACACGATCGCGGTCGCTGCGTTGTGGACGATGATCGCGTGGAGCGCGCCGGAGTTTCTGCGTTCGACGTATCTGCCGGGCTGGATCATCGGCCTGACGTTGTGCCAGCTGCACGGACACTACGAGCACGCGCGCGGCACGACGAGCCACTACGGGCGGATTTACAACGCGCTGTTTTTCAACGACGGGTATCACGTCGAGCATCACGCACGGCCGGGCCGGCACTGGAGCGAACTCTCGAACGAGCCCGCGCACGAGGAGGCGGGCAGCGCGTGGCCGCCGGTGCTGCGCTGGCTCGATGGCGTGAACCTGCAAAACCTCGAGCGGCTCGTGCTGCGGTCGCCGCGCCTGCAGCGGTACGTGCTGGCGGCCCACGAGCGCGCGCTGCGACGGCTGCGGCCGGCGCTCGGCGACGCACAGCGGGTGCTCATCGTTGGCGGCGGGCTGTTTCCGCGGACCGCGCTGGTCGTTCGCCGCGTGATGCCAGAGGCGGAGATCGAGGTCGTCGATGCCGTGCGCGATCATCTCGAGGTCGCGCGCCCGTTTCTGGACGGCCGCGTGTCGGTCGTGTGCGCGACGTTCGATACCGCAGTGCGGTCGTCGGCCGATCTCGTGATCCTGCCGCTGGCGTTCATCGGCGACCGCGATCGCGCGTACGGCGATCCGCCGGCGGCGCGCGTGCTCATTCACGATTGGATCTGGGCACGACGCCCGGCGGCGACCGCCGGCGTCGTGGTGTCCTGGTGGCTGCTCAAGCGACTGAATCTCGTGACCCGGCCGTGACGCGCGCGCTCGCGCTGGGCGTCACGCTCGTTGCCGCGAAGGCGCTGAGCCTGGCGGGGGCGTCGCTGCCGGCGTCGTGGTGGACCGTGCCCGCGTTCGTCTGGCAGGACGTGGCTGTGGCGGCGGCGTTCTGGGCCGTGGATCGCGCGCTGGCTCGTCCGCGGTGGATGTGGGCGGCGTATGCCGCGATCGTCGCGGCCGCCGCGGTGAGCGTGCCGATCACGCGCGTGCTCGGATCGCCGCTGACCGTGCCGATGCTGCGCGCGGCGGGCGGTCCGCTGGCCGATTCGATTGCCCATGAGCTGACGGGGACCAACGTCGCGATCATCGCGGTTGTGCTGGCGATCGGCGCGCTGCTGCCCGCGGCGCTCGGCCGCGTGCCTCGTCCGGTGCGCCGCGCGGCGATCGCGTGCGGCGTCGTGTGCGCGATTGCGGGTCCGTTCGCTCAGGCGCGCGTCGACACGCGCGGTCGCGACCGCAACGTCGTGACCGCGATCACCGCGACGATTCGTCCCCGCATCGACGCGCTGGCGGCGGACCACGACTGGCGTCGGAGTCCGTTCGAGCGCGGCCAGGGCGAGGATCTCCGCGCGTTGCGCGGCGCCGCGGCCCGGAGCAACGTCGTCATCGTCGTGCTCGAGTCGACGGCGGCGCGGTATCTCAAGGCGTACGGCGCGGCCGACGATCCAACGCCGAACCTGACGGCGATCGCGGAGCGTGCGGTGGTCTTCGACAACGCGTACGCCACGTATCCGGAGAGCATCAAGGGCATGGTGGCGGCGTTCGAGTCGCGTTACCCGGCGTTCGACGTGCCGGCGGAAGCGCACGTCTCGGCGGCCGCGGCGCCGCTCGCGCGCGTGCTTGGCGCGGCGGGGTATCGCACGGCGCTGTTCCACTCCGGACGATTCGCGTATCTCGGCATGGACGCGATCGTCGCCGCGCAGGGGTTCGACACCGCCGAGGACGCGGGGGCGATTGGCGGGAACGTGCACTCGAGCTTTGGCGTGGACGAGCCGTCGGCCGTGCGGCGGATGCTGGCGTGGATCGACGGCCTGCCGGCGGGACAGCGTTTTTTCGCGACCTACATGCCGGTGGCCGGCCATCACCCGTACGCGACACCGGACGCGGGGCCGTTCCACGACGCCGGCGAGCTTGGCGCGTACAAGAACGCGCTGCACTACGGCGACGAGTCGATCGGTGATCTCGTGGCCGGGCTCGCCGCGCGGCGCCTGCTCGACCACACGTTGCTCGTGATCTTCGGCGATCACGGCGAAGCGTTCGGTCAGCACGACGGCAATTTCGGTCACACGCTGTTCGTGTACGACGAGAACGTGCGCGTGCCGTTGATCGTCGCGCTGCCGCGGGCGGGGGAGGACCGTCGTGTCCAGCGCGTGGCCAGCGCGCTCGACATCGCGCCGACCGTGCTCGACCTGCTGGGTCTGCCGCCTTCGCCGCGTCACGAGGGCGTGTCGCTCCTCGCTCCAGAGCGTCGGATGGCGCTGTTTTTCAGCGACTACGCGGTGGGCTGGCTGGGGCTGCGCGACGGGTGCTGGAAGGACGTACTCGAAGTCGAGTCGGGCCGCTCGCAGCTGTTCGATCTTTGCGCCGATCCTGACGAGCTCCGCGATCGCTCGGCCGACTTTCCGGATCGCGTCGGCGCGTACGGCGATCGTCTTCGCGCGTGGAGCCGCGCGTCTCGGGCGGAAATTCTGGGGAAAAGATAGACAGGTACGACCGGTACGTCCGGTGCCGGGAACGAACTGGCGCGTGTCAACTTTCTTCTTCAGGAAAAAGAAGCTGGCCAGCGCCAGTGCGTTCCACGTACCTGACGTACCGGTCGTACCTGTATGACCTCTAGTCCGGCAACGCTTGCCGCCTCGTTTCCTCTCCAAACGGCAGGAGCAGGATGCCGATCACAAACGCGATCGACGTGAGCGCCACGGGCGTGCCGATCGACTGAAAATGCGCGACGCCCGCGCCGACGAGGAAGGTTACGCCCGCGCCGGCGAATCGCCCGACGGAGGTCGCGAAGGCAAACGCGCTCGCGCGGCAGCTCGTTTCGTACTGCTCGGGCAGCCACAGCGTGTACATCGCGAAGTTGGCGCCGCCGACACCGAGCACGAACAGGCAGGCGATGAACCAGCCCAGCGCGCCGCTCGACAGGTAGAAGACGTAGCCGAATCCCGCCGCGATCGAGACGGCCATCAGCAGGAAGTACAGACCGAGCGTCAGCCGGCGCCCGAGCCGCTCGGCCAGCGGCGGAAGCACCAGGCACCCGAGAATCGTGCCGGTCGAGAGGAGCATCGTCGCGTTCGACGCGATGCGCACGGCGTCCGCGCGCGCGTAGCCGGCGTCGGTGGCCAGCTTCGTCACCGACGCGGGCACGTAGACCGATCCGGCCCACAGCCCGATGATCGACACGAACAAGTAGATCGAGTTGAGAATCGTCCGGCGGCGATAGCGCGGCGAGAACAGCATCGCGAACGCGCCGCTCATCGTCTGGCGCGATCGGGCGTCGCGTTGCGTCTTCTGCCAGCGCGCGGGTTCGGTGACCGCGTAGCGGATGAAGGCGACGAAGACCGCCGGCGTGCCGCCGAACGCGAACATCCACCGCCAGCCGTAGTGCGCGCCGATCGTGTAGTTGGCGATCGCGGCGAGGAACACGCCGACGTAGTAGCCCGTGTGCAGGTAACCGGCGCCCATTGCGCGGCGCGACTCCGGCCACTCCTCGGCGACGAACGTGCCGCCCATCGACCACTCGCCGCCGATGCCGATGCCGGCGAGCAGCCGGAACGCCCCGAGCTGCCAGACGGTGGTCGTGATCGATCCGAGGAACGTGAACAGCGAGTAGCACAGCACCGTGAGCATCAGCGTGCGCACGCGGCCGAAGCGATCGGCGATCGGGCCCCACACCATCGACAGGCCCCAGCCGACGAGGAAGAGCGCGAGCAGGAGACTGCCGTAGTAGCCGACGTTGCCGGTCGTGGCGGGGATGCCCGATCGCGGCAGGAGTTCGGTGAGCGCCGGCGTCAGTACCAGCGCGTAGATGAACGAGTCCATCCCATCGAGCGTCCACCCTCCCCAGGACGCCCAGAACCCGCGGATCTGATTTTGGGTGAGGGGGACGGGCCTTTTTTCCACAGCTCGGCGCCTTTCAGGGACGGAGGTCGGCGTATTGTCTCCGACCTCCGTCCCTGATCACCGCCGATCTGTGGAAAAAAGGCCCGTCCCCTTCTTCGTCGCGTCTCTATATGCCGCTGACACGCCAGACGAGGTGACGTAGTTGTCGAAGATGAAGCCGAGCGCCTGCGAGGCGCCCGCGAACTGGCGCTTGAAGTCGTCGAGGTTGACGCTCCTGCGCGTCTGCGCCAGCGAGTCGCCGCGGGCCACCGACGCTTCGATCTGCGACTTGAGCGAGGCGAGCAGCGCCACTTCCTGGCGCACGTACTTGTCGTCGCGCATCACCGGCCCGTGGCCCGGGATCATCACGGCCGGCTTCATCGCGATCAGCTTCTCGAGCGTCGCGCCGAACTCGAGCGGATGCGACGTCGAGCCGATCAGCGGAATCGGCGAGACGACGAGGTCGCCCGTAATCGCGATCCGCTCCTCCGGCAGCCACACGACGAGATCCGCCGACGTGTGCGCGCGCCCAAGAAAGAGCACCTCGATCCGGCGCTTGCCGCGCGTGAGCGTGAGCGACGTGTCGATGAGCTTCGTCGGCATCACGACCTGCATCGTTGGGGCCTCGGAGAAGTACCGCCTGGCTGCCGCGATGTCGCTCAGGTAGCTCGTCCGCTCCTCGTCGGTCAACGCGTTGCCCGTCATGCTCTTGCGCTGATCGACGGACATCTGCAGCTGCGTCACCATCTGCGGTCCCATCTCGACCAGCTGCTTGCGATTCGCCGCGCCAATCGTCGGCAGGTCGTCCATCGTCGTCTTCTGCGCGATGATCTCCGCGGACGGAAACACCTCGTGGTACACCTGGTTGCCGATGATGTGGTCGTCGTGCCAGTGCGTGTTGATGACCGCCGTCACCGGTTTGTTGGTGAGCTTCATCAGCGCGGCGAGCGACGCGCGCGCCGACGACGGCGTGATGTTCGTGTCGACGACGATCACGTCGGCGTCGTTGACGATGAAGATGCTGTTCGCGTCGAACATCAGGCCGGGCGGCTCGGGGCGGATCGCGGCGTAAACGCCGTCCGCGATCTTCTGCAGCGCGACCGGCGGCCGGCCGTCAGTGGCCGCGGGCGAGGCCCGTTGCGTGCGTACCGTCACGACGCCGAGTGCGCCGGACGCGACTAAGGCGAGCAGGACGATCATCAGACGCGATCGCATGCGGACATTCTGCCACGCGCGCGCGAGGATGAAGTCGCGCCGGCATCCAATCAGGCGCGCGGGAGGCGCGCCAGGGCGCGAGCCGCTGACGGATTTGTCGCCACGCGCGCGGCGAAGTCGCCCGGCACCGCAAGAATGTCCGTCTCCGGCCAAGGGCCGGTGAGCGGTTCGAGGCGACGGCCTGGCCGGCGGAACAGCCCGAGCGCCGCTCGATCAGGCGCTCGCCGGTAAAACGCGTACCCCTCGGGGAAGAGATCGCGCGCGTCCGCGCGGTCGGCCGCCGTGCGCGGCGACCACTCGAACCAGACGACCGGCCTGGCCGCGGCGAGCGTCCGGCTGAGGCCGCGCAGCACGTGTCCCTCGAAGCCCTCGGTATCGATCTTCAGGAAGCCGACGCCCGTCGCGCCCGTTTCTGCCAACACCTCGTCGCCGCGGCGAATCGGCAGCGCGACCATCGAGCCGGACGTGCCCACGCCAAACGCACCCGTGCCCGTGTTGTTGGTCGACGACGGCGTGTACGGCGCCGTCTCATCGCGCTCGCCGAAACCGCACGCGACGATCGTTACGCTGCTCAGCGCGTTGTCATCGATCTTCTGTTGAATGCGCCGCACGAGCGGCCCGAACGGCTCGACGGCGATGACGCGCCGGCAGCGCGTCGCCGCAAACAACGTGTGGTGGCCGACGTTGGCGCCGACATCCACGAACACCGGATCGCCCAGCGCCGCGATAAAGTCGCCGATGAGCTCCAGATCGTCGCGCTCGTACGCGCCGTAGTAGTAGACGCTCCAGTCGATGAACGTGTCGAAGTTCCCGCGATACTTCGCGCCGTAGAACGGCACGACGAACTCCGCGGACGCCGTACGGTCCGGATCGTCGAAGCGGCGGAGGATGCGGTCGCGGAAGCCGAAACGAAGCGCCTGTTGGTGTCCGAGCGCGCGAAGCAGGCGCCGCGTGAGCACTAGAGCAGCAAGCCGATGCTCATCAGGCCAATCGTGATCGTCACGAGCACCGCGACAATCCGCGCGCCCATCATCGCCCGCAGCCGCAGCGGCCCGATCGTGGCCATCAACGGCCCGCGCGCGCTCTCGGGCATCGCCATCGCCTGCTTGGTCAGCGCCGAGGCCTTCGCCAGCGAGCGGCTCACGACGACGATGCCGATGATCGCCGCGACGATGGCAAGCGCGCCGCCGGTACCAAACGCCATGCCGGCATGGCTGCGGCTGATTTCCGGACTGAAGCCGCCGGTGTAACGCCAGTAGAGCCAGAGGCCGGAGAAGATGGCCACGCTGACGACGATCGGAATGAACGCGATGAACCCGCGCCGCTCGAGCGCGGCCATCACCTTCGCGCCGTCCGGGCCGGCGTCTTTCATCGCGGGCATCAGGAAGAACGCACTGAAGATCGCAAAGCCGACCCAAATGGCTCCGGCGAGCACGTGAAGAAACCGGACGGTCAGATAGAACGTGGTCATCAATCACTCTCCCAACGTACGGACGATGAATCGATCGAAAGCGTAGAGCAGATCCTCGCGGTTCGAGTACGGTCCCGGCCGATAGGCGGGCGAGCTGATTCCCGCCTGGGCCAGCTCACAGACGTGCCAGTCCTGCCGGTTCGTCATGTCCCAGAACGACGTCGCATCTGACAGATCGAAATCCGGCTTCGCGCGCTCGGCCGGATGCACGAGCCACTCGCAGATCACGCGCGTCTCGCCCGGTGACACCGGCCACAGCGTGTGCGTGAGCACGTAGTCGGGGTGCGGCGCGAAGAGAAAGTTCGGAAACACCGAGTAGTAGTACACGCGCCGGCGATCGGCCGCGGAGAGTCCCGGCAGCGGATCGCGCGGGCACGTGCCGTCCGCGGACATCGTGTCGACGCCGTCGTTCAGATCCATCCGGCCGCCCATGTAGGTCGGACGCAGCGCCTCGTTTTCGCCGCTGAGGTAGTGCGACAGTTTGTTGAGCGTCGGATGGAGCGTCGGGCAATGCAAACACTCGTTGTAGTTCTGGACGATCAGCTTCCAGTTGGCGCGGACGTCGTAGACGATCCGGTGCGCTCGCACGAGGCCATCCATCTGCCACGAGGCGAACTTCGACGGCAGATCCCCGAGATGTTCGTCGAGCGTCGGTCCGCCGGCCGCCAGCGACACGAACACGAAGCCGTCCCACACACCCGCGCGGACCGCGCCGAGCGGAAATTCCTCGCGATTGAATCCGGGCGATCCGTCCATGTGCGGCGCGCCGAGCAGCCGGCCGTCGTAGTCGTACGTCCACGCGTGATACGGACACTGGATCGTGCCGCCGAGCTGGCCGGCCTCGTCCGCGCACAGCCGCGTGCCGCGATGCCGGCACACGTTGAAGTGCGCGCGCACCGCGCCGTCGGCGGACGTCCGGATGACGATGACGCTGTCGCCGGCGACTTCGCGCGCGAGATAAGACCCGCGCGCCGGCAGATCTTCGAGCCGCCCGACGCCCACCCACATGCGACGGTAGAACAGCTCGAGCTCGCGTGCGAAGAGCTCGCGATCGGTGTAGTAGCGAGCCGGCAGCGTGAACGCCGTGGTCGGCAGTGTCTCGCGGGATTTGAAGGCCATCAGGCGAACTGAGTCATGATAATCGGCAAATGTTCCGAAAACACCTCGTCGCCCTGCTGACCGCCATCACGCTGGCCGTGCCCGCGGCTGCCATGGCGCAACGGCTCGTCTATGTGGTGCGCCATGCCGAGCGCGCCGATGGCGGCATGCCGCCTGCGGGCGTGGCGAAGCCAGACCCGCCGCTGTCGGAGGCGGGAAAGGCGCGCGCCGACAAGCTCGCTTCGATGCTCGCAATATCTGGCGTCACGGCCATTTACGTGACCGAGTACGTCCGCACACAGCAGACCGCGGCGCCGCTGGCCGCCGCCCTCAAGCTGAGGCCGGCCGTGATCCCGTCGAGCGGCACGGCCGATCTCGTGGCGCGGCTGAAAGCCGATCACCGCAACGACATCGTGCTCGTTGTGGGCCATTCGAACAGCGTGCCGGAGATCATCAAGGCGCTCGGCGGCCCGCCGGTGACGATCGCGGACGACGAGTATGACAAGCTCTTCATCGTCGTTCCGGCGACCGGAGCGATGACGGTTATCAAGTACTGATCAAGTTCGAAGTTCGAAGTGTGAAGTATGAAGTGTGAAGTTTCGCTGGAGGGAGTGCCCGTGAAACGACCAATGCTCATGCTCATGACCGCGCTCTCGATTGCCTTTGTGGTGTCGCTTGATGCAGGCGGCACGCGCCAGCCCGCGCAGTCGGCGAAGCCGATCGCGCTCGTCGGCGGCACGCTGATCGACGGTTTCGGCGGTCCGCCGATTCGCAACTCGGTGATCCTCGTCCGCGGTGACCGGATCGCGGCCGTCGGCCAGGTGGGCTCGCTGGCCGTGCCCTCCGACTACGAAGTGATCTCGACCGAGGGGATGTCCGTGCTGCCCGGCCTGTGGGACATGCACGTGCACTTGATGATCAACGGACACTCCGACTACACGCACTGGGACAAGACCTATCCCAACCGGCAGGAGAAGGAGATCATGCCGGCGTCAGCGCGGCAGCTCCTGATGGCGGGCGTCACGACCGCGCGCGATCTGGGCGGGCCGCTCGAGCCGAGCCTGCACGTGCGCGACGCGATCAACCGCGGCGAGATTCCCGGCGCGACGATGTACGTCTCGGGTCCGTTTCTGCAGCACGAACCGTATCCGGGCACGGAGCTGTCCCGCTGGGGCCTCAACGGCGCCGCGGATGCGCGCGCGAAAGTGAAAAAGCTCGCGGACGCCGGCGTCGACGTGATCAAACTGATCGATCAGGATCAGATGACCGTCGACGAGGTCGCCGCCGTCATCGACGAAGCGCACAAGCGCAACCTGCCCGTGATCGCGCACGCGCACCGCCCGGACGAGATCCGCCTCGCCCTGAAGTACGGCGCCGATGATCTCCAGCACACGGGTCTCGCGACGGCGCCGGAGTACCCGGCCGACATCATCGCGGCGATCAAGGAACGGAGCGCGAAGATGGCGCTCGGGCCGCTCTGGTGGACGCCCACGGTCGAAGGGCTCTTCAACTACGAGTACATGCGCGACAACCCGGAGATGCTCGACGATCCGTCGTGGCAGCTCGGCCTGCCGAAGGACATCATCGACGACATTCGTCAGTCGATTCAGCATCCCGGCGAGATGAGCTACTTCCAGCTCACGCCGGCGCGCCGGCCGACGCTGAAGAAGAAGTTCACGCAGCTGCGCGAAGCCGGCGTCACGATGCTCATCGGCACCGACAGCGGCATTCCGATGCAGTTTCACAGCCAGTCGACGTGGAACGAGCTCGACATCTGGGTGCGCGAGATGGGCGTCGCGCCGATGGAGGCCATTCGCGGCGCGACCTACTGGCCGTCGGTGATGATGAAGAAGGACAAGGACGTCGGCACGGTGACGCCCGGGAAGTTCGCAGACATCATCGCGGTGCGCGGCGACGTGCTGCGCTACATCGATCTGCTCCAGCGCGTGGACGTCATCGTCAAGCACGGCAAGCGGTACAAGTAGGCGCGGGGAGCGCCACACGGCTCATGCGATTTGCGTTCATCGGCGCCGGGGGCGTCGGCGGGTACTACGGGGCGATGCTGTCGCGGGCGGGGCGGGACGTCACCGTCATCGCCCGCGGTGCCCATCTGGAGGCCATCCGGCAACACGGCTTGCGGGTCGTCGGGCCGATGGGGGATTTCACGGTGCGCATGGGCGCGGAGAGCGATCCCGCTCGCGTCGGTCCGGTCGACGTCGTCGTCCTCACGGTGAAGACCTACGACAACGCGACGGCGCTTCCGCTCCTGGGGCCGCTCGTTGGGCCCAAGACCACGGTGCTCACGATTCAGAACGGCGTGGACAGCGCCGAGGAGGTCGCGGCCGTCGTCGGCGAGCGCCAGACGATTGCGGGCTCGACGTACATTGCGACCGGCATCGAGGCGCCCGGCGTCATTCGCCAGACCGGCACGCATCGGCGGATCGTGTTTGGCGAGTACTTCGGATCGACCGGCGTGATTTCCGAGCGCGTGGCGGCGATCGAGCCCGTTCTTCGGGCCGCGGACATTGACGCCACGGCCGTGGCGGACGCGCGCCAGGCGATCTGGGAGAAGTTCACGTACCTGGCGCCGATGGCGGCGTTCACGGGCGCGTCGCGGCTGCCGATGGGCCCGATCTGGAGCGACGCGTTCATCAAGTCGATGTTCCTCGAAGCGGTCGCCGAGGTGACGCGCGTGGCCGTCGCGCACGGCTTCGTGCCGCCCGCCGATCATCTCGAGCGGACGCACGCGTACTGCAACCGGCTGCCGGCGGACACACGGTCGTCGCTCTTGATCGATCTCACGCTCGGCAAGCGCATCGAGGTCGAGGCGCTGCAGGGCAGCGTCGTGCGGCGCGGGCTGGCGACCGGCGTGCCCACGCCCGTGATGGCCGCGCTCTACGCGGTGCTCAAGCCGTGGGCGCACGGGCCGAATCCGGCCGCCGTGTCCTGACGCGCCATCGTGTCCTCGCGATACCTTCCCAACACGCGCGCGCTGCGCCACCGCAACTTCCGGTTGCTGTGGCTCAGCCTCTTCGTGTCGTTTGCCGGATCGTTCATGCAGCAGGCGGCGATTCTCTGGCACGTCTCGCTGCTGGTCACGCCCGCACACAAAGGGCTGGCGCTCGGGATGGTCGGGCTCGTGCGCGTGCTGCCGATTATCTTCTTCTCGCTCGTGAGCGGTGTGGCGGCCGACGTCTTCGATCGCCGCAAGCTGATGCTCATCACGCAGCTCGGCGGGACGATCGTCGCGTCGATCCTCGCGATGCTCGCGTTCATGGGCATCACGGTGGTCTGGCCGATCTACGTCCTCGCGGCGATCGGCGCGGCGGCCGGGACGTTCGACGCGCCGGCGCGTCAGGCGCTCGTGCCCGCGCTCGTGCCGCGCGAGGATTTACCGAACGCGATCAGCCTCAACACGGTGATGGTGCAGGTCGCGCAGGTTGGCGGGCCGGCGCTCGGCGGCGTGCTGATCGCGCTCACCAACGTCGGGTGGGCGTACGTGTTCAACGCGATCTCGTTTCTCTTCGTCGTCGTCGCATTATCGATGATGAGGAACGTGCCAAAGACCGAGCGCGGCAAGGGCCACGCCGGCGACGAAATGTCGATCAAGGCCGCGCGCGAGGGACTGCGCTTCGTGTTCCGCTCGCCGATGATCCGGTCGACGATGCTGCTGGATTTCTTCGCGACGTTCTTCGCGTCCGCGACGGCGCTCCTGCCGATCTTCGCGCAGGACATCCTGCACGTCGGCCCGCGCGGGTACGGCTGGCTCTACGCCGCGCCGGCCGTCGGCGCGAGCCTCGGCAGTCTCATCATGGTGCGCGCGGTCGACGACATCGACTGGCGCGGGCGCGTGCTCGTCTGGGCCGTGCTCGCCTACGGCCTGTCGACGGTGGTTTTCGGGTTTTCGCGCGTGTTCTGGATCTCGTTCCTATGCCTCGCACTCTCGGGCGCGAGCGACGCCGTCAGCATGGTCATCCGCAACCTCGTGCGCCAGCTCGACACGCCGGACGAGCTGCGCGGCCGGATGACCGGCATCAACATGGTCTTCTTCATGGGCGGCCCGCAGCTGGGCGAGCTCGAAGCCGGCGCCGTCGCCAACTGGCTGGGCGCGCCGTTCTCGGTCGTGAGCGGGGGGCTCGGGTGTCTGGTCGCGACGGTCATTCTCGTCGCGGTGACGCCGGAGGTGTGGAAGTACCGCAGAGACCAGCCGCACGTCGCGACGGTGCCGGGCTAGTTCACAAAGCTCTTGAGTCCATCGACGAGCCGCCGTTCGTTGAAGTTGAACAGCAAGGCTTGGCGGAGGCCCGACATCTTGAGGTACGTGAGTGTCTGTGCGAAGTGAATCGGGAGCAGCCCCTCGACGCTCTTGATCTCGATCAACAGCTCGTCCTGGACGATGACGTCCGCACGATAGCCGTGGTCCAGTACCAGACCCTTGTATCGGACGGGAATCGTGATCTCCGTCTCATAGCGAAGCCCGGCGGAGGACAACTCGTGTCCCAGGCATCGCGAGTAGGCAGATTCGAGGAGACCTGGTCCCAGAAGGCGATGCACTTCGATGGCTAGGCCGATCACCGCCTCAGCGAGTGGTGACTTCCGGACGCTCACGAGGCAAGCCAGTGCAATCCGCGCGCCAGCAAAGCGACGAGATCACCACGTGTCTGCGGGACACATTGAAGGATCTGCTATTCCACGTCAGGGCGGCGTTGCAGTTCCTGCAATCCTGGCGAACATCCTTGCCCCACCATGAAGGCATGAAGCCTCATGAAGCCAGACATGAAGGAAGCACGCCGTCACGCTGACAGCAGAGCCGTGGCGTCGCCCGGCGGGCATAGCCCGCCGCGCGGCCGAAGGCCGCGCTCTTGCGACACGAGGAGTACCGGATGAGAGTCCGCCGCCGCATGAAGAATGACGGACTCTCGTCCGGTACTCCCCGTGTCGCAAGCCGACGCCACGGCTCCTTCATGTCAGGCTTCATGAGTCTTCATGGCTCCATGATGAGACAAGCAAGACCACGATCTACCGCACGTGTCTCAAGTTCTTGTCGTAGAACGCGACGACGCGCCGCTCGAATTCCTCTGGACGTTGGTCGAGGAACTGCGCGTGGCCGACGTCCGCGTCGTACCAGAGCTCTTTCGGCTCGCCGGCTGCCTCGAACAAGCGCTGACCGCTTTCGCGTGACACGACGACGTCCGCGCCGCCCTGGAGCAGGAAGATCGGGCGCGGCGCGATCTGGCGGATCCATTGTTTCGCGTCGATCTCGCTTGCGCGGAAGCCGGCCTCGCGCTCCGTCCAGAAGACGATCATCGGCGCGAAGGGGAACGGCGGCAGCCCCGTGAAGAACTTCACGCTCGTGTCGACGGTGTCGTCGAGCGACGAGAACGCGCAGTCCGCGACGACCGCCGCGATTCGTGGATTGCGCACGGCGTGCTGGATCGCGATCGAGCCGCCCATCGACGCGCCGAAGATCCCGATCTCCTGCACGTTGACGCCCGCGTGCCCGGCCTCGTACGCGTACCACGCGTCCAGATCCTGCATCTCGGCGTGGCCGAACGTGATCAACTCGCCGTCGCTGCGATCGTGCCCGCGCAGGCTCAGGATCAGCAACCCGTAGCCGTGCCGATGCAGGACGTCGGCGACGCGCAGCATCGATCCGCGATGGTCCTTGTAGCCGTGCACGAGGATGACCGACGCGCCGTTCTCCGAGGGCACGAACCAGCCGACGAGCCTCAGCCCGTCGGCCGTCGTGACGGACGCCTCTTCGAACGGCATCCCGTAGTCGGCCGGCGTCTTCGTCGGGACGTGACGCGTGTCGCGCGGGTTGGTGATGAGCTCGTGCGCGCGTGTGCGCGTCACGAGCGCCATGCTCGCGGCGCCGACGACGGCGGCCAGCGCGGCCGCTCGAAGGGTCAGTCGGCGCCAGCGCACGGCAGATCTAGTTCAGGAAGATCGACTCGGCGAACTTCTGGAGCGCGCGCAGCTGATCCGGCCGGAACTCGACGTCCACCATGAAGATGTTCGCCCGGATCGACTTCGACTTCGCCATCTGCGTGAAGTCCTTGGCCGCGATCTGCGCGATGCCGTCATCGATCATCGCGCCGGGCGCCGGGGTATTCGGCGTCATCGACGCCGTCAGATCGAGCGACCAGGGCTTTTCGCCCTTGGCGTCCATCAGAAACGCGAGCGCGGGCGTCCGCTGCGTGTTGGGGTTGATGCGCGGATCGGCGCTGGCCTGGACGCGGACCTGGCGCGGCCCGTTCTTCGGGAACCGGCCCTCGAGCCGCGCGGAAAACGACAGGCGCATCTCGCCGCCGTTTCCGCGGAGGACCAGCGACAGGCCCTTCTCGGTCTCCCGCGAATCGTCGTGGTAGGTCGTAAACGTGTCGAGGTCTTTCGAATTCGAGAGGATGCCGGCGCTGATCTGCCGCGCGCTGACGGACAGGCCGGAGAGGACGAGCGTGGCGACGACGAGCCCGAACGAAACGCGAAGCGCCGTGGGTCGGTTGCGCATGATCAGCCTCTTACAAATTTGGCATCGGCGCGCCGAGCAGATCGACGCGCCAGCCTCCTCCCAAGATAGCCGCTATTGCGCGATTGCGCACGTCCCGTAGTTTTGTGACGGCGACGGGGCCGACGACGGATCGCCGATGTGGCGCGAGTGCACCGCGATGTACTTGCCCGCCGGTCCGCCCGCCACGAAGATCGTGGTGAAGTTGAGATTGCCGATCGGCGTGGATTCGATGACATTCAGGCCGGTGGGCGTCACGACCGTCGAGGCGTGCGCGGACGCGCCGCCCTTGCCGACGATGTTCGCGCTGTTCTTCTTGAGGTCGATCGCGTCGATGTCGAACGTGAAATCCTGCGCGCGGCTCACGACCTGCGCGGCGCCGTCCTTCCAGACCGGCGCGGCGTAGACCGGGAACGAGCACGTCAGATGGTGCGCGCTGAACAGCGGATCGCGCGCGGCCGGCTTCTGCTGCGGCGTCTGCCCGGCCAACACGATCCCCACCAGCGCGACGATCCTGACCATCATTGGAACCTCCCTCGAGGGTGCGCACTCATTCTGACGCGTGGGTCCTGTCCGCCGCAAACGGCCCGGATTGAGGCCGATGAGCCCGGCAATGGTACGATTCGCCGCGTGATTGTCTCGGTCGCCCTGGTGCTGGCCGCCGGCGTCGTGACCGGCTGCCTCGGGGCACTGCTCGGGATCGGCGGCGGCGTGTTCCTCGTGCCGTTCCTCAACCTCGCCCTCGGCCTGCCGTTTCGGACCGCCAGCGGCATCAGCCTGGTGACCGTCATCGCGACGTCGAGCGTGACGTCGGCGTCCCCCGGGCGGCTGAAGCTGGCGAACCTTCGCCTCGGCATGGTCCTGGAGATCTTCACGACCACCGGCGGCCTGGTCGGCCTGCTCTTCGTCAACCGCTTTTCCGAGATGACGCTCCGGCACGTGTTCGGCGGCGTCATGGCGGCGATCGCGGCCGTGCTGCTGAGCCGCCTCGACGTGCGCAACGTCATTCGCGATCCCAACGTGGACGTCGGCCTGCTCGGCGGGCGCTACCACGACGACGAGAGCGGCGGGGAAGTGGCGTACCGCCTGAAGCGCACCGGCGTCGCGTTTGGCGTGTCGTTCTTCGCGGGCGTCGTCTCGATCCTGGGGATCGGCGGCGGCGTGCTGAAGGTGCCGGCGCTCAACGCGTGGTGCGGCATCCCGGTGCGCGTCGCGGCCGCGACGAGCGCGCTGATGATCGCGGCGACCGCGGTCGTGGGCGCGATCAACTACTTCATCCGCGGCGACATCATTCCCGAGCTCGCGGCCGCGGCGGTGCTCGGCGTCCTCGCGGGATCGCGCGTCGGCTTCGCGATTGGCGCCCGCACCAAGGCGAAGGGCCTCAAGCTGCTGATGGCCGTCGTGCTGGCCGCCGTCGCGGTCATCTACTACGTCGTGAGACCGAGCTGATGGACATCGAGGATCTCTCCCGGCTCGAAGATCAGATCGGCCGCCTGCTGCGCGCGGGCGTCGTGCTGTGCGCGATCGCGCTCGGGCTCGGTCTCGCGCTCGCCTTCGCCGGCAATGCCTGGTCCTCGCCGCTCCTGCGTGTCGGGCTGGCGATCCTGATGGCGATTCCGGTCACGCGCATCGCCGCGTCGTTCTTCGACGCGATGCGCCGCCGCGACGCGCTCCTCGCCGTCTCCACTGCCACTGTCCTGCTCGTGATGGCGTTCACGCTGCTGTACTCGCTGCGATCGATCGACGCGGACGCGGCCGAGGAAGTCACGCACTCGTTCAGCGTGGACCTGACGCTCTCGCCCGACGGCAAGCACATGGCGTACGTCGCCAACCTCAACGGCCGCGATCAGCTGTTTGTCGTGACGCTCGGCAAGAACGATCCCGCGCGCCTGGTCATTGACAACGCCAACAACGATGCGCCGGCCTGGTCGCCGGACGGCAAGCGGATCGCGTTCGTCTCGGATGTCACGGGGCCGCTCGAGATCTTCACGGCCAAGGCGGACGGATCGGACGTGACGCAGGTCACCCACGACGGCACGGCGTCGATCTATCCGTCGTGGTCGCCCGGCGGCGAGCGGCTGGCGTATTGCCTCAAGATCAACCAGCCGGGCGCGCCCGATCGCTTCGAGATCGTGGAGATCAAGCTCGACGGTTCGGGTCAGCGGTACATCACGAGTGACGGCGGCGTCGCGACGTTCCCGTCCTGGTCGCCGGATGGATCGCGCCTCGTCTTCCGGAAGGTCGTCGGCGACAACTCGGAGATCTTCGTCGTCAATGCCGACGGCACGGGCGAGCGAAACCTGACCAACGACACGTCGTTCGACGGCTGGCCCGCCTGGTCGCCCGACGGCAAGCACATCGCGTTCGCCTCGGATCGGCGCTCGCAGTCACAGATCTTCGTGATGAATCCGGACGGCTCGAATCCGACGCTCCTCGCCGACACCCGCGGCCGCGCCACGACGCCGCGCTGGACCGCGGACAGCCACGCGATCTTCTTCACGAATTGCACGGTGTCGGGCACGAATCCGGACTGCCGGATTCTGCGGGCAGATCTGCGGAAATAAGGCAATGGGCGGTGTTCGTGAACCTGCGGAACTCGTCGAACCTGTAGAACCCGCCGAACCCGCCTTCGCCGCTCCGCGGCTACGGCGCGGCGGGCCTAGAGTTTGTAAGCTTCTTTCTTCGGCCTGAGCGGCCGATCGAACCAGTACGGCCGTCTCGTCCCGTCCGGGCCGGGCGCGGGCCGCGTCTTCGCCATCCACTCCAGGTAGATGCGATGTGACTCGTTGGTGTCGACGACGATGTCGCCGTACTTGTCGTCCGGCCCCGCCTTTTCGAGCGTGACGCGCTGGTGCCAGCAGTGCATGCCGCTCACCGGATCGGGCTGCACCGGGAACGTCAGGTTCTGGTGCACGCCGATCTCGCTCCACCACACGCGGCCGCTGTCCGGGTCGTTGCTCGTGAAGGGCTTCGTGCCATGGATCTGCCGCATCTTGTAGCGGCCTTCGCCGTCGGGCACGATGCGGACGAGCGACGACGCCGCGCGCGCGCCGCCTTGATCTTCGTTGAGCCGCCAGCGTCCCAGGTGATGCGACATGCCGACGACGCCGGGGCGGATGCCCTCGGTCACCCACGCGCGCGTGACGAACGAACCGATCTGCGTCTTGATCTTCACCAGATCGCCGGCCGCGATGCCCAGATTCGCCGCGTCTTCGGTCGCGATCCACAACGGGTTGTTGTGCGAGATCTCGTACAGCCACTTGACCGGCGATCGCGTGTGCACCAGCGTCGGCAGCCGGAAATTCGGCAGCAGGTCGAACTCGTTGGCCGCGCGGTTGAGATCGCGCCAGTACACCTGACCGGGGATGTACCGCGGAATCGCTTGTTCCGGCCAGCCCCACGCCGCGAGCGTCGGCGAGTAGAACTCGAGCTTGCGCGACGGCGTGTTGAAACCGACGCGCGGAATGCCGTCGATGACGACGGCGATCGGCGCGCCGTCTTTCGTGACGAGCCCGCTCGCATCGTCGGTGGACGTGCCGCGCAGCGCGGCCGCGGTCAGCGACTGCTCGTGCGCCTTGCTGTACGCCACATCGTCGACCTTGAAGACGCCGTAGCGCCGCATGTACTGGAGCGGCGTCAGCTCTTCCTTCGCGGCCGCTTCCGGCAGGCCGGGCACGGAGTGCTCGAAGATCCAGCCGTAGTACTCGTCGAGCGTGATCATCTCGCCCGGACGTGTGGGCGACTCGAAGAACTTGCGGATGCCGAGCGATCCGTCCGGGTCGATTTTCCACGAGAGAGCGATCCAGAACTCGGCCTCTTCCCAGACCTCGCCGGGATTCGACTCGTACGTGAATTGTGTCGGCTTGCCCTTCTTCTCGAGCGCGACGCGCTTGACCGGCTGGCGGAACCCGAGCCAGCGGCCCGCGTGCGTCTCCTGGCTCATCAGATCGTGCCGCTCGGTGCCGAGTCCCATCGGCAGGATGTAGTCCGCGAACCAGGCAGTCTCACTCCAGATCGGGGTGAGCGCGATGTGCATGCCGATCTTCGCCTCGTCCTTCAGCATCTCCATCCACGAGAACCCGTCGGGATTCGTCCAGACCGGGTTGTAGACGCGCGTGAAGTACGTGTCGAGCCGTCCGCGGCCTTCCTTGAGAAAGTGCGGCAGGAGAAAGCTCATCTCGAAGAACGCGAGCGGAAATTCCTTCGGGAAGAGCAGCTCGTTCCAGTAGTCGGGTGGCGGCGGAGGATTCGGGTGCTTCGGGACGAACTTGTTCGTCACGTGCAGGTTCACGCCGCCCGGCTCGCCGATCGCGCCCATGAGCACGACGAGGAAGTACAGACAGCGCGTGATTTGCCAGCCCCACAGGTGACCCGCGGCCGCGGCTCGCCAGCTGTGCGTCGAGAACGCGGTGCCGGCAGCGGCGATCGCTTCCGCGGCCTGAATCACGCGTTCGGCCGGCACGCCTGTTTCGATCTCCGCGTACTCGGGCGTGAACACCTCGTAGTCCTGCCTGAGCGCCTCTTCGAAGCTGTCGAACGTTCGCGGCAGCTCCGGCCAGCCGGCCTCGAGATACGCCTCCCAGTTCACCCACCGGCGCACGAACTCGCGGTTGTACTTCTTGTTGTCGATGAGATACCGCGCGATGGCGAGCAGCAGCGCCGCTTCCGTGCCCGGCTGCGCCGGGAGCCAATGTTTCGCTTTGGCGGACGTGTTGGACAGGCGCGGGTCGATGACGATGAGCGTCGCGCCGCGTGATTGGCCTTCGATGATGCGCTGCGCGTGCGGGTTGAAGTAGTGACCGGCCTCGAGGTGCGACGAGAGCAGCAGGATCGTCTTCGCGTTCGAGTGATCGGGCGACGGCCGATCCGCGCCGGTCCAGAGGAAATGGCCGAGCCGCGCGGACGAGGAGCACACATTCGTGTGGCTGTTGTGCCCGTCGATGCCCCAGCACTGCAGCACGCGGTTGACGTAGCCGTCTTCACCCGGCCGGCCGACGTGGTACATCACCTCGTGCCGGCGGTCTTCCTGAATCGCCTTGCGGATCCGGCCGCCGATGTCTTCGAGCGCCTCGTCCCACGACACACGCGTCCAGCCGCCGTTGCCGCGCGCGCCGCTGCGCTTGAGCGGATACAGCACGCGATCCGGGTCCTCGAGCTGATTCGGCGTGACGACGCCTTTGGCGCAAGTGCGGCCGCGCGAGCCGGGGTGGACCGGGTTGCCCTCGATCTTGCGGACGTCGAGCGTGTCCTTGTCGACGTAGGTGAGGATGCCGCACGCCGACTCGCAGTTGAAGCAGATGCTCGGGATGATCCAGTAGCGCTTGCGGTCCTTCTTCGGCCAGCTCGTGGACTCGAAGTCCACGTAGTTGTCCCACTTCGACGGATCCGGATGTGTGCTGAACTCAGCCATCACTCAACTCAATGACCCAATAGCCCAATGACCCAATGCCTACGAATTCGGCACCGCTTGGCCTGCTTCAACCCAGATATAGCCCCACGCCAGGCTGCCGGCAAGCGCCAGCAGCGACGCGGCGACGAGCGTGACGAGCGAGTAGCTGGCGATCGACGAGAACAGCACGAGCAGGATCGGCGCGAGACCGCCGAGCCCGAGCGCGCCGGCCCAGTACATCTGCTTGTAGGCGCCGTAGCGAATCACGCGTACCGCGAGCTCGTGATTGATCGTCGGGCTCGGCGTGAGCAGGTGCTCGAGCACGAGGATCGCCATGTGCGCGAGCGACGCGAACGCGAGCGTCAGCGCGAGGGCGCGAATCGTGTCGGCTTCACCGCCCGCGACGGTCGCGACGATCAGCATCGCTGCGCTGCCTTCGGCCGCGGCCTGCACGAGCAGATCGATCGTCGCGTGCGGGCCCTGCCACAGATCGCGCGCGAGGCCTTGCGCGAAGAGGAACCCCGTGTAGCCGGTCGCGCCGATCGACGTCAGCAGCGCCAGCACCGCCAGTACCGTCACCGCCGTCGTCCACCCGAGCGGCACGCAGAGGATCCAGAGGCCCGCGACCGCGCCGTGCGCGCTGAGCAACACCGCACCGCGCGTGAGCCACGACTTCCAGTTGGGCCGCGTGAGGATGTAGTAGAAGCGCTCGGGCCGCTCGAGATCGACGATCAGCACGACGGCCGTGCCGAGTGAGAACACCAGCGACGCAAACGGGCCGGCAAAGCTCACGAGCGGCGAGCGATCGCCCAGCAGCCAGAACAGCGCCGACAAGAACATCGTCCCCGTCGAGATGCCCTTGGCGACGAGGTACAGCACGAGATCGATGCCCCAGGCCTTCTTGTGCGGCACGTCGTAGTCAACGCGCGGATCGCCCGGGCGGTGCGGATCGGGCTCGGGCGATCCGATCGGGCGCAGGTGCGCCTGACCCTCTTTGAAGAGAATCGGCCGCGCGGCGATCTCCGGGCGCATGGTGGCTTCGTCGGCGCCGAGGTAGAAGATCTTCGGGCCGGTGCCTTTCTCGGGCTTGCGCACCATGAACGCTTCGCGCTGCACGATCTGCGCGACCTTGCTCGTCGGATCGTCCATGTCGCCGAAGATGCGGCACTCGGTCGGACACACGCTCACGCACGCCGGCTGCAGCTGGTTTTCGATCCGGTTCGCGCAAAAATTGCACTTCTCGGCCGTGTGCGTGTTCGGATCGATGAAGAGCTGGTCGTAGGGGCACGCGGCCATGCACGCGCGGCAGCCGATGCACGACCCGCCGTTCAAATCGACGATGCCGTCGCGGCGCCTGAAGAGCGCGCCGGTCGGACAGATGTTCATGCACGGCGCTTCGGTGCACTGATTGCAGAGCACCGGGAGGAAGAGCCGCTGCGTGTCCGGGAACGTTCCCTTCTCGACCGTCTTGACCCAGCAGCGATTGACGCCGACCGGAATGTCGTGCTCCGACTTGCAGGCGATCGTGCACGCGTGACACCCGATGCACTTTCGGAGGTCGATGACGAAGCCGTACGTGGCCACTGCCGGGACTATAGCGCAAACGCGCGGCGGGCGTGCTGGCGTTCGACCTCCGGGACGAGCGGAAAGCCGCGGAGCACGTGGTCGAACATCGCGGCGTCGAGCGCGTAGAGGCGCGCGACGGCCGCCTGCAGGATCGCGTTCGCGCTCGACGCGTCCGGCCGGTGCGCCAGCCGCCGCGCCAGCCAGGCGATTCTCCGTTGCAGCCGATCGCCGGTCCAGCGAGGCACCGGCAGATCTTCGATGAGGCTCGTCGTGAGATGGCCGCCCATCAACAGGCGCACGACGAAATTGAGGACGTACGAGTTGAAGAGCCCGCAGAGGAACTGCTGAGCCTCCGCCGGAACCGCCGTGCGGAGGCAGAACAGCGTGTGCGTGGTGACGACCCCGGCCGGAACGATCGCAGCGATGAGTGTGACGCGATTGCCCACTGCCGACACGTCGCGATACGCCAGGCGCGCCCGCTCGAATCGGCGGTCCGGCAGCAGCCGGCGGGCATCCTCGGGCGTGACGTGCAATCTGGCTGTCGAATAATCGACGACGAACGGCTGCAGGTGCTTGCCCTCGATCGCCGGCAAGCCTCTTGTGCTGAAGGCGCCGCGATCGTCGCTCACGTTGAGCTCCCGGCCGAACCGGAGCGTCCACCCCTCGACGCTGCCGAGCGGCGGAGCAACGCCCGCGATGTGCTGCAGAAGCTCGAGGTCCCTCTGCGAGCGTGCGTCCGGAAATCGCCGGGTCCTGCCGCCGACGCGCGCGAGTGTCGCTGGCGTCAGTCGAATCGGGTAGGCGGTGGCCGCCGGATCGTCGCGGGCCGGCAGCGCATCGAGCTCGGCGTTCGTGCGAACACCGAAGCGCGCGCGCAGCTCGTGCGTGCGGCCGCCGGCGTTCGCCACGACGACCACGAATCGCACGCCGCGGTGAATCGGAAAGAGCGCGTCGGCGTTATCGAGCCCGACCACCGTGTCGATCGTCGAGCGATCGAGCAGCCTCGTCCGCAGCCTGGCCGCGCCGTCGTCGGCCGAGAGACCCCACGGCAGGATCATGCCGACGCGCCCGGCGGGCCTGGCGAGCGACAACGCGCGGTCGAGAAAGGGCTGGTACAGATTCATGTGCCCGCGGTCGCAGCTCGGATAAACGCCGGAGTCGCGGATAAAGCGCACGAGGTTGTGGCTCCGGGGCGAAGTCCCGCCGAAGCCCCGGGCGAAGGCGGATTCCGCGGTTCCGGGGTTCCGCGGTTCTCGTGCGGCAGCTATCGAATCCCGTCGCAACATTTCCCACGGCGGATTGCCAATGACCGCGTCGAATCCTGGCGCATCCCGCACGCGGCCGGACTCGTCGTAGAAGATGTCGGCGAACTCGAGCGGCCAGTGGAAGAAGCGATGCTCGGCCGCCAGCGCGTGCGTGTGACTCAGCCAGCGGGCCAGATTGGTCCGGTTGAGCGTCGCGTCGTGGCGCAGCAACGCGTCGAGCGCGGCACGCGCTTCCGCGGGCGCCGGCGGCTGGCCCGGCCAGAACCATCGCGCGCACCAGAAATCTGCTGCCGTGCGCCAGCGATGCAGCGGGGCTTCGTCGCCCGACAGCCGCGCCCACGCCGCTTCCTTCGCCCGGACGTCGTCAATCGTCTCGTCCCGGCGCGCGGCCAGCGCGGCGAGCGGCCGCGTCATCCGGCACATTGCGTCTTCCAGCCCGCCGGTTTCGAGATCGAGCAATGGCAGATCTGACGGTTGCCGCCGCATGCTGAGCCGCCGCAAGTCGTCGGGCGATGCGCCGATGAGGCTGTTGCCGGTACGGAGACGATGATCGAGAAAGCCGAGCGGCTTGCCGCGCGCGAGCGTCGTCAGCCAGAGCGACAAGCGTGCAAGCTGCACGGCCACGGGATTCGCGTCGACGCCGAACAGGCAGCGCTCGGCGATGAGCCGTCGAGCGTCGGCGTGCGCCGACTCGTCGAGGTCGGTTTCCGAGCATCGGCCTTCGGCGACGAGCGACCGCGTGTACGCCGCCGCAAGAAACCGGCAGGCCGCGACGAGAAACGCGCCGCTGCCCATCGCCGGATCGACGACGCGGAGCGCGAGGATCGCGTCCGACGTCGCGCCGCTCACGAGCGGCGCGAGCGTGCGCCGCACGACGAACTCGGCGAGCGGTTGCGGCGTGTAGAACGTGCCGGTGTGCTTGCGTTCGGCGCTGTGCGCGCCCGGGTGATCGAGATCGAGCACGCGCTCGTACACGGCGCCGAGCTGTTCGACGCCGAGATCCGCGTACTCGATGCCGATGCGGCCGGCGCGGCCTGGTCGCGTGCCCAGTGCCGCCAGCGCGCGCCGGGCGGCCGCATCCCGCCGGTCGGAACGCGGCGTCTGACGCGACGAGGCGCGGCCGGCTTCGAGCGTCTGCGCGGACGCACGGGCGAACAGGCGCCCGTTGAAGGGCCGGACGACGAGATCGTCGATCTGGCAGCCGACGCGCAGCAGCCGCGTGATAGCGGCCAGCGCGTCCCACAAGCCCGCGCGCTCGTCGCCGGCGGCAGCGGCGCGACAGCGCCTCGTGATCGTGTACGCCTCGTCGTAGAGCGGGTGCGATCGCGGCACGAGGTCGCGTGACTCCGCGAAAAGCAGAAAGAGGATGCGATACACGAGCGTGAGCGACTCGTCGAGCGTGCGATCGCCCGGCCGGACAACCGCGCCGAACGCGTGCAGCGCGTCGGCGACGCCGAGCTGCAGATCGGCGCGAACGCGATCCTGAAACCCGGCGGCGCTGGCGAGCAGCGCGTCGAGCGGCGCGCCGGAGCGGGCAAGCGTCCAGAACGCCGGGAAGCTCGCCGGAACGAAAGCGTCGGGTAGCGTGAAGTCGACGCTCCGGCGGGACGCGTGACCGCGCGCGTCGACGAGCGAGAGGAACGGCGGGCTCAGCAGAAAGCACCAGTCCGCTCCGAGCGCGCGAGCCGCGTGGACGACCTCGCGCCACGCCGTGGACGAACGCGCGGCCCACGCCGTGACGATCAGTCCGACGGCGCCGGATGCTCCGGCCTCGAGTCTGACGACGATCCGCGCGCGCTCGAACGCGGCGTCCGTCGCGCGAAATCCGAGCGTGCCGAAGAGCGGCATCGCGACCGCGTCGAAGAGCGTGCGCAGTCCCGTCGCCGGTCCCGACGAGGATTCGACGCCGCGCCACCAGCGCTCGAGCTGCCGCCGCTTTCGCTCGAGCGCGTCGCCGGATGGAATGGCAGCGTCAACCGCCGGCAGCGCGGTCGCCAGGAACTGCACCGGGAACAGCGAGCCCGCGATGCCGGACAGCCTGGTCACGGCCGGGCAATGAGGGCGACGACGAGCGTCGGATGACCGATGTCGATCGTGGACGCGTCCTGCAGATCCTTGACACGTTGCGCGATGAGCTCTCGCGCGCTCTCAACGTCCCGCGCGCGCTCGTCGATCGCGCGCGCCTCGCGGAGATCGAAGAGGCCCGGCTGCGATTCAGCCGGCCGGCGGAGATGACCGGCCGCGGCGGCAATAGCCGCTTCGCGCGCCTCCTCGATCGCGCACAACCGTCGTCGCCGGCGCCCGAGGGCGCGACAGCGCGGTTCGACGAGCCGCGCGGCGAGGCGGCTCGCCGAGTCGATGACTTCCCGCGAAGACCAGCGTCCGTTCGTGTGCGTGACGCAGACGCCGGCGACGTGCGACTCGACCGTCATCCCGCTAGCGTCGTTCAGTGGAACGGAGAAGACCAGGATCATCGCGTGGCCGAGGCGCCGGAACGCCGGCAGCCGCGCGACGAGCGTCCAGCGCCCGCTGCGTCCGTCTTCGTCCTGCGCGCGCCAGCGGCGCCGCAGGATCCGCTGTCGCGCGAGGACGCGTGCTGCAGACCGGGCAGGACGCACCCACCGCCGCGACGGGGACCACAACGTCTGTGGTGCCGGCGATCCCGTCGCGTTTTCGCCGCCAATCGCGCACGCCCGAACGACGGCCTCGCTCGCGAACGTCGCATCCTCCGGCGGCTCGCCAATGGCTCGCCGGGCGGCGAGGGCGCGCTCGGCCAGGCGGATGACGACGGGCGCTTCCGCCTCGTGTCGCGCGACGAGCAGCGTGATGTGCACCGATCGCGTCTGCCCGATGCGGTCCACGCGCCCGGCCCGTTGTTCGAGGCGCAGCGGATTCCACGGCAGCTCGAGGTTGACCACGGCTCGTGCGCGAGTGTGAAGATTCAGTCCGAGGCTGGCGACGTCAGTGGCGATCAGGACCGGCACCGCGCCCGTCAGAAACCGCGCGAGCTCGCCGCGGCGCTCGACGGCCGACTGGCCGCCGTGGAGGCAGGCCGCCGGCGTGCCCTCGCCGAGCAGGCGGCGAAGCACCTCGAGCGAGTCACGAAACTCGGTGAACACGATCGCGGGCTCGCGAAAGCGGCGAACGAGCGCAACGGCCCGCGCGGCCTTGCTGTCGTGGCGCCGCGCCGCTTCAGCCAGCACGGCGAGGCGGCGGATCCAGGCGCGTTCCTGCCGGGAATCGATGCCGACGTCAGCCGTCAGTCCTTCCTGCTCGTCCTGACCAAGCTCATCCGCATCGTCGAACGCGAGGGCTCGTTGAAGCGGCACGGCTTCGGCGTCGCGATTCCGTTCGAGCCATGCGAGCCTTCGCCGCAGCGACACCGCGAGTGCTCCCATGGTGGAAAGTCCGCGTTTGCGGAACACCGACAACAGGAGCAGCGCTGCGTCGTGGCGGACTGCGCCGGCAGCGCAGAGCACGACTCGTTCGTAGTCGGCGAGCGCCGCGAAGACACGCGATTCTTCGTCGCTCAACCGGACGCGGTGCCATCGCACGCGGCGGGCGGCCTGCGCGCGCACGTCACGTCCGGTACGGCGAAAGACGACGAGCGGGTCGTCGATGTCAGGCAGCGCGCCGAGCCCGACCAGCCGCGCGAATCGTGCGGCGTCACCGTCGTGTGGCGTCGCGGTGAGCAGAATGAGGCGACGGGCATTCGTCGCGATCGCCCGGCAGGTCTCGTGGCGATCGGAGTCGCCGCACGCGGTGTGCGCCTCGTCGATCACGACCAGATCCCACGGCCGGATCGGCAGCGCGGCCATCACGTGCGGTTGCTTCAGATAGTCGAGCGATGCGATCCAGACGCTCGAACGGGTCCACGGGTTGTCGCCGGGCGCGCTCGTTCGAGCGCGCGCGTCGAGCTCCGCGCGATCGGCCAGCGCGCAGTCGATTCGAAAGCGCCGGCGAAGCTCGTCGCGCCATTGATCGACGAGCGGCGCGGGCACGACGATGATCACACGCGCCGCCGGGACGCGCCGGACGATCTCCGCCACGCCGATGCCCGCTTGAATCGTCTTGCCGAGGCCGACCGCGTCGGCGATCAGCACGCGCCGCGCGCCGTCGATGACGGCGCACGCCGGCTCGAGTTGATGCGCGAGGATGTCGGCGTCCGCGCCGGCGAGCGACGCGATCGTCCGATCGCCGAACGTCCGGCCGACGAGATGAGCGAGGCGCGCGAGCGCCTGCCGCGGCGACGCGAACCGCAGCCGCCCGGCGCCGCTCGCCGGCACCGGTCGATCGAACGGCGCGAGAAACGTCGCGCGTCGATCGCGCGTGACGACGTCGTACCGCACGACCGCGGCCTGGCGCCGGATCCGCTCCACGCGCCATCGCCGCTGCCGGATCCAGACGTAGTCGCCCGCGTTGGGAAGCGAAGTGTGCAGAAACTGCCACCTTTCGGCGTCGGGGTATTGCAGAAACTTCGAACTTCGAACTTCAAACTTCCAACTTGATCCGATCAACGCAAGGGAGATGCCACTAACCGGCACCACGTCGCGCCAAGGTGGGCGTCGGCGTCGTCCCAGAATTCGACGACGAGCGGATGGCGCTCGAGCAGCGCCTGCACGATGCCGCGCTGCACGCCGCGTCCGCGGCCGTGAATCAGCCGGATTTCCGGGAGGCCGGCGTCATGCGCGGCATGCAGGTACTCGTCGACGACCGACGGGATGTCGGCGGGCGCGAAGGCGTGCAGGTCGAGCTCGGTCGCGATCGGGATCCGGACGGGCTCGTCGTCGTCCACGGGCCGGCTGCTACTTCTTCTCGTAGCTGGCGACGACGTTGGTCGCGATGCCGCCGCGCGCGGTGAAGGCGCCGGTGACGGTCATGCGCCGCGGGTGGCACGCGGCGACGAGGTCGTCGAGGATCTTGTTGGTCGCGGCCTCGTAGAAGATGCCCTGGTTGCGGTAGGCCAGCAGGTAGTACTTCAACGCCTTCAGCTCGATGCAGGCGGCGTCGGGCACGTAGGTGATGCGGATCTCGCCGAAGTCGGGAAGTCCGGTCTTCGGGCACATCGACGTGAACTCAGGGCAGCGGATGTCGATCTCGTAGTCGCGCTCCGGTCGCGGGTTCGGGAAGGTCTCGATAACGGACATCGGATCAACATTCTAGGTCGCGCGCGACGCATCACGCACGCGGAGCCAATTGACATCTTTTCCGGCGCAAGGCTACGATACGGCCCGTTTTTCGTGCTTGCCGTCGGACCGCCCGCGCGCCGGTTCAACGACACGATCCTGAACGCGCGCCCCAGCCAGGGAGAATACGCAATGGCAGACGCCCGGCGCATGGGCAAGATGGAGCTCTTCGCGCACTTCGCGGAGAAGTTCGACATGAAGCGCACGGCGGTGCGCGACCTGTTCGAAGAGTTACTCCGGTTGAGCGAGAAGGAGCTGAAGCGTTCCGGCGAGTTCGTGCTTCCCGGTATGTGCAAGCTGGTGGTGCAGCGGCGCAAGGCCCGTGAGGGCCGCAATCCGGCCACGGGCGAGCCGATCAAGATCCCGGCCAAGACGGTCGTGAAAGCCCGTATTGCGAAGCAGCTGAAAGACGCAGTCCTGCCGCGCAAGTAGCTGATTTCGAGATCACACGGACCGGCGCTCGTTGGCAGGTAATCGTTGCCCTGTCGACGAGCGTCACGACGTGTCCCGCCTTCTCGCTCCGTCGAAGTAGACTAAGTAGATATGTGGATGGCCGCTCTTGCCGCCGGAGGCGTGCTCGTCGCGGTGATTGCCGCCGCGCGCGTGGCCGTGATGTCGCGGCGGTTCAGCGCGCTCAGTCAGTCGCATTGGGAGCTGCGTTTCGAGTTTGCCCGCCTGCGCGCGCGCGTGGCCAAGCTCGACGGCGGCAGCGCGGGTGACACCGCGGCCGACGACCCGGCGACGCCAGCGCGCTCCGATTCCTGAGGTGAGTTTCGCGTGACCAACGAGTACGACGTCGTCGTCATCGGCGCCGGCACCGGCGGGTACGTCGCGGCCATTCGCGCGGCGCAACTGGGGCTCAAGGTGGCCTGCGTCGAGCGGTACACCTCGCTCGGCGGCACGTGCCTGAACTGGGGCTGCATTCCGACCAAGGCGCTGCTCGAGCACGCGCACGCGTTCAAGATCGCGCAGGAATCCGCGACGTGGGGGATCTCGTTCGGCAAAGCCGACGTCCAGCCCTCGATCGACATGACGCGCGTGCACGCGCGCAAGGACAAGATCGTCACGGGCATCACGAAGGGCGTCGAGTTCCTGTTCAAGAAGAACAAGATCACGTGGGTGAAGGGGACCGCGCGGCTGGCGGGCAAGGGCACGGTCGAGGTGACCGGCGCCGAGCCGCAGACGCTGAAGGCGCGAGAGATCGTCGTCGCGACCGGGTCCGCGCCGCGCAGCGTGCCCGGCATCGAGATCGACAAGACAAACATCATCACGAGCGACCAGGCGATCCATCTGCCGGCGGTGCCGAAGTCGATCGCGATCATGGGCAGCGGCGCCGTGGGCGTCGAGTTCGCGTCGATCTTCCGCCGGTTCGGCAGCGAGGTCACGCTGATCGAGCTGCTGCCGCGCATCGTGCCGAACGAGGACGAGGCGGTGTCGGCCGAGCTCGACAAGGCGTTCCGCAAGCGCGGCATCGCCGTGCGCGCGGCGACGAAGGTCACGTCCGCGAAGGTGAAGGACGGATCGGTCACGATCGAGATGCAGAGCATGGCGGGCAAGACCGAGTCGCTCACGATCGAGAAGCTGCTCGTCGCGACCGGCCGCGGTCCGGTGACCGACGGGCTTGGCGCGGCGGAAGCGGGCCTCACGCTCGAACGCGGCTTCATCAAGGTCGACAACCTGTTTCGTACCGGCGTGCCCGGCATCTCCGCGATCGGCGACGTCATCACGATGGGCACCGGCGCGCACGCGCAGCTCGCGCATTTGTCGTCGGCGGAAGGGATCGTGCTGGCCGAGCGGCTCGCCGGCCGCGACGTGCAGCCGATCGATTACGAGCAGGTGCCGGCCTGCACCTACTGCGAGCCCGAGATCGGCAGTATCGGGCTGACGGAAAAGGAAGCCGCGGATCGCGGCTACGATGTACGCGTCGGGACGTTTCCGTTTGGTGTGCTCGGCCGCGCGAAGATGGCCGGTGAAGTCGAAGGCTTCGTCAAGATCGTCGCGGAGAAGAAATACGACGAGGTGCTCGGCGTGCACATGATCGGCCTGCGCGCGACGGAGCTGGTCGCCGAGGCCGCGGTCGCGCTGCGCCTCGAGTCGACGGTCGAAGAGCTGATTCGCACGATCCACGCGCACCCGACGATGTCGGAGGCCGTGGGCGAGGCCGCGCACGCGGTGCATGGGGCGGCGATTCATATTTAGGAGTTTTCATGGCTACTGACGTCGTCATGCCCCAGATGGGCGAGTCGATCGCCGAGGGGACGATCGTCCGCTGGATCAAGAAGATCGGCGATCCGATCGACAAGGACGAGCCGCTCTTCGAGATCTCGACCGACAAGGTGGACGCGGAGATTCCCGCGCCGGGCGCCGGCGTGCTGCTCGAGATCCGCGTGAAGGAAGGCGAGACGGTTCCGGTCAACAGCGTCGTGGCGGTGATTGGCGCGGCGGGGGAACGGCCAGCAGCAGGTTCGACCAGTTCGGCGGGTTCCGCGGGTTCAGGCGCGTCGAGCGCCGATGCCACAGGATCGCCGAGTGGCGCGAGCGCGCCGCCTCCGGCCACGCCGGCGACGCCGTCACACGTTCGTGCCGCGGCGTCAGTCGCGACTCGGCCTGAACCTGCGGAACGCGTCGAACGCGTCGAACCTGTCGAACCGGCAACGCTGGCTGATCTGCGACGTCTTCGTTCGTCTCCGCTGGTCCGCAACATCGCCAAGACGCACAACATCGACATCAGCCAGCTGAACGGCACCGGAATTTCCGGCCGCGTCACCAAGAAGGACATCCTCGCGGTGGTCGAGAGCGGCGTGAAGCCTGCGGCCAGAGCGGCCGCGCCGGCCGTGGCGCGCGCGCCGATCGCGCCGCCGCCGGCGTTCCAGCCGGGTGAGAACGTGCGCATCGAGAAGATGGGCATCATGCGCAAGAAGATCGCCGAGCACATGGTGATGAGCGCGCACACGTCACCGCACGTGTACTCGGCGTACGAAGTGGACTTCGGCAAGATCGACGAGATTCGCCTCAGGAAGAAAGCCGAGTACGAAGCGGCCGGCGCCAAGCTGACCTACACGGCGTTCATCGCGAAGGCGACCGTCGACACGATCCGGCAGTTCCCGTTCTCGAACGCGTCGCTCGACGGCGAAAACATCGTCTACAAGCGGGACATCAACCTCGGGATCGCCGTGGCGCTCGATCAGGGACTGATCGTGCCGGTCATTCGCAACGCGGACGAGCGGAACATGCTCGGGCTGTGCCGCGCGATTCAGGATCTGGCGGCGCGCGCGCGCAGCAAGCAGCTCAAGCCGGAGGAAGTGCAGGGCGGCACGTTCACGATCACCAACCCGGGGATCTTCGGCGCCGTCTTCGGGCTGCCGATCATCAGCCAGCCGCAGGTCGCGATCCTCGGCGTCGGCAGCGTCGACAAGCGCGTGGTCGTCGTCAACGACATGATCGCCGTGCGGCCGATGTGCTACCTCACGCTCGGCTACGACCACCGGCTGATCGACGGCGCGGATGCCGGCCGCTTCCTGCTCGCGTTGAAGGAGCGGCTGCAAGGCTTCGACGAGTCGTGGATGTAACAGCCGGCGCGACGCCAGGCGCTCAGCCGCTGGCCGTTCGTCGTCTTGGCCGCGTCGACTACGAGGCCGCGCTCGCGCTTCAGCAGGAGCTGGTCGAAGAGCGCAGGGCCGGACACATTCCAGACACGCTGCTGTTGCTCGAGCACCCGCCGGTGATCACGCTCGGCGTTCGCACGCGCGGGCGGCCGAGCAATGTCGTCGCGTCGGCCGCTGAGCTCGCGGCCGAAGGCGTCAGCGTGGTCGAGACGGGCCGCGGCGGCGACGTGACGTATCACGGGCCCGGTCAGCTCGTGGGTTACCCGATTTTCGATTTGCGTCCGGACCGCTGCGACGTGCACCAGTACGTGCGCGACCTCGAGGAGGCGCTGATCGTCGCCGTCAAGCGATTCGGCGTGTCTGCGGGCCGCGTGGTGGGATTGACCGGCGTCTGGGTGGGCCCGCCCGGGCGCGAGGAGAAGCTCGCGGCGATCGGCGTCCGGATCAGCCGCTGGATCACGAGCCACGGCTTCGCCCTCAATGTCTCGACCGACCTGCGTCACTTCGCCTTGATCGTCCCGTGCGGGATCGCCGACCGCGGCGTCACCTCGCTCGATCGGCTGGCCGGCCGCCCACTGCCGATGGGCGAGGTGGAGGATGCCGTGGTGGAGGGGGTCAGATCAGTGTTTAGGGGACGGGGCTTTTTTCCACAACCTGGGCCGACTTAGGGACGGAGGTTCTCGGCTCGACCTCCGTCCCGTTTTCGACAAGGCTGTGGGAAAAAGCCCCGTCCCCTAACCCAGATCTGACCCCGTCTTCTCTTGCGGACTCAGCGATGGCGTGATCCGGCGCAGGATCCGGCCCGCGCCGAGCTCGAGCGGCATGAGGACGGCGACGCCGCGAGCGCCCAGCTCGCCGTCGCCCACGGCCATCGCCTGATGGACGCGGCGCGAGCCGAAGGCGAGCGCCTCGGCGATCCGCGCCGTGGCGGCGCCGATCGCCTGCGGCCCGGGCGGCCAGAGCCGGCCTACAGCGTCTGAGATCGCGCGCAGCCGGTGCGCTCCGACGTGCGACGTCAGCAGCGAGCCGCCAACCGTCGCGGACGTCCAGCCGATGACGAGCGCCGGCGGCCGGCCGACGACCGTGACGTCCACGTCAACTCCCGACCGGCCCAGCTCCACGCCGACCATCGTCCGGATGGCGCCCGGGATCGCCGCGGCCGCCGATCCGATGAGCCTGTCGATCGAGACCTTCACTTCCCTCGCGACGGTCTCCATCAGCGCAATCTGCCTGGGCCCGGCAAACACGATCGGCGCCGTCGAGCCCGCCCGCGCGATCTGCCCGACAAGCGCCAGCCCGCTCTCGCCCTGAATCTCCCCGCCGTCGATCGCGTCCGCGATCACGATCACGTCCGCGCCCGCGGCCCCGAGCAAATCGCCCGTCGCCGTCAGATCGACGTCGACGCCGGCGATCGGACCCGACTGCCGGAGGTCGAGCGCCTTGCCGGCCGCGACGTTGACGCTCGTATCGATGAATCTGATCGCGCGGAACCGCGCCCGCTCGGCAAGACGTTGCGCGGTTGCGCTGCCGATGGGGCCCGCGCCGACGATCGCGACCGACGACATGGCGGATATTCTAGTGCCGTTCCAACTCCTCCTCCCGGTGCGGAAGAGCGTCGACCTGCGCGTGCGGCCCATCGGAGGGTAGAGTTGGAACGGCACAAGATGGAGGCGGCAACGTGACTCGCGCAATCGTGACGGGTGGGACGAAAGGCATCGGCTACGCGATCGCGAAGGCGGTGCTGGCCTCGGGCGGCCGCGTGATGATCACCGGCCGGAATCAGGCCGGCGTCGACCAGGCAGTCCGCTCGCTCACCGCCTCGGCGAGCGACAAGAACAGCGTCGCCGGCACGGCCGTCGACGTCCGCGATCGCCATCTCACCGACGCGCTCGTTGCCGACACGGTCAGGCGATTCGGCGGCCTCGATCTCCTCGTCAACAACGCCGGCATCGGTCAGTTCGCCGCCGTCGCGTTGATGTCGGACGCCGACTGGGATCAAACGATCGGCACCAACCTCACCGGCGTGTTCTACTGCACGCGCGCGGCGATCCCGGCGATGAAGCAGTCCGGCGGCGGATGGATCATCAACATCGCGAGTCTCGCCGGCCGCAACTACTTTCCGCTCGGCGCGGCCTACTGCGCGTCGAAAGCCGGCTTGATCGCCTTCAGTGAGTCGCTCATGCAGGAGGTGCGCTACGACAACATCCGCGTGAGCGTCATCATGCCCGGCTCGGTCGCGACCGAGTTCAACGGCGAGACGCCGACGGCCGGCGACGACTGGAAGCTGTCGCCGGACGACGTCGCGGAAGTCGTCGCGGATCTGCTGCGCCACCCGAAGCGAAGCCTGCCGAGCAAGATTGAGATGAGGCCGTCGCAGCCCAGAAAGGGCTGATCGCGAACGTCTAGGCCGACAGGACGCGCGCGATCACGTCCGCGTCGACGTTGCGCCCCGACAGCACCACGCCGACGTGCCGGCCGCGCACGTCCGCCGCGCCCTGCAGGATGGCCGCGACCCCGGCCGCTCCCGCGGCTTCCGACACCAGTTGCTCGCGTTGAATCAGCTCGCGCATGGCCCGCGCGAACGACGGTTCGTCCACCGACACGACGCGATCGACCAGACGACGCACGATGTCGAACGTCTGGGTGTCCGATTCGATGTTGCCGACCAGCCCGTCGGCCAGACTGGGCCCCACGTTCACCGTCGTGACGCGGCCGGCCGCGAGCGCCGCTGTGAACACCGGCGACGCCGCGGCCTCGGCAGCGATGACGCGCGTGTCGCGGCCGAGCGATCGCGCGACGATCGCCGACCCGGAGATCAATCCGCCGCCGCCGATCGGCGCGATGATCGTGTCGAGCCCGGGCACATCCTCGAACATCTCGAGGGCGACCGTGCCGGCGCCCGCAATGATGTCGCGGTGGCTGTACGCCGACACGAACGCCGTGTCCTCGCGCGCGCCTTCAGCCTGCGCGCGCGCTTCGGCGTCGTCGTACGACGCGGTCTCGATGACCTCGGCGCCCAGGCGCACCATGGCGTTTCGCTTGACCGCCGGCGCCGACGCCGGCACGTAGATTCGCGCCGCCAGTCCGGCGCGCCGGGCGGCGTAGGCGACCGCGCGGCCGTGGTTGCCGGCCGACGCCGTCATGATCCGCCGCACGTGCGGCCGCTCCGCGGCAATCACCGCGATCGCGTTGGCCGCGCCGCGCAGCTTGAACGACCCCGTCGTCTGCGTCGCCTCGAGCTTGAGCCAGACCTCGGCGTGCGCGACGTCCGACAGCCAGTCGGCTCGAACCATCGGCGTGTGAAAGGCGATGCCGCGGACGCGGCGGGCCGCGGCTTCGATGTCCGCGCGCGTGGGGGCCGTCGAGGCGAGCGAGCTCATTCAGCCTTCCCGCGGATGCCGGCCGCCTCGGCGACGAGCTTCGGCAGCGCGGCGACAAATGCCGATCGCGCCAGCACGACGTCGATGCCCGCCTCGCGCGCCGCCGCGATCTTGTCCGCGTGCACGTGTGACACGAATCCTACGACACGCGTCTCACGCAGATCCGGATGCGCCTTCAGCGCCCGAATCGCGCCGACGGGATCGAGCGACGCCCGATCGAGATCGACAATCACGAGCTGCGGCCGCTTCTCGCGGATTTCCGTCACCGCCGCGTCGGCGCGCCGCACGAACGCGATGGGACACGAGGCCTGGTCGGCGACCGATCGGATCTTCGAGCTGAACAGCAGGTCATCGACGACGGCGACGATCATGCTCCGATCATATAGTGAGGGCGTGCGCGTCCGGACCGCCGCCGCCCCGCCTTTCTACAAGAACGGTTACCTTGTGTCCTGCGGAACGACGCCCGAGGCCGTCCTGATCGATCCGGGCGACGAGGTCGAGGCGCTGATCGAGGCCGCGCGGGCGGATCGCCTCGACGTGCGCGCCATCCTGCTCACGCACGCGCACCTGGACCACATCACCGGGGTCGCCTACGCGAAAACCGCCCTCAACGTGCCGATCTGGCTCGATCGCGAGGATCTGTTTCTCTACGAAGGGGTCGTCGAGCAGGGCCGCATGTTCGGCCTCGAGGTCGATCCGCAGCCGCCCGTGGACGCGTTCTACGATCGCGCGACACCGTTTCGCTTCGGCGACTGCGTGGTCGACATCCTGCCGACGCCGGGGCATTGTCCCGGTGGCGTGTGTCTGGCGATCGGCACGGCGGCGTCGCCGGCCCGCGAGCTCTTCGTCGGCGACACGCTGTTCGCCGGCTCGATCGGCCGGACGGATCTGCCCGGCGGCGACTACGACACGCTCATCCGATCGATCAGGAACGTCCTGTTCGCGTTTCCGGACGAGACGATCGTCCACTCCGGCCACGGCCCGGACACCACGATCGGCGAGGAGCGGAGGACGAATCCGTTTCTGACGTGATCTAGTCGGCGGCCTGCACCTGGAACTCGACGCGGCCGACCTGGAGCGTGTCGCCGGTCCGCAGCACCGCGCGATCGATCTTCTGACCGTTCACGCGCGTGCCGTTCGTGCTCTCGAGGTCCTCGACCACCAGTTGATCGGATCGGTCGGCCGTCAGGCGGCAGTGCAATCTCGACACGAGCGCGGCGTCGACGATGAAATCGGCGCGCGCGGTGCGGCCCAGCGTCTTGATGGCGCCCGAAGGCAGGCGAAGCGTCAGCTCGGGCTCACCGCTCGTAAGAATCCATCCAGGCATAACGTGCCCGTGTGCCGGGCGGCCAAGAGTGTAGTACATCTCTGTGCACTCCCCATGAAGATTTATGGCCGTCACGATGAAAGGACGATCGATCAGCTGCGCCGGTGCGTGGCAGCCGAGCCGGGTGCCGCCGGCGTGCTGTGCGCCGACGGGCACCTCGGCTACTCGATGCCCATCGGCGGCGTCGTCGCGTACCGCGAGCACGTCAGCCCGTCGGGCGTCGGCTTCGACATCGCGTGCGGCAACCTCGCGGTGCAGACGGGCATCGCCGCCGCCGATCTCTCCGAGCGTGACTTCAGCCGCCTGGCCGACGAGATCCAGCGGCGCGTGAGCTTCGGCGTCGGCCGGCACAACAACGAGCCGATCGATCACCCGGTGCTCGAGCGCATCGCCGGATCGCCGGCCATGTTCCAACGCAGCCTGCTCGGCCTCGCGCGCGATCAGCTCGGCACCGTCGGCAGCGGCAACCACTACGTCGATCTTCTGGAAGACACGGCCGGCCGGCTCTGGGTCGGCGTCCACTTTGGCTCGCGTGGATTCGGCCACCGGACCGCCACTGCCTTTCTCAACCTGGCGCGCGGGCGCGAGTGGAACGCACGAGGCGGCGACGATGCCATGGACGCGCCGCCGACGCTGCTGCCGATCGCTCAGCCGATGGGGCAGGACTACATCGAGGCCATGGCGATCGCCGGCGACTACGCATACGCCGGCCGCGAGGCGGTCGTCGCGACCGTGCTCGACATCCTGCAAGCCACGGCGTCGGACAGCGTCCACAACCACCACAACTTCGCATGGCGCGAGCGTCATCACGGCGAAGAGTATTGGGTCGTCCGCAAAGGCGCGACGCCCGCGTTCCCCGGACAGCGCGGCTTCGTGGGTGGCTCGATGGCCGACGACTCCGTCATTCTCCGCGGCGTCGAGAGCTCAGACTCGGCGGCCTCGCTCTACTCGACGGTGCACGGCGCCGGCCGGGTGATGTCTCGGCGCCAGGCTGCCGGCAAAGCGCGGTACGTGAAGAAGTGGTGCTGCCGCAACTACCGCCACTGCAACTTCCAGGGCGAGCGCGAGCGCTTCGAGCGATCAGACGACGCGCCGGCGCCGGCGTGTCCGAGGTGCGGCCACGCGCTCGAGCTTCGCCGGTGGATGGAGCGCGTGTCTGCGGGCCTCGTGAACTTCACGGCGGTGAAGCGCGACCTCGCCGGTCGCGGCATCGTCTTGCGCGGGGGCGGCGCGGACGAAGCGCCGCAGGTGTATCGACGGTTGCGGGACGTACTCGCGTGTCACGAGCGGACGATCAAAGTTGAAGAAATTCTGACGCCGCGGGTCGTCGTGATGGCGGGCAGCGACGTGGACGATCCGTATCAGGATTGATCGCGGCGGCTACTTCTTCTTCGGCTGGAACAGATCACGCAGCCAGTTGATGACGGTGTCGGTCACCTGCGGGGCCACGGTACGCGCCTTGAGGCTGTCGTACTCGTCGACCTCGCCGGTGGTCGCCGGCACGAGCCGGTGATTCACGCCGGGCACAATCACTTTCATCGTCGCGCTGGCCGGCAGCTTGGTTCGCGCGCGCCCGAGCGTCTCGAGCCGATCCGCGTTGGCGACCGGAAATTCAGTGTCGAGTGCGCCCTGGACGATGAGCAGCGGTTGATCGACGCGCGGAATGATCGTCGCCGGGTCGAACATCAACCAGCTCCTGAAGAGCGTCGTGTCTGCCTGGCGCCGCACGTCCGCCGGCACGCCTTCCCAGCCCGTGCCCTTGATCGCCGCGTCGAGAATCTGGGTCTGGAGCGCAATCTTCGATTGCCGCTCGGCGTCGGGCATCTTCATGAGGCTGAGCGCGTGGCGCTGCTGCTCGAGCGTCACTTCGCGCCCGGTCATGCCGCCGGCACCCAGGAGCGCGACGCCCTTGATGCGCTTCTCGCGATCCGCGGCGAGGAGCGCCGGCGCGCCGCCGTCGCCCAGCGCCACCACCGCAATGCGGTCCTCGTCCACGTCCTTGCGGTCGCGCAGGAACTTCACGGCGACGAGGATGTCGTCGGCGTAGTCGGTGATGGTCACCTTCTCGGTGCGGCCCCCGCTCTGGCCCGTGCCGCGTTTGTCGTAGCGGACCACGAAGAACCCGGCGTTGGCGAGCGCGCCGGCGATCTGTCCGAAGATCGGCATGCCCGCGATCGCTTCCTCGCGGTCCTGCGGACCGGAGGCGCCGACGAGGATGACCGCCGGCGATTTCGCCGCGCCATTCGACGCCGTCGTCACCGTCGCGCCGAGGTTGAAGCCGTTGTTGGGAATGAAGAGCGTCGAGTCGCCGGCGTTCTTCGTGAACTCCTCGCGCGTCATCACGGACGAAAGATCGTCGCGCAGCACGACCAGCGACTGCGCCGGGATCGCGATCCGCGCGAGGTGGCTGCGCGTGTCGACCCACAGCTCGACCGCCATGGAGCCCTGCGGCAGGGTGAACGTCAGATCGACCTGCTTGAGATCGATCGGTCCGGTCGGCGTCGAGAAGCGCCGATCGCTGATGCGATCGACCGTGGCAGACGCCTCGCCGTCAGGCGCGATGTAGATCGGGAATCGCGTGCCGGCCGACGCGCTGCCAAGGCGCATCGCGAGCGCCTCATACGAGCCGTAAAAGTTGCTCGGCATCACGATGGTGCGCGGCGTCACCTGCTGCAGCGCCGATCCCTTCTGTCCGGCTTGCATGACGTCGACGTTGACCGTCGTGAGGCCGAAGCTCGCGGCGAGGGAAATCAACTGGCCCTTGAGCACGCCTTCGATCGTCAGGCGCTGCGGCTGCCAGTCCGGCGTGTAGATGACGTTGAACCTCGTCACGACGAGATCGATGGGCGCGATCTGCCGGCCCGACGACGAGATCTCGTAGCCGCCGGCCGACTGCGTGACGGCGACCGTCTCGAATCCGACGCGCGCGCCGCGGACGACGATGTTGAACGTCGCGGTCTGGCTGGTTTGACCCGTCTGCGCGGCGACGTGTCCGCCGGCCGCCATTGTGAGACCGAGAATCGCAACGATAAGATGGCCGGAGCACCTCCGGATGGACCGCATCACCAACCAGTATCGCATCATCGCCGCCGGGGCCGGGTGGATCGACCGATCCCGGCGCGGACGGCTGAAATTTGAGGGGAAAGACGCGCGCGCGTTCCTGCAGGCGCTCGTGACGAACGATCTCGACGCGATCGCTCCGGGCTCGGGCATCGACGCGGCGTACCTCACGCCACAAGGGCGGATGATCGCGATGCTGCGGATCCTCGTGTCCGCGAGCGATCTGCTCGTCGACGTCGCGCCTGGGCAGGCAGCGGACCTTGCGACGCGTTTCGATCGGCTGATCTTCACGGAACAAGTGACGGTGACCGACGTCACCGAGGCGACGACAGCGATCTGCGTGGTCGGTGGCGATGCCGCGGGCGTCGTCGCGCGCGTGGTCGGTCTTGACCGCGCGCCGATTGCGGCGCTCGCGTCGCTCGGGCATCTTGCGTCTGGAGACACGCAGGTCGTTCGCGTCGATGACGCGCCGCTGCCCGGCTACGTGATCTGGGCGCCGGTCGCCACGCGACAGACGCTGATCGACCGCCTGGTCGATGCCGGAGCCGTCGAGATCGATCCGACGCTCGACCAGGCGCTGCGGATCGAGGCTGGGCGGCCCGAGTTCGGCGTCGACATGACGGACGACACGATCCCGCTCGAGGCGGGCCTGCTCGAGCGCGCGATCAGCACCACGAAGGGCTGCTACGTCGGGCAGGAAGTGATCATCCGCGTGCTGCATCGCGGGGCAGGGCGCGTGGCGAAGCGGCTCGTGCGGTTGACGTTCGAGTCCGATGTGACGTCGCCGCCCCAGGCCGGGACGCCGCTCGTCGCGGATGACAAAGAGACCGGCCGCATCACGAGCGCGGCCTGGTTGCCTGGCCGCGATCGCGTGATCGCGCTCGGCTACGTGCATCGAGACGCCGCGACCGCCGGCGCGCGCGTGCTGGCGCGCACTGCGGACGGCGATCTGGCCGCAGAGATCACCGGATTCGCCGGCTGACGCGCGAACGCCCGTTCCTGAGATCGATCTCAAGTTTGGGCGCTCGACTACGACTCCATATAGTCCCCAGGATGCGTTGGCGGATCGGGGTCCTCGTCGGAGCCGTGTGCTTCCTGGCCGTATCCGTGGCCTCGGCTCAAACGCCGCCGACACCGACGACGATCCCGGAGATGTGGAACGCGTGGTGCGCGCGCTGCCACGCGAAAGACGGCACCGGAAGAGTCGCCGAGCCCACGGTCAAGATTCAGCCGCGCGACTTCACCGAGTGCAAGTCCGCGACGGGCGAAGCCGATCCCGACTGGGCGCTCGCGATCTCGAAGGGCGGGCCCGCCGTCGGCTTGTCGGATCAGATGCCGGCGTTCGGCGACTCGCTCAAATCTGAGCAGATCGACGGGTTTGTCGCGTACCTCCACGCGCTCTGCACCGAGAAGGGCTGGCCCGACGGCAACCTGAATCTGCCGCGGCCGATCTTCACCGAGAAGGCGTTTCCTGAAGACGAGTTCGTCATCGCGCCGGTCGCGACGCACGTGAAGGACCAGCCGACGACGTGGAGCATCTCGAACGTTTTCGAAAAGCGCCTCAGCAAGCGGTTCCAGATCGAGCTCGACATGCCGGTCTCGTCGGTGAGCGGGCCGAGCGGCCGCGCGACGGGCTACGCCGACACCGAGCTGGGCCTCAAGACCGTGCTCAATCCCAACGCGAAGAATCACCTCGCGACCTTCGGGTTCGATTTCGTCATTCCGACCGGCAGCGACTCGAAAGGGCTGAGCGAGGGCGCGGGATTCGAGCCGTATATCGCGACGGCGAGCGCGTGGGGCACGACGTATCTGCAGACGCAGTTCAAGCTCGAGCTGCCGAAGGACAACACGTGGGACAACAAGGTCGGCGTGTACCGGTTGTACGTCGGGCGCGATCTGAATCTCACGCCGCGCGGCTGGACGCTGGGCGTCGAGCTGACGGGTGAAAACGACGAGGCGGCGATCACGCCGCAGTTTCGCAAGGGCCTGACGCCGACCGGCGCGATCGCGATGGGATTCGGCGTCTCGCTGCCGGTGAGCAAGCGCGACGAGCAGGGCGTCGCTTACGTGGGTTTCCTCTTATGGGAATTTCTCGAAAAACCGTATATCTCGCGGCGCTGACGTGCGCCGCGGCGATCGCGTTGGCCGGCCCGTCCGTGCGCGCGGGCGCCGGCGGCACCGTGACCGGCACGATCACGACGAAGGAAGCGGCGATGAAGCCGATTCCCGTCACGATCGATCCCGGCGTGTGCGGGCAGTCGCTGCCCAACGAGGCGATCGAAGTGGACGGCACCGGTCATCTCGCGAACGTCGTTGTCACGGCGACGGGCGTGAAGGTGCAGGCGCCGGCTGACGCGCCGCTCAACAACGAGAAGTGCTCGTTCGTGCCGCGCGTCGCGACGCTCCGTCCCGGCGGCTCGGTGAAGATGACGAGCAAGGATCCGATCCTGCACACAATGCACGCCGCGGCGGCCGACGGCAAGGCGTACTTCAACGTCAGCATGCCGATTCCGAATCTGACGATCTCCAAGCCGCTCGACAAGCCGGGCGTCGTCACGCTGTCGTGCAGCACGCACACCTGGATGCGCGGCTACCTGTTCGTGACCGACGAGCTGTCGGGGATCAGCGGGCGCGACGGCAAGTTCCAGCTCGACAACGTGCCCGCGGGCGTCGTCGAGCTGCGATTCTGGCACGAGACGCTCAAGGCGGCGCCGATCAAGGTGACCGTCAAGGACGGGCAGAGCGTCAGCGTGGACGTGGTGCTGGCGAAGTAAGCAATCGATCGATCAGCGCGCGATCGGCCGCGGGGAACTCGAGCGTGTCCAGCGAGTCGCGCGCGACCCATTGCATTTGCTGACCGAGGCGCGCCTCCGGGTCGCCGGCAATCGCCGCGCGCCGGAAGTGCAATCGCACCGTGCGATCGGGATACGCGTGATCGATGACGATGATCTCGTCGCCGATCGTCGCGCGGACGCCGAGCTCCTCCATCAGCTCGCGCGCGAGGCACGCGTCATGCGATTCGCCCGGCTCGCACTTGCCGCCGGGAAACTCCCACAGACCGGGCAGATGGCCGTGATCGAGCCGGCGCGTGACGAGGAATCGCCCGTCGCGCTCGATGACCGCTGCGAGGACGACGATTGGCGCGCGGCCGTCAGCGCTCATGGTCGGGGTTGAACGGATACGCGCGGCATTTCGATGTCATCGGGCAAATCAGGCACTCGGGCTTGCGCGCGCGGCAGACCGTCGCGCCAAAGTCCATCAGCGCCTGATTGAAGTCGAAGACGTGCCGGTGGGGCAGCACGGCGCGCGAGATCTCCCAGAGGTGACGCTCGGTCGCGTGCGCCCGCGGATTGCCGCGGGCGAGGAAGACGCGAAAGAGCACGCGCGCGACGTTCGTGTCGAGAATCGCGGCGCGCTTGCCGAACGCGAAGCTCATCACCGCGCCGGCCGTGTACTCGCCGATGCCCTTGAACGATCGCAGCGTCGGCTCGTCGTCGGGCAGCTGGCCGCCGTACTTCGTGACGGCTTCGCGCGCGATCGCGTGCAGGCGCCGCGGCCGTATGTTGTAGCCGAGCGGGTACCACGTGCGCACGACCTCGGCTTCCGGCGCCTGGGCGAGCGCGTCGAACGTCGGATAGCGAATCAGCCACTCCTCGTACTTGGGCAGCACGCGATCGACCTGCGTCTGCTGGAGCATGACCTCGGACACCAGGATGCGGTACGGGTCGCGCGTCTCGCGCCACGGGAGATCCCGTCCGTGCTTGCGGTACCAGGTCAGGAGCCGGCGGCGGAACCATTGACGCTGTGGCGGCGTGGGCAGGGGCTGGCGCTTTTGGCGTCGCGGCACGGTGCCATAATAGGGGACCTCAGACGAGACCTGTCCCCGTTTCGGCCAAAACTGTGGAAAAGAGATCCGTCCCCCTCTACACCAAGACCGGCGACAGCGGAGAGACCGCGCTGTTTGATGGGACGAGAGTGTCGAAGGCGGATCCGCGCGTGGAGGCCTACGGCGGGGTGGATGAGCTGAACGCGTGGCTCGGGCTCGCGCGGGCGAATCGCGTCGGCGAGGATCTCGACGCGATGCTCGACGAGATCCAGCGCGACCTGTTCGCGCTGGGCGCGCTGCTCGCCGATCCGCGGCACAAGATCGCCGCGCGCGTCGAGAAGGCGAAGCTCGGCGAGGCCGACGTCGCCAAGCTCGAGAAATGGATCGACGCGCTCGACAGCACGCTGCCGCCGCTGCGTCGGTTCATCCTCGCCGGCGGCGCCCCGGCCGGCGCGCTGCTGCATCTGTCGCGGACTGTGTGCCGGCGCGCCGAGCGCGCGATCGTCGCGCTCGGATCGGACGCCGTCGATCCGCTCGTCGTCGTGTACGTGAACCGGCTGTCGGATCTTCTTTTCGTCATGGCGAGGGCCGCCAACGCCCGCGCGGGCGGGGCCGAGATCGAGTGGTAGCGGACGCGGCATACGCCGCCTGCCTCAGGCTGGCGCGGCAGCACTACGAGAACTTTCCGGTCGCGTCGCGGCTCCTGCCGGCGGAGGCGCGCCCGCACATCGCCGCCGTTTACGCGTTTGCCCGCATCGCCGACGACTTCGCCGACGAGGGCGACCGGTCCGACGAGGCGCGCCTCGCGCTGCTCGACGGCTGGCAGGCGCATCTGCATCGCGCGGCGGCCGGCCAGCTGCCGGCGGACGGATCGGACGAGTCCGCCATCTTCGTGGCCCTGGGCGAAACGATGCGCCGGTGCGGCCTGGAAGTGACGCTCTTCGACGACCTGCTCAGCGCGTTCAAGCAGGACGTCGTGACGAAGCGCTACCAGACGTGGGAGGAGCTGCTCGACTACTGCCGGCGGTCGGCCAACCCGGTCGGCCGGCTCGTCCTGCGCATCGCGGGCTACCGCGACCGCCAGCTCGACGAGTGGTCCGACGCCGTGTGCACCGCGCTCCAGCTCGCGAACTTCTGGCAGGATCTCGAGATCGACTGGCGCAAGGGCCGCGTGTACCTGCCGCTTTCGATCGTGCAGGCAGCGAATGCCGATTTGCAGGATCTCGGACGCCGGCGAATGTCGCCCGAGTGGCAGCGCGCGCTCTCGGACGTCACGGGCAGGACGCGCGCGCTCTTCGCGTCCGGCCGGCCGGTCGCCGACGGCGTGCGCGGTCGTCTGCGTTGGGAACTGCGCGCGACCTGGCTCGGCGGCATGCGCATCCTCGATAAACTCGAGCGCGCGAAGTTCGATGTGTTTCGCAAGCGCCCCAAGTTGGGTGGGGCGGACATGCTGCCGATCGCGTGGCGAACGATCACTTGGCAAGGAAGGGCGCAGCGAGCGGCGCGGGGCAATGGGGCCCCGCAAGCGAGCGAGCTAGGCGGGGTGCAGGGGCCCCCGCCGATCAAGAAATGACGCGCAAGACGAGTTTCTACTATTCGTTTCTCGTGTTGCCGCAGCCGCAGCGCCGCGCGATCACGGCCGTCTGGGACTTTTGCCGCGCGGTCGACGATGCGGTCGATCTCGAGACGGACTTCAGCCGCGCGCAGGCCGCGCTGGCCTCATGGCGGGCTGAAGTAGTCCGCATCTTCGAGCACGGATCGCCGCAGACGCCGCAAGGGCAGGCCCTCCAGCCGTTCGTCGAGCCGTTTCATCTGCCGCGGGTGCAGTTCGACGCGCTCGTCGACGGCGTCGAGATGGACGCGTCGCCGCGCCGGTACCAGACGTTTGCCGATCTCGAGCCGTACTGTCATCGCGTCGCGTCCGCTGTCGGCCTGATGTGCGCGGAGATTTTCGGCTATCGCGAGAAAGCGGTGCTCGACTACGCGCGCGATTTGGGCGTCGCGCTTCAGCTCACGAACATTCTGCGGGACGTCGGCGTCGATTACCGCCGCAATCGCTTCTACATTCCGCTCGAAGATCTGCAGCGATTCGGCGTCACCGAAGCGGACGTCGCGCGCGAAGTCGAGCAGAGCGGCCGCGGCGTGCAGAATCCGCGTGTCCGCGCCGTGCTCGACCACCAGGCCTCGCGCGCGCGCGTGTTCTTCGCCCGCGCGGTGCGCGTGCTGCCTCAACAGGACGCGTCGCGGTTCATCGCCGCCGAGATCATGCGCTCGATCTACTTCGAGATGCTGCGCCGGATCGAAGCCGCGGACTTCGACGTGTTCACCACCGTGATCCGCGTGCCTCGTCCCGTGCAGGCGCGCCTCGCGCTGCAAGCGTGGTGGCGCCTGCGCGCGCTCCGCGCCGCCGGCTAGCCGCGTTTTCAACCACGCATGGACGAGCTTTCCGCAGACGTCGTCGTCATCGGCGCAGGCTTCGCCGGGTTGAGCGCCGCGGTCCAGCTGGCCGGCGCCGGCCGGCGCGTCGTCGTCGTCGAGGAAGCGCCGCGGCTCGGCGGCCGCGCCACGGCGTTCGTCGATCGCGAGACCGGCGAGCGCGTGGACAACGGCCAGCACGTGCTGTTCGGCTGCTACCGCGAGACGTACGCGTTTCTCGATCGCGTGGGGACGCGTGCGCTCGCGCCGCTGCAGCAGAGCTTGTCGGTGACCATGGCCGATGCGACGGGGAAGCGATCGACGTTGACGTGCCCGGCCTGGCCGCCGCCGTGGCACCTGCTCGGCGGCTTGATGCGCTGGAAGGCGCTGTCGGTGGGCGATCGGCTGTCGTCGATTCGGCTCGGATCGCTGCTTCGCGATGTCCGCCGGCGAGGCGCCGCGGCCGTTGCGGGCGACGTGCCGCCTCGCGACACGGTGTCGTCCTGGCTCACGGCGCGCGGTCAGTCGCCCCGACTACGCGAGTGGCTGTGGCACCCGCTCGCGGTCGCCGCGCTCAACCAGGATCCGTCTGTCGCCGCGGCGGCGCCGTTCGTCCGCGTGCTGGGCGAGTTGTTCGGCCCAGGGCACGAGGACGCGGCGATCGGTCTCGCGTCCGTGCCGCTGGACGAGCTGTACGCGCTGCCGGCGCAGCGCTATCTGGAGGCGCGCGGCGGGCGCGTGCTGACGAAATCTCCCGCGCGCGTCGAGCTCGACGATCGCGGCCGCGTGAGTCACGTCGAGGCCGGATCGACGCGGATCAAGACGTCCGTGGTCGTGTCCTCGGTGCCGTGGCATGCGTTCGCCCGGATCTGGGCGGGCGATGTGCCGGCGCCGCTGCTGCCCGTGGCCACCAACGCCGCGCTGATGGAGAGCTCGCCGATCGTGACCGTCAATCTCTGGTTCGACGGGCCCGTGATGCGCGAGCGATTCGTCGGCCTCGTCGGCGGGCCGATGCACTGGGTCTTCGACAAGAGCGCGATCTTCGGCGCCGCGGCGGGGCATCTGTCGATCGTCTCGAGCGGCGCGAATGCGATTGCCCGGCTCGAGAACGCCGAGCTCACGCGTCTTGCGACTCAACAGATCGCGCAGGCGCTGCCCGAATCCGCCGCTCGCCGGCTTGTGCGCTCCGTCGTCGTGCGCGAGCAGCGATCGACGTTTTCCCTGGAGCCGGGTGCGCCGCCGCGGCCGCAGACAGCGACGTCCATCCCTGGCTTCTACCTGGCCGGCGACTGGACGGACACGGGGCTGCCGGCCACGATCGAGGGCGCGGTCGTGAGCGGCCATCGCGCTGCACAGGCCGTGCTCGGGGGAGCATAATCTCCGCAATGACGTCGGTCGTCATCCACTACGGCGAGATCGCGCTGAAGGGCAGGAACCGCCCGTGGTTCATTACCATGCTGGTGCGCTCCGTCCGCACGCTCCTGGCCGATCTCGACGTCCTGCACACCAGGCACGTCCTCGGCCGGATTGAAGTGCGGCTCGGGCCGGGCGCGGACTGGGAGGAAGTGCGCGCGCGGCTCGCGCGGCTGCCGGGCATCGGCAACTTCTCGCGCGCGTTTCGCGTGGCTCCGGACCTCGACGCGATCGCCGCCGGCGTGATGGCCGGCATCGAGGGTTTGCCCACGACGACGTTCCGGATTGCGGCGCGACGCGCGGACAAGCGGTTTCCGATTCCGTCACCGGAAGTCGAGCGCATCCTCGGGCGGCTCGTCCAGGACCGCATGGGCTGGCCGGTCGATCTCTCGAAGCCCGCGATGAAGATCCACGTCGAGATCCTCACCGACGAAGCGTTCGTCTACGTCGGCAAGGAAGCCGGCACGGGTGGATTGCCGATCGGGACGAGCGGGCGCGTGTTGTGCCTGCTCTCGGGCGGGATCGACTCGCCGGTCGCGGCCTGGCGGATGATCCGCCGCGGCTGCCGCGCGCACTTCGTGCACTTTCACAGCTATCCGATCCTCTCGCGCGCGTCACAGGACAAGGCGCGGACGATCGCGCGTGAGCTGACGAGGCATCAGCTCAAGTCGCGCCTCTATCTCGTGCCGTTCGGCGCGATCCAGCAGCGCGTCGTCGTGACGGTACCGCCGCCGCTGCGCGTCGTCGTGTACCGGCGGTTGATGCTGCGGATCGCTGAGAGCCTGGCGAGCAAGTGCGGCGCGCTCGCGCTCGTCACCGGCGACGTCGTGGGTCAGGTGGCGTCGCAAACCGTCGAGAATCTCGATGTGGTTGGACGCGTGGCGACGCTGCCGTTGCTCCGGCCGCTCATCGGGTTTGACAAGGACGAGATCACGGCGCAGGCGCAGCGGCTCGGGACGTACGAGACGTCGATCATCACCGACGAGGACTGCTGCACGCTGTTCACGCCGCCGTTTCCGTCCACACGCGCCACGCGCGAAAGCGTGGAACGCGCGGAAACCGGCCTGGATTTGCCCGCGCTCGTCGCCGACGCCGTCGAGGCGACGGTTGTGGAAGATTTCAAGTATCCCGCTGCAAAAGATACCGGGAGTAGTTTTACGCAAAACGTAAAAATACTCCCGGTATGATTTCACCCTCAGGAGATCACTCGTGAAGCTCACCCCAGGCAAGCTGGCAGGCATGAAGAAGGTGGCCGATGGCCGCGGCGTCATCGCGGCGGCCGCGATGGATCAGCGCGGGTCGCTGCAGAAAGCGCTGGCCAAGGAAAAGGGCGGCGACGTCGACGACGCGATGATGCAGGAGTTCAAAGCGCTGGTCACCGAAGTGCTCACGCCGCACGCCAGCGCGATCCTGCTCGATCCGGAGTGGGGCATCGGGCCGTCGAAGAAGCGGTCGAAGAACGCCGGGTTGCTGCTCGCTTACGAGAAGACGGGCTACGACAAGACGGGGCCCGGGCGCCTGCCGGATCTCCTCGATGACTGGTCGGTGCGGCGGCTGAAGGAAGCCGGCGCCGACTGCATCAAGATCCTGCTCTACTACACGCCGCTCGATCCGAAGCCGATCAACGAGATCAAGCACGCGTGGGTCGAGCGCATCGGCGACGAGTGCCGCGCGAACGACATCCCGTTCTTCCTCGAGTTCGTCGGCTACGAGGAAGGCGCCGATGAGAAGGGCCTCGACTTCGCGAAGAAGAAGCCGGGCGTCGTCACCGGCAGCATGGCGGAGTTCTCGAAGGACCGTTACGGCGTCGACGTGTTGAAGGTGGAAGTGCCCATCAACATGAAGTTCGTCGAGGGCGCGAAGGCGTTCGCCGGCGAGCGCGCGTACACGCGCGACGAAGCGAAGAAGCTCTTCCTCGACGCCGCCAAGGCGGCGACCAAGCCGTTCATCTATCTCTCCGCCGGCGTGAGCAACGCGGAGTTCACCGAGTCGCTCGCGCTCGCGTCCGAATCAGGCGTGCGCTACGCGGGCGTGCTGTGCGGCCGCGCGACGTGGAAGGACGGGATTCCGGTCTACGCCAAGCAGGGCCCCGCGGCGTTCCGCGCGTGGCTCGAGAGCAAGGGCGTCGAGAACATCAAGAACGTGAACACCGCGCTCGCATCGGCGAGCCCGTGGTTCTCGTTCTACGGCGCGAAGTCGGCGGACGCGCTCGGCTAGCGCGGCCCGGCCGGCCGTCGCCTATACTCCGGCGTAAATGTCATTCCTCGGCCGGCGGATGTTCGGCGTCGCGTTCATCGCGTTCGGCCTGCTGCAGTTCCTGTACGGCGATTTCATCCCGGGACGCGCGCAGGCCTGGCCGGCGGCCATGGCGGGCCGATTGATCTGGGCGTACGCCACCGGCGCGCTCTTCGTGTTGGCCGGCGCGGCGATCGTCGCTGGACGGAAACCGCGCGTGGCCGGATTCCTCATCGCGGCGCTCGTGTTCGCCTGGGCCGTCACGCGCAACGTCGCGCCCGCGCTCGCCGATCACAGCTTCGGCACCCCATGGACTGCGCTGGGCAAGGGCATCGCGCTCTGCGGCGGCGCGCTCGCGGTCGTCGGCTCCGCGACCGGGCGATTCGACGGCGGGCACAAGCCCATCGGCGTGGTGCTGCTGGCCGCCCGGCTGATGTTCGCCGTCTATCTGATCGATTCCGGCATCCAGCACTATCTGTTCACCGACTTCGTGAAGCTGCTCATCCCCGCGTGGATTCCGCAGCCGCGGGCGTGGACCTACGTGGCCGGCGCCGCCCTCTTTTCCGGAGGCATCGGCCTGATCGTGCCGAAGACGACGCGCCTGGCCGGGACGCTCGTCGGGCTGATGATCTTCACGTGGTTCTGCATCCTCCACATTCCGCGGGCGCTCGCGGCCGCACCGGCCGCCCAGCGCAACGAATGGACGGCGGTGTTCGAGGCGCTGGCGTTCTCGGCCACGGCGTTCATGCTCACGCAGGGGGCCGCGGCGGAGGTCCGTAGACGGTCGTAGACGACCCGGACCGTTGTAACATTCGACCGTTCCCGATTTCGGCGGCGTTCGCTCGGCTCGAAGGAGGCCCTTGTGGCGAGACTTCTCCGGCGGTCACTGATTCCGGCGCTCGCGGTCGTGTCCCTCAGCCTGACCACCGCGGCGCAGACGCCGCCCGCGCCCCGCCCCGAACAAGAGGCGCTTGCCGCGGCCGTCGCGATCAAAGACCCGGCCACCAGGCTCGACGCCCTCGAGAAGATCCGCGCGGACTTTCCTCAGGCCAACCTCGGCCCGGCGGATGGGCAGATGCTCGCGACGCTCGTCAACAATTTCCCCGATCGCGCGGACGCGATTGCTACGGTCTTCGATCGCATCATCGGCCGGATTCCGGCTGACGCGGCGCCCGAGGTCAGACTCTCCCAGACGCTCACGCCGGTCGCCATCGTCGTGTCGAAGCAGCTGCTGCTCGACCGGTCCGAGACGCTTGTCGAGGACGCGCTGGCCGGGATGGACCTCGAGACGTACGTGCAGGGGCAGCGCGATCTCGCGAAGCGCGCGAACCGGCCCGAGCCGGCGCGGATGCAGCTCGAGATCGGGTTTAACACCGCCCGCGCTCGCGCGCTCGAGCAACTCGCGCGCATCGACATGGCGCAGGCCGAGCAGCGCCTCAAGGCCGCGGTCACGATGAATCCGGCATTTGGAACGGCACAACCCGCGCTCGCCGACATGTACCTGGCGAAGGGCGACGCCGCGAGCGCTGAGGCTGTCTACAAGGACGCGATCAAAGCCAGCACGACGCCCGCGGTGGCCAGCCGCGCGTCGATGGCGCTCGCCGACTTCTACCTCAAGCGCGGCGACGCGGCGTCGGCCGAAGCGCAAATCAAGGACACGCTGAGGACCAATCCGATGTACAGCGCCGCGCTCCTCGCGCTTGCGCGCATCGAAGACAAACGCGGCGATATGGCGCACGCGCTCGAGCACTACCTGACCGCCGCGAGCAGCGGCGCGCTGCCGGCCGCGGACGCCACCGCCGCGCACGCGCTCTATCGCAAGGCGCACGGCAGCGAGGCGGGATTCGAAGTCGAGCTGGACAAGATCTATCGCGAGAAGTTCCCCAATCCCGTGAAGCCCGAGCCGTACACGCCCGCCGTCGCGCCAAAGGCCGCCAATCGCATCGTGCTGCTCGAGATGTTCACCGGGTCGGGCTGCGGACCGTGCGTTTCCGCGGATCTCGCGATGGACGCGGTGATGGAGCGCTACCCGCCGGACGCGATCGTGCCGGTCGCGTACCACGCGAACATCCCGCTGCCCGACCCGATGGTCGTGCCTGGCGGCGACGGTCGTCGCGAGTACTACAAGGTGCGCGGCGTGCCGACGTTCAACATCGACGGCGCGCTCGGCCAGCTCGGCGGCGGCGCGCGCGCCAACACGCCGGGCACGTACGGCAACTACATCCTCAAGATCGACAAGGAGCTCGCGGTCCCGCCCGCGGCCTCGATCAATCTTTCGGCGATCGGCGAGGGCGAGCTCGTCAGCGTGACGGCAAGCGTGTCGAAGATCGCGACGAAGTCGAAGGATCTGCGGCTGCACCTGCTGCTCGTCGAGCGCGAGCTGCACTACATGGGCGAGAACGGTGTCCGCTTCCACCCGATGGTCGTGCGCGCGATGGCCGGCGACCGCGGCGCGGGCATCCCCATCAAAGGCAACGGCACGACGAAGTACACGTTCGATCTCACCGCGATTCGCAACGACATCACGAGCACGCTCGCGGCCGAGCTCGAGAAGCGGCGCGCCAGCGAAGCGACGGGCTCCGCGCATCGCGAGTACGCCGCCGACGGTCACCCGTACACGTCGATCGATCTCGCGGCGCTGTCGGTCGTCGCGTTCGTGCAGGACGGCGGTTACGTGCCGGCGGGTGCGCCGCCGGCCGCAGAGACCGCGGGAGATTCCGTGTCACCAGGCGCCGCGCTCGTGCAAACGACCAGGTCCGCACCGCCCGCGCGTCCGGTCCCGGCGTCCGGCCTGGCGATCAACGTTCTGCAGACCGCGAAGGCGGACGTCGTCAGAAAAGGGGGAGGAAACTAAGAGGGTTCGTTGGGCTTGCCCGCCGTAGCCTTGGCGAAGGCGGGTTCGTTGGGTTCGACCGGTTCGACAGGTTCCGCGGGTTCGACGCTACCTGACAGGCGGCGTGAACTTGAACACCGCGTCGTCGAGCGTCGGGTTGGCCTGCGGTTCGAACGACGTCGTCGTGCGCGAGACAACCGTCTCGCCGGGCGGGGTGCCGTCCTCGAGGACGCGCCGCACCAGCAGCGTGTCCACGTCGATCCAGACGGTCATCGCACGGACGTTGCTGACGTGTCCCGACGCGGCGTACACCGACTTGGCGGTGCCGGTGAGCTTGTGACACGGCTTGCCATTGATCGTCTCCGTGCCCGCCACCGTCGCATCGCCGAATTCCGTCAGCGCGCCGGTCAGACCCGACTGTGAGAAGAGCCAGGGCGAGATCACCAGGATCGATCCTGCCGAACGAGCGGCGCCCGTGACAAAGGCGCTCGTTCCCTGTCCCTTCGGATAAGTTTCCGCGGCGCCGCTGGTTCGCCACCACGTGTGAAACGCTTCCTCATCGGACCAGACGACGAAGCGATCGGTGTTGCCGACCTTCGTGAAGTCGAAGAAGAAGCTGCGCGGCGCGCGGTAGTAGGTCTTGAACGTGTGGTGTTCGTTCGAGATTCGGCTGGTCGTTCCGAATTCGTGATCCACCGCGCCCGTGTCGGAGTACGTCTTCAGCGCGGCGTAGACCGCGCGGCTGCGAGCGAGGATGTCGTCGGCCGCGGCAAGGCGAGGGCTGGCGTGCGGCCGCGCGATGAGCACGCACGACGTCAGGACGATCAGACGCGCGGTCTTCACCATGGCGTCACCCGGAATTGGAGCGCCACAGGATATTACACCTTCGGCCGGTGCTGTACTCGGTCCGCGAAATCGTGAATCGCGCGCAGCTGTTCGGGTGTCAGCGCGAACTCCACCCCGAAAATCCGTCCCGAGAACGCCGTGGCGCGGGCGAGGCGCAGCAAAGTAGGCAAGTCAAAGGGCGCGCTGACTACACCGGTTCCAGAAAGATCTGCCCGCTCGTCAACGTTGGCCTCGAGGACCCGCGCCGCCTCCCGGCAGCACGCTGATGGCCAGGACTAACGAGGTTGTCGCGAGTCGCTGCGGGGACATCGCTTCAGCAAATTCTACGCCCCCGGACTTCCGCGGAGCCCCCGGGACCTCCAGCGGAAGCCCCCTTGGACTTCCAGCGTAGCCCCCGGACTTCCGAGGTCTATTTCCTGAGTATCTCCACCCCGCTGACGGCGCCCAAACACGTCGTCCCTGTGAACGGCACGCGAATCTGGTCATTCTGCATCGTCGCCGTGCCGCTCAGCGAAATCGGGCACGAGTCGATGCTCGGGCTCGTGCCGATGCCGGTCGCCGTCCACGTGATCGTGTCGCCCGACAGTTTACCGCTGGCCGTGCCCGTGACCGTCATGTTGTTGAAGCACTTCGCGGTGAACGTGCCCGAGCCGGTGTCGCCGTTGACGTCGGTCACATTCCACATGAAATCCGAGCACGTGCTCGAAAGCGACGTGGCCGGCGCGACCGACGACCAGGTGCCACTGAGGCCCTGCACGCCCGTCTGGCTGGGCGTCGTCGAAGGCTTCGTCAAGGACGACAGGAGAGATTCGGGATTGCAACCGGCGCCCGCCACGGCGGCGACGAGCACTGCGGTCATCAGCTTGCGTGTCATGAAAGGCCGCCTCCTCGTCCAGTATCGTCCGGAGGACTCTGCCGCAGTAGTCGGAAGTACGGAGCGAACGAGCGGCAGCGAGTGAGCCGCCGGAGCGGAGCGGGGAAATGGGGCCCCGCGAGCGACCCGCCTTCGTTCGCTTCGCGAACTTCGGCGTGGCCGCGCCGAAGCCGTAGGCGAAGGCGGGCGGCGATAGGGGGTCCGGCGGGACGAAGTCCCCCGGACAAATATAATCACCGCATGGCCATCCTGAAGGTCGCTCGCATGGGGCATCCCGTCCTGCGGGCCAAGGCGAGGCCGGTGCCGCCGCAGGCGATCGCTTCGCCCCCGATCCAGCAGCTCATCGACGACATGTTCGAGACGATGCACGAATACACGGGGATTGGGCTGGCCGCGCCACAGGTCCACGAGTCCGTGCGCATCTTCGTGGCCGGTGTGCGTCAGGTCCCGGTGGCTCCGGTGCTCGACGATGACCAGGAGATGCCGTTCATCGCGCTGGTCAACCCCGAGGTGACGCTCGTCGGGCCCGCCACCGACGAAGGCTGGGAGGGCTGCCTCAGCATCCCCGACATCCGCGGCCGCGTGCCGCGCGCGTCGCAGATCCAGGTGCGCGCGTACGATCGCACCGGCCGGCGCGTCGAGCTGATCGCGAGCGGATTGCCCGCGCGCGTGATTCAGCACGAGAACGATCATCTCGACGGTATCCTGTTCTTCGATCGCATGGCCACCTACGAGTCGCTGACGTTCATGGACGAATACCGGCGCTACTGGGTGAAAGACGAAGACGACGAGAAAGACGAGAAGGACGAGCACGACGACCGCGACGACGACTGAGGCCAGACGATGTTCACTCCGGCGGAAGCCGACAAGATCTCGCCGTATTTCACCAACCTCGACCGGCCGGTGTTCGCGCTCGTCAACCTGCCGGAGACGGTCAAGGGCGCGCTGTTCGCGCGCTACTCGCGATCTGCGAAGTCGCTGCGCCGCCTCTTTCTCGACGAGTTTCTCGAGGACACGGCCGGGCTCGCCGCGCCGAAGCCGCAAAGCGGCGAAGGCGGGACGGGCAGTGCCCGCGCCGAGCGTCTGTATCAGCGTGTCTTGAGCGAATACGGCGACGACTCGGTCGCGCAGCTTGGCGGCGTGCACCTGGCGGTCGAGGACGCGTCGAATCTGCTGACGAAAGTCCTCGAGCGCGGCCGCCTGATGGCGTACCTCGAGCAGTCCACGCGATACATTCCGTACACCGATCGGCGCGGCGACGCGTGGCGCTACCACGTGCCCGCCGAGCTCGACGGCCACCCGCTGCGCGAGCAATTCGCGAGCGTCATGAACGCGACATTCGAGACGTACGCCCGCTGGATCGATCCGATGCGCGCGTGGTTCGAGCGGCGCTACCCGAAGGCGGCGAGCGACTCGGACGCCGTCTACCGGCAGGCGATTCGCGCGAAAGCGCTCGACACCCTGCGCGGGCTGCTGCCGGCCGCGACGCAGTCGAACGTCGGGATCTTCGGCACGGGGCAGGGCTACGAGGCGCTGCTGCTGCGCATGCGCGCGCACCCGCTCGAGGAAGTGCGCGCGACCGCCGATGCGATGCTGGTCGAGCTGCGCAAAGTGATCCCCGCGTTTCTTACGCGGGTCGATCAGCCGGATCGCGGCGGCCGATGGACGACGTACTTCGAGGAGACGCGGGAAGCGACGCTCGCACTCGCGCGCCGGCTCGAGTCGAAGACGCCGCCGGCGCCGCGTGACGAGGTCACGCTGACGGACTTCGATCCCGACGGCGAGATCAAGGTCGTCGCGACCGCCCTCTACACCTCGTCGTCTCTGCCGGACGACGAGCTGATGGCCGCGGCGAGGCGCATGAGCGCCGAGGAGCGGGCGGCGGTGCTCGCGGCCTACGTCGGCGAGCGTGGCAACCGGCGCCACAAACCGGGCCGCGCGTTCGAGCGCACGAGCTACCGGTTCGACGTGCTCACCGACTACGGCGCGTTTCGAGACCTGCAGCGGCACCGGCTGCTCACGATCGATTGGCAGGCGTTGACGCCGCGCCACGGCTTCGTCGAACCGGAAGCGGTGATCGAAGCCGGCGGCGACGCGGACTGGCAGGATGTGATGCGGCGATCGGCGGCGCTGTACGACGCGCTTGCGGACGCGGGCCTGGCGACCGTGGCGCAGTACGCGGTGTCGATGGCCTATCGCGTGCGGTTCGTCATGGACATGAACGCGCGCGAAGCGATGCACGTGATCGAGCTGAGGACAGCGCCGGCGGGGCATCCGGCCTACCGCCGCGTATGCCAGCAGATGCATCGCCTGATCGCCGACCGCGCGGGCCATCACGCGATCGCCGCGTCGATGAAGTTCGCGGATCACACGGCGGTCGAGCTCGAGCGTCTGCAGGAGGAGCGCCGCCTCGAGGCGAAGCGACAGGTGCGCGCGTGACGCTCCTGAGCGCGCATCGGCTCATGGTCCGCTTCCGCGACTGCGATCCGCTCGGCCACGTCAACAACGCCGTCTACCTGACGTACCTGGAGCAGGCGCGCTTCACGCTGTGGCGCCAGCAGATTGGCTTCGTCGCGCGCCCCGTCTCGGAGGGCGGGAAGCGCGGCGAGGGCATGATCCTCGCGCGCGCCGAGATCGACTTTCGCGCGCAGGCCCGCTACGGCGACGAGCTCGAAGTACAGCTCAGCCTCGCGTCAATCGGCCGATCGAGTTTCACCTACGAGTACCAGATCGTCCGTCTGCCGGCCGGCGACCTGATGGCGAGCGCGCGCACTGTGCAGGTGTGGTACGACTACGATCGCGAGCGGCCCGTGCCGCTGTCCGACGAGATGAAGCGCCAGCTCGCCGTGCCGATTGGAGCGTGAATGGTCCTCATCTTCGGCAAAGACGCGTGTCCGTACACCGAGGCGGCGCTCGACGACCACAAGGCGCGTCATGTGCCGTTCGAGTACATCAACGTGAAGAAGAACGCGGCGGACCTCGAGCGCATGCTCACCTACAGTGGGGGACGCCGCCGCGTGCCCGTGATCGTCGACGGCGAGAAAGTGACGATCGGGTTCGGCGGCACGTGAGGTGTGTGAGCCGCCGGCCGGGCGCCGGCGCCGACGATCTGAGTGCGTGTGGATCACACAGCGGTGACGTGTCACCCGATTTCTGCGCGGGACTTTGGTCACGCACCGCTACCGCGCCGGCGCGACGAGCGCGTGACGCGAGGTAACTCCTTGCGAACAGAGTGGTTACTCAAAACCTTGACAGATTGTGAAAGTTTTCACATAATTAATACGGTCGTTCCTGGCCCGACTTCTGCAGAGTACGACCCTCGCGGTTTCCCCTCCCCGGAAACCGTTGCTCAGCGCAAGACCTCGTGCTCGCCTTCTTTAGCTTCCAAACAAAAGCTCTTCCTGAATACAAAGGGCCAGGAACGAGCTTTTCCCTTTTCAAGTACGACTGGTACGTCAGGTACGACGAACCTGCATTCGTTTCATCTTCTATTTGGTTTGAAGAAGAGAAGGTCGACGAGCGATAGCTCGTTCCTCGTACCTGACGTACCGGTCGTACCTGAAAGACTCTAGATGGTTCCCGAGCTTTTACACGCCGGTAATCCCAGCCCGATGACGGGCTCCGGCAACAACACGTGGCTGCTCGACGGCGTTGAGCCCACGCTCGTCGACGCGGGCGTCGGCCACGCGCCGCACGTCGACGCGATCGCGGCGGCGCTCGGCGGGCGTGATCTTGCGCGCGTGCTCGTGACGCACCATCACGCCGATCATTCGTCGGGCATCGACGCGCTTCGCACGCGCTGGCCGTCGCTCGACGCCGCCAAGTGCGTGCAGGCCGGCGAGCGCGGCTGGCGCGGGCTCGCCGACAACGAGCGCGTCCGCGCCGGCGATCGCGATCTCACCGTCATCCACACGCCGGGACACGCACCCGATCACGTGTGCTTCTGGGACCCGGCGGATCGCGCGCTGTACTCGGGCGACATGCTGGCAATCGGGACGACGGTCATGATCCCGGCCGGTCGGGGCGGCAATCTCCGGCAGTACCTGGCGTCGCTCGAGCGTATGGCGGCGCTCGATCCGCGCATCGCGTATCCGGGACACGGGCCGGTGATCGATCGGCCCGTCGATCTCATCCGCGCCTACATCGCGCACCGAGCGATGCGTGAACAGCAGGTGCTGGCGTGCTGGCGGGACGGGATGCGCGATCTCGACGCGATCGTGACGAAGATCTACGGTGAGCTCGTCGATCCGGTGCGACGCGCGGCGCGGGAAACGATAGCCGCGCACCTCGAGAAACTGCGCGAGGACGGATCCATCCAATAGCCCAATAGCCCGATGGCCCAATGACCCGATCTACGCCGGTTGCCATCCCGGCGGCAGTTGCTTCGATCGCGCCGGCACGTTCTCCGCCTTCGGCAGCGCGTCGCGCACCACGCGCTCGAGCTCTTCGAGATACGCAATGAAGCGGCGGCGTCCGTCGGTCGAGAGCCGCGCGAGCGTTTGCGGCCGTCGTTCTTCGAATCCCTTCCACACTTCCACGAGGCCGGCTTCGCGCAGCACGTCGAGGTGACGGCTGAGGTTGCCGTCGGTCAGCGCGCAGAGCGTGCGCAGCTCGCCGAAGCGCAAGCCGTCCGGATGCGCGACGAGCGACGTCAGGATGCCGAGCCGCGCCTTCTCGTGCAGGACGCGATCGAGCCCCTCGTACGCGAATCGTCCGTTTCCGCCGCGCTCGTTGCCTTCACGCTTTCTCGCCATGATCCTCATCCTGGGCGGCTTCGAGCGCCCTCATCCGTATGCGATCCGGCCGCTCGATGCTCCAGTAGAGCGCCGCCGCGGCAAACAACTGTCCAACTCCAAACGTCCCGCCGACCGCCCACGGTGAGAGGGCCGTCGCGCCGGGCGCGCGCCAGAGCAGAAACAACCCGGCGGCGAAGTAGTACAGCGCCACCCAGCCGCTCTCGCGCGGCACGAACGGGCGCGCCGCGAACACCGCGACGCCGAAGAGCAGCGACCACAGGCCCGGCAGGAGCGTGGCGAGCGTCGGGCTCAGCTGGATCACCGCCGGCGTCACCAGCGCGCCGGCGACCAGCGCCGGTAGAAACTGGCCGACGACCTGGCGCGATCGCCGCCGTTCGCCGGGCGTCGCGCGCGTCGCGTAGTGCCAGACGATCTCCGAGCAGCCGATCACGAGCGCGACGATCCCGACCGCGAGCCAGAAGATCGTGAAGCTCCACGCGTCGAGCGGCCTGGCCGTGGCCGATTGCCACGCCGCGGCCGCGATGCCGACCAGGGCCGACGAGGCCACCGGCACGGATCGCCAACCACGAAAAACCTCGGTTTTCGCGAGGTGCTCGTGGATCTCGGCGATCTGCTCGAGCGCGCGGGAGTACTCAGTCACTGCTGATCCAACACTTTGCATTACAAAGCCTCGGCCGTCAAGTATTCTGCGCCCGCCATGCTCGAGCGGCTGTTCCATCTGTCCGAGCTCCGCACGACCGTCCGCACCGAAGTGCTGGCCGGCGTGACGACGTTTCTGACGATGGCGTACATCCTGTTCGTGCAGCCGGCGGTGCTCGGCGCGGCGGGGATGGATCGCGGGGCGGTGCTGGCGGCGACGTGCATCGCGTCTGCCGTTGCGACGCTGCTGATGGCGCTCCTCGCCAACTACCCGATCGGCGTCGCGCCGGCGATGGGACACAATTTCTTCTTCGCGTTCACCGTCGTCGTCGCCGGCGGCACGCCGTGGCCGGTGGCACTGGGCGCGGTGGCGATTGCGGGAAGCCTGTTCATCCTGACGGCAGGCGTCGGGCTGCGCGAGCGGGTGATCACGGCGGTGCCCGAGTCGCTCAAGCATGCGATCAGCGTCGGCATTGGATTGCTGCTCGCGCTCATTGGTCTCGAGTGGAGCGGGATCGTCGTCGATGCGCCCGGGACGCTCGTGAAGCTTGGGCGGCTGACGTCGCCGCCGGTGCTGCTCGCGCTCGGGACGCTGGCGGTGATCGCGATGCTGCTCGCGCGCGGCGTCAGGGGCGCGATGCTCATCGGGATGATCGCGTCGGCGCTGGTCGCGTGGGCGACGGGCCTCGTGAAGTGGGCGGGTGTCGTGGGCGCGCCGCCGTCGCTCGCACCGACGCTGCTCAAGCTCGACGTGTTGGGCGCGCTCAAGCCCGGCCTGATCGACGTCGTGCTCGTGTTCTTCGTGCTCGCGCTGTTCGATTCGGTCGGGACGCTGATCGGGGTGGGGAGCCGCATCGGGATCGTGAAGAACGGCACGCTGCCGCGCGCGCGTCAGGCGCTGCTCGCCGATGCGATCGGCACCGTCGTCGGCGCCGCGCTCGGCACCTCCACGGTCACGGCGTACATCGAGAGTTCGACGGGCGTCGCGGTCGGCGGCCGCTCGGGGCTCGCCAGCGTCGTCACGGCCGGGCTCTTTCTGCTGGCGCTGTTCTTCTATCCGCTGGTCAGCATGATCGGCGGGGGATACCGCACGGCGGACAACGTCACGCTGTATCCGATCGTCGCGCCGGCGCTCGTGCTGGTGGGCGTGATGATGATGGAGAGCGTGCGGCACGTGCCGTGGGACGATTTGACGGAAGCGATTCCCGCGTTTCTCGCGCTCGTGACGATGCCCCTGGCGGTCAGCATCACGGACGGGATCGCCTTCGGGTTCATCTCGTACGCGCTGGTCAAGCTGGCCTCCGGCCGCGCCCGCGACCTCGACTGGCTCGGCTACATCTTCGCGCTGGTGTTCTTGATTCGGTACGCTCTGTAGTTCTCTCTTTCTGGCATTCGCCCGGCCGAGACCTGTCCCCATACAATCTGAATCTGTGGAAAACAGATCTGACCCCCTCATCGCCCCGCACGCCCTCGCGGCAGCGCAGCCGCAGCCGCTCCTGATTGATCTGCAGCCCGCGGAGGTGTTCGCGCGGGGGCATCTGGCGTCGGCGGTCCATCTCGATCTCTGGGGCGTGAGCCTCATCGACACGAGCGAGGCGCCGCTGCGCGCGTTCATGTGGATGATCGGCCACCTCTTCGCGCTTCGCGGCGTCACGCCCGATCGCCCCGTCGTCGTCTACGAGCACGAGGATTCGGGCATGCGCGCCGCGCGGGCGTTCTGGTTCCTCGAGTACCTCGGCCATCCCAATGTGCGCGTGCTCGACGGGGGGCTCAAGGCGTGGCGGGCAGCGGGACTGCCCGTGACGACCGACACGGTCGCGCCGGTCGCGAGTAAATGGCACGGCACGCCGGATCCGTCGAAGCTCGCGACCTGGCAGCAGGTCCGCGATCGGCTCGGCAACGCGGCCACCGCGATCATCGACACGCGATCGGACGCCGAGTACTACGCCGAAGAGGTTCGCGCCAAGCGCGGCGGCGCGATCCCCGGCGCGGTGCACATCGACTGGAAGCGCAACCTCACGCCCGACGGCACGTTCAAGTCGCCGGACGAATTGCGGGCGATGTACGCCGGCGCCGGCGTCACGCCCGATCGCGAAGTCGTGACGTACTGCCAGGGCGGCTACCGTGCCGCGCACGCGTATCTCGCGCTGCGCCGGCTCGGCTACACGAACGTGCGCAACTACACGGGTTCCTGGAAAGAGTGGGGCGATCGCGAGGATCTGCCGATCGAGCGCACGGCGCGCCCGTCCTCGAAAACGCGCTGATTGCAGTCGCGAGTCCCGCTACTTGCTCTCGGGCATCAGCGTCACTCGCACGAACCGCGACATGTCGAGATAGTCGATCGCCGCGCGATGAATCGCGTCGGTCGAGAGCGCGGCGATCCGGTCCGAGGCGCGATCGAGCGACGCGAGGTCCGCGCCGCCCCCGTCCGAATAGCGGCGCGCGATCTGTCCGAGCCAGTAACCGTTGTTCTGCTGCTGGTCGTCGAGCTCGCGCTTGACGGTCTGGCGCAGCGACGCCATGCCTTCCTGACGAAGCGACGTCGTTCTGACGAAGGCGATCTCGTCGAACACGCGCTGCACGAGCGCCTCCGTCCGCGCGGGATCGCACGTCCATTCGATCCGGATGGCATACATCGGCGACGGGATCTTTTGATACGTCGGGTTGACGGTGATGCTGTACGTCCCGCCGAGCTCCTGACGGATCGTGTCGAGCAGCCGCGACTGCAGGATCAGCGTCATCGTCCGCAGCGCGAGGATGTGATCATCGTCGTACTGGAACGGGCCGGAGAACACGAGCGCGACCGCGCTCTTCGGCGCGATGCCTTTTTGCACGGTCGTCTCGACCTTGCCGGCCGGCGGTCTGATGTTCAAATCGCGCCACGTCTCGCGCGCGTTCGTGGCCGGCAGGCTCGCGAGGTACTTCTCCGCGAGCGGCTTCAGCGTGTCCACGTTGAAGCTGCCGACGAACACGAACGTGAAGTTGCTCGCGTCGGCGAACCGCGCCTTGTAGAACGCGAGCGACTTCGCGAGGTTCCAGCGATCGACGGTGGCCGTCGTCTCCGGCGCGCGCCGCGGGCTGCGCTGGCTCATCGCGTCGGAGATCGCCTGGTTGAAGACGACGTCCGGGCTGGCGTTCTGGTTCGCGACGAGCGCGCGGGCCTGCGCCTGCATCGCGGCAAACGCCGTAGCGTCGGAGCGTGGCGCGGTGAAGCGCAGGTAGATCAACTGGAACAGCGTCTCGAGATCCTGCGGCGTGCTTCCGCCGTTCAGTCCTTCTTCGAGCTCGCCGATGTACGGCTGCACGGCGACGGCCTTGCCGGAGAGCGCCTTGCCGAGCTCGACCTCGCTGAACCCGCCGATCCCGCTCGCGCCGATCACGTCGTCGGCGGAGCGCGCCGGAATGAAGTCGTCGTCGCTCGCGAGCGAAGTGCCGCCGGGCGCGAACGCGCGGAAGAGGATCTGATCTTCTTTGAGCGTCGTCGGCTTCATCACGACTCTGGCGCCGTTCGACAGCGTCCACTCGGTGATGCCGGACGCGGGCTCGGCGGTCTTGACGACCGTGCCGGCGGCCGGCGTCGTGTCCATCAACGCGCGGCCGGCGCCGGCGTCGACGTAGCCCTCGAGGGGCTTGGCTGCAACGGCAGCGACCACGCCCTCGAGCTGTGCCTGCGTGGGCAACTGGACGCTCGCGGATTGCGGCGCGGACACGATCACGAGGCGATTGCGCTCGGGGAACCAGTCGGTGGCGAGCGCGTTCAGCTCGGCGAGCGTGACGTCCGGCAGGAAGCGCCGGTGGAACGCGAGCTCCTGCCAGATCGTCGGCAGCGCTTCGTCCTCGAGGAAGTTGCGCGTGTACTCGTCCGCGCGGCTCGACGACTCGCGGTCCGGGCTCTCGGCGGCTACGCGCTCGTAACTTCGCATCATCGCGTTCTTCGCGCGATCGAGCTCGGTCCCAGTGAACCCGAAGCGCGTCACGCGCTGTAGTTCGGTTTCGATCGTCTCGAGGCCGCGAAGCACGCCGTCACTCGCGACCAGCGCCTGCGCCACCGCGTCGTCCTTGGTGCGGGGCATCGGAAACAGCGATCGGTCCGCCTGCGCCTGCAGGAACGGCGGGGTCGCGCTGTGGCTCAGCTCATCGAACCTGTCGGTCAGCATCGCGCCGAACAGCTGGTCGAGCATGATCGCGCGGTATCCGCCGACCGATCCCTGATCGCGCGCCGGCCGCAGGTTGCTCAGCGAGACGACCGTCTGCGTGGTCTCCTGATCCGACACGATCGTGTAGCGCGTGCCAGGATGCTCGGGCACGTCGAAGGTCGGGCGCGGGCGTGCCGGCGACGGCGACACGAGCGACGAGAAGTGCGACTTGATCATGCCGACCGTCGCGTCGCGATTCACGTCACCGACGACGATCACGGCCATCAGGTCGGGCCGGTACCAGTCGTGGTAGAAGCGAAGGAGCTGCTCGCGCTTCGCGTTCTGAATGATGTCCGGCTTGCCGATCGGCGGCCGGTCCGCGTAGCGCGACCCCTCGAGCTGCGTGCGCCGGATCTTGTCTTCCGTCCGTTCGCCCGCGCCGAGATTCAGGCGCCACTCCGACAGAACGATGCCGCGCTCGTGCTCGATCCCGCTCTGCTCGAAGAGCGCGCCGCCGGCCCAGTCCTCGAGCACGAGCAGCGCGCGATCGAGCACGCCGGGTACGTCGGTTGGGACGCCGAGCGAGTACTCGGTCTCATCGAAGCTGGTCGCCGCGTTGCCGTCAGCGCCGATGCTCAGGCCCATCGACGTCAGGAAATCCGAGATGCCCTGGCCCGGGAAGTGCTTCGTGCCCTCGAAGAGCATGTGCTCGGTGAAATGCGCGAGGCCCTGTTGATCATCGTCCTCGAGCGCCGAGCCGGCTTTGACGACGAGCCGCAGCTCGACGCGCTTCGCGGGCTTGGCATTCGGGCGCACGTAGTACGTGAGGCCGTTCGGCAGCTTGCCGACGACGGCTTCGGGATCGAGCGGCATCTTTTCGGCGAGCTTGTACTGGGCGACCGACGCGGCCGTGGTTTCGCGCCCGGGCTGGGGGGCCTGCGCGGAGGCGCGCCACGTTCCGGTGGCGCCCAACAAGACGACGAAGAGCAGGCTGGTAGTAAAGCGGCGGAGACGCATGTCCCCATCATGGTTCAAGACGCGGGGCGGGGTAAACCTCACTCCTCCCGCAGCGCAATCAGCGGATCGATGTGGGACGCCCGCCGCGCCGGCAGATAGCTCGCGAGCAGGGCCACCCCGATCAGCACGAGCGACACCGCCGCATACACGGCCGGATCCGTCGGCTTCACGTTGAAGAGCAGCGTCGTCATCGAGCTACTGAGGAGCACGGCGCCAATCAGGCCGAGCACGACGCCGATGCCGCCCTTCCACAGCCCCTGTCGCAGAATCAGCCCGGCGATTTGTCCGCGCGACGCGCCAATCGCGCTGCGCATGCCGATCTCGCGCGTCCGCTGCGACACGTCGTACGCCAGCACGCCGTAGATGCCGAGCGCCGAGAGGAACAGCGCGAGCACGGCAAACGCGGCGAGCAGCAGAATCACGGCGCGACGATTGTCGAAGGACGAACCCACGGCCTCCGCCAGACTGCCGGCTTCGAACAGCGGCAGCGACGCGTCGATCGCGCGCACCTTGTCGCGCAGCGCCGACACCACATCGGCGGCGGGCCGGCTCGTCCGCATGAAGACCGTCAGTCCGCCGGGACGCCCTCCCTGAAAGAGCTGATAGATGAAGGGATTGCCGCTCTTCTCCTCGACGCCGTTGTGCGGCACGTCCTTCACGACGCCGATGATCGTCGGCCAGTCCTCGGGCTTGTCAGGGCGAGGACCGAAGACGAATCGTCCGCCCACTGCCGATCCCTTCGGGAAGAATTTCCGCGCGAAGCTTTGATCGACGACGAACAGGCGCCGGCCCGGAGCGAGATCCGCCTCCTCGTAGAAGCGGCCTTCCACGAGCTTCAGTCCCAGCGTTTGCGCGTACCCTGGCGTGACGATCACCCGATACGCGCCAGGCTGCGGCGCGCCCGGCGGCAGCGTGTCGTTCTCCAGCGTGAACGCGTTGATCGGCAGTCCGCCCTGGAACGGCGTGGAGAAGGAGATCGCGGTGGAGGTCACGCCAGGAATCTCCTTCATCGCCTGGAACAGCCGCTCGCGAATGTTGTTGGCGGCGTCGTCGCTCGCGCGGTATTGCCGCGTCAACGCGATGCGCGCGGTCACCACGTTCCGCTCGTCGAGTCCCGTATCCACGCTCAAGGCCTCGGCGAAGCTGTGAATCAGCAGCCCGGCGCCGGTGAGCAGCATCAACGCGACCGCGACCTGCGCGATGACGAGCACGCCGCTGAGCGCGCGCACGCCGCGGCCAGACGACGCGCCGCGCGAGCTGCTCTGGATCACCGCCGCGAGATTCGTCCGCAGGATGTGGAACACCGAGATGAAACCGATGAGCAGGCCGACGACGACGGTGAGCGCGGACGCGAATCCGAGCACGCGCCAGTCGAGCGACGCCGGCAGCGACTGCGGCAGCATCTTCGCCAGGTAGAAGTTCGTGATCCGCAGCGCGCCCCACGCCACGCCCAGTCCCAGCACCGTGCCGAGGGTCGTCAGCAAAAGACTTTCGAGCAGCAGCTGCCGCGCGATCGCCCCGCGCGCGGCGCCGAGCGCCGATCGAATCGCGAGCTCCGACTGCCGCGCGTTCGACCGGACCAGGAGCAGATTCGCCACGTTGACGCAGCCGATCAGCAGGACGAACGCGACGCCGCCCTGCAGCATCAGCAGCGTCGATCGCACCGGCTGCACGCGCTGTTCCTGCACGCCGCCGACGTTCATCGTCATGCCGGAGCGCTCGACGAATTGTTGGAGCTGCGGCTGCCCGGCGTCGACGTAGCGCTTCTCGATGATCTTCGCCTCGGCGTCGGCCTGCGCCGCCGAGACGCCGGGCTTGAGGCGTCCGAACAACTGCGTCCCGACGCCGTAGCGGCCCTGCGGGTTTTCGGCGGCCGGCGGCCAGCTCAACGGCGCGATGAAGTTCATCCGCGCGTCGAACGCTTCCAGCGTGCGCGGCGCGACGCCGATGATCTTGTAGGCCTCGTCATCGATCCGCAGCTCCTTGCCGAGGACCTCGGGGCTCTCCTGATACTGCGTCTGCCAGTACGACTGCGTGATCACGACGACCTTGTCGTTGCCGGGCGTGTTCTGCTCCTTCGTGAAGAAGGTGCCGATCACCGGCTGGACCCGCAGGATGCTGAAGATCTCCGCGGTCGCGCGGACGCCGGGCATCCGCGCCACGGACTCGTTCTCGCCGACGAGGCTGTAGAAGAACGTCCACAGCCCGATGCTCTCGTAGGACGTCGCGTTCTGCGAGTAGTCCTTGTAGAACGGCACGTTGGCCGGCATGTGGTTGAGGCCGGCCTTCACCGCCGACGTGTAGAGCTCGACGATTCGCTCCGGCTCCTGGTACGGCAGCGGCTTCAACATCAGCGAGTAGACCGACGAGAAGATTGCCGTCGTCGCGCCGATGCACAGCGCCAGGGTCACCAGCGTGGTCGCCGTGATGCGCTTGGACTTCCACAGCAGACGAACGGCGTGACGGACGTCCGTGAGCGAACCGGTCCAGATGCCGGACGACGAAGGGGCGGAAGGGTAGTGCGCTGACGTCATCGTTGGGGGTCCTCGGGTTCGATCCAACTATGACGAGTGGGAGGTGTATCTGGTTCTACTTCAACGCCGCCAACGCCTTGAGGTCGACCTTGTCCAGCACGCTTCGAAGCGTGGCGATGCTGTCGATCTTCGACGTCTCCGCGGTCGCGACGAAGCGCCCGCCAACGACGACCGTGACCTCGCCGGCGCTCTTCTGTGGATCCCAGGCTTCGACTCCAGGCGCGCCGCCAATCAACGTGCGTTTGATCGACATGTCACCAACCTGGCCAGAAAAATCATCCGGCATCGAGACGACCATCATCGCCAGCGCCGCAAGACTGTCGCTGCTGAACCCGGTATCGGCGAGCGTGAGCTTGACGCGTTGATCGTTCCTCGTGAACGTCATGTTGGCGAAGCTGTATTTCGTTTCGGGAGAAAGCTCGACGAGATCGGCGCGCGCCACGCCGCTGGTCCAGCCGTCAATCGCCGGCAGAAGCTTCTGAAGCGCGGCGGGCGCCACCGGCGGCACTGCCTTCGTCTGGCTGGCAGAGGCGACGGCGACAGTTCCGGCCAAAATGATCGCGAGAGGATTCCCGAGAGGATTCCGCAGTGCCATAGCGGCTCCCTTCGATAAATGAGATGTAGGCATTGAGCGCCCGGAGCCCCGTCGCCGTCAAGGGATTCGTTGGCTGGCCGCCCAGGCTAGCGGACCGGGCGGTCCGGGCCGACAAGTCGATCGAGACATGAGACGCGCCCTCCCGATCGCCCTGGTCCTGCTGACGGGCGCCGCCTGTGGCAGCGGCGGCGACAGCACCAGCCAGTCGCCGTGGGAAGCGCTCCCGCTCGGGACCAAGGCGGATTTCCGCGACATCTATTTTGCCGACGCGATGCACGGCTGGATCGCCGGCGGCAGCTACGAGATCACCGGCGGCCTCGTCGGGCGTACGTCCGACGGCGGCAAGACCTGGCGCTACGTCAGCAACCTCACGCAGCGCGAGAGCATGAGCGTGTCATCGATCCACTTCTTCGACACGAACCAGGGGGTCGCCGCGACGAGCAGCGGCACGGTCTTCTCGACGATCGACGGCGGAGAAAACTGGACGGTCACGATCCGGAAGGGCCGCGTGAGCGGGTTGTCGAGCCTGTTCTTTCTCGACGACCGTCGAGGCTGGGCCGCAGGTACCGGCGACGTGATCCGAACGGACGACGGCGGACAGAACTGGACGCCGGCGGCCGCGGAGTACGTCGACACGAGTTACCGCTCGCCGATTCGCGTCATCAAGTTCGTTGACGACCAGAACGGGTGGGTCGCCGGCATGCACGGGTATCTCGCGCGCACGTCGGACGGCGGCGGCACGTGGGAGGACGTTGCCACTTTGATCACCGGACCGGAGCAGCCGAATTTCTGGGACGTGACCTTCGTCGATCGGCAGGCCGGCTGGGTCGTCGGTGAAGAGGGCCTGATCTTCTCGACGACTGACGGCGGCGCAACTTGGACGCAGCGGAACACCGGCCTCAAGGACGCGCACTCGGCGCCGAAACTCGAGCGCATTCCCAGGGCCGGCGGCTCTGTGACGATCGACGCCGGCGATCGGACGCCGGGATTCACGGTGAGCGCAGTGCGCTTCCTCGATCGCAATCGCGGCTGGGTCACCGGCTTCTACCCGAACTTCGGGCGCTCGCTGATCTTGCGCACCGAGGATGGCGGCGAGACGTGGAGCCTGGACGCCGACATCGCCGGCGAGGAGCTGTACACGCTCTTCATTCAGGGACAGACCGCCTGGGCGATTGGCTCACGCACTCGCGAGGGATCGCAGGCGATCTACCGTCGCACGCTCGATGCGAAGTGAAGCGAGTCGCGGATCGAGTCGAACGCCTTCAGCGTCTCATCGTCGGCTCGACGCGGCGTCTGCAGCGCGAGCAGATCGTCGTCTACCCGGACAAACAGCAGCCGTAGCGGCCACGTGTGGTCGAGCCGATTCCAGGTCTCGACGTCCAGGGCCTCATGGTTGTCGATCATGATCAGGTTGCGAGATTTGACCTCGCGGCGTTGATCGTCACTGAGCGACGTGAGCGCTGGATCCCAATCCGTCTTGCCGAGATTTTCGAGCAAGATTTCCGACTCGCCCTTGCGGAAGCGCTTCTGCGCGCCCTGATCGAGCACGTCCCACCCGGCGGGCGCCGACACCTGAACGCGGTGCGGGCCGAGCTCGAGCTCTTTCGTCACGCCGGCTTGCCCTGAGCCTGCCGAAGGGGGTGCTTCTCGCTCCGTGCACGCGGACGCCGCGGCCAGCGCGGCGATGAGCGCCCAGGCTGCACGCTGGCAGATCAATTCGGGAACTCGATGCTGGCGACGATCGCGTCAAAGACCGCGAGCGTTTCCTGCAAGCCGATGAACGTGCAGATGAACAAGTGCGAGTTGTGGACGACGTACGCCTCGCGCGCGGCATAGGTGCGGCCGCGCTCGGGCACCTCGACGGTGTAGTCGACGATGACCGCGGGCTCGCCGGCGATGACGGTTTCGCGGCGGCCGGTGATCTTGTACTTGTCGGGCTCCTGGCGCTTCTCGGGCTTGAACTCGACGCGATCGATGACGTCGGCGAGCGAGAAGCGCAGCCGCTCGGCCCTGGCGAGCGCGGTCTCGAGATGCGCCCTCGCGGCGTCCTTGTCGTGCGTTCGCCACGCCGTGTCCGCCTGCGCGACCTCGCTGTTGACGACCTCGGCGATCTCGGTCTCCCGCGCGGTGAACGGCGTGTCCGTGTACGCGTAGCACTTGCGCAAGGCCTTATCGAAAGCGAAGCCGTAGTCGTACGAATCGAAATTCTCGAGGATCTCACGCAGGTAGGGGCTGCGGTTCCGGTCCGCGAGGATGTAGTAGTCGCCGAGGCCGATGCCTTCGCCGACGGACTGCTCCTTCACGAAGCGGATCCCTTTGACGCCGCTTGTATCGCCCTCGCGGCGCCAGCCGGCCGGCGGGATCGCAAACGAGATCGGCTCGCCGGTCCAGTCGAATTTCTCGCGGGGTTGGAGCTGCGGTGGGGCTGCGGCGCCCGGGCCGGACTCGCACGCGGAGCCCGCGAGCGCGACGAGGGCGAGATAGACGGCGAGACAGCGGGGGAGCATTTCTGGTCTTATCGGACTGTGGAGTCCGATTCCACAACCGCGCGCCGGCTGGCTACGAGCATCGTCGCCTTGCTCCGGACAGGATGCTGGGCCGCGCTGCCACTCGCCACGGTCGAATCGCTGGCCTCGGGCGGACGGCTCGCCGAGTTTCCGGCGAAACACCTGGTCTACGCGGAAGCCGGCGCGGAGAAGCTCGCCGTCATCGTCGACGGCCTTCTCCGTGTGTACATGCACGCGAGCGACGGCCGTCAGGTGACGGTCCGATACGTCCGTCCTGGTGATCTGCTTGGCGTGCCGGCCCTGGTCGGCGGGCCTGCGCCGGTTTTCGTGCAGGCGATGACCCCGGTCAGCGCCTTCTTCTTCGACGTGGCGCACGTGAAACGCGTCGCGCGTGGTGACGCGGCGATCGCGTGGGCGTTTGCCGAGGAGTCCGTCCATCGTTTGTACGACATCCTCGAAGAGCTCGCCGGCAACGCTTTCACGACCGTTCGGCAGCGCGTCGTGCGCCACCTGCTCGACCTGGCGGCGTCCAGTCCGGCCGAGGATGAGGGACTCACGGCTCGAGTGAGTCAGCAGGAGCTCGCCGACAGCGTCGGCTCGGTTCGCGAAGTCGTCGCGCGCATCCTGGCGGAACTTCGCGCAGAGCACCTGATCCGAACTGCCGCCGGTCAGGTCGAGCTCCTTGACCCCATCCGGCTGAGCCGCCAACTCTGGTCACGCACGCGTGACGAAAGTCACAGACCGTAGGAATCTCCCTCGACACAATCAGCGTTGAGGTGAGAAATCATGTTTGCCATCGATCACGCTGCGACCGCGCTTCTCATCAAGCGCCGCTTTCCTACCGTGCCCATCACCCCGCTGCTCATCTCCGTCCAGGCGATGGAGCTCGGGTGGGTCGGTCTCAACTACGCCGGCATCGAGCGAACAACGACGGAGTCGGCTGTGCACAGCGTCGCCGACATTCATCTGTCGTTCATGCCGTACTCGCACTCCGTGGCCACCGCTGTCGGCGCCGCATTCTTCGTGTGGCTCATCGTAGAAAAGGTGCTGAGGCGACCCTTGCTGGGACGCGCCCTCGCGATCGGCGTCGTCTCGCACCTCGTGCTGGATCTTGCGACACACGCACGTGACATCGCCTGGTGGCCGGGGAGCAGATGGCCGGCGGTTGGCCTCGGTCTCTACGGACAGTCCCCGATGCTGGGATTTGCCGTGGAGATGGCGTACGGCGTCCTGTGCTGGTGGATCTTTCGGGGACGCGTCTCGCTTCTTGCGGCGATCGTGCTCGGCAATCTCGCGAACATCACAATGTTCTCGGCGGCGATCGCGGGGCCGGAGGAGTACATGGCGGGGCGTCCGCTGCTGATCGTCACGGTGATTCTGATCCAGATCGTCGTCACGATGGCATTGGTCGGCGTTCTCGCGCGACCTGCGACTCAAAGCTCGAGTTCTGTTGCGATGGCGCGCAACGGATGGGCATCGTGAACTGGCGACGCGATGTTCACGCGCTGCACGCCCCCTCGACCTCGGCAACCGTTTTCGGAATCGCCGGCCCGAGCACTCGACACCCCTGGGCCGTGACCACGACGTCGTCCTCGATGCGGTACCCGCGCGCGTCGCGGAACTTGTCGATCTCCGTGAAGTTGAGAAACGCCGCGTTCGTCTTCTTGGCCTTCCACTGATCGATGAGCGCGGGGATGAAGTAGATGCCGGGCTCGACCGTGAGGACGAAGCCGGGCTCGAGCTTGCGCGCGAGGCGCAGGTAGTTGAGGCCGAACTGCGGGCTGCGCTTGAGACCGTCACCGTAGCCGACGATGTCCTCGCCGAGGTTTTCCATGTCGTGGACGTCCATGCCCATCATGTGGCCGAGACCGTGCGGGAAGAACAGCGCGTGCGCGCCGGCCTTGACGGCCTCGTCGGCGTTGCCCTTCATCAAGCCGATCGACGTGAGATCGGTGACGAACGACTTCGCGGCGCCGAGATGCACGTCGCGGTACGAGACGCCGGGCTTGATCGCCGCGATCGCCGTCGTCTGCGCCCGCAGGACGGCTTCGTAGATCGCGCGCTGCTGCGTTGAGAACTTGCCGCTGACGGGAATCGTGCGCGTGATGTCGCTCGCGTTGCGCGACGGCGTTTCCGCGCCGGAGTCGAGCACCATGACGTCGCCCGCGTTGAGCGTGTTCCTGTAGAAGGGATTGTGCAGCGTCTCGCCATGCACCGAGCAGATCGGCGGGAATGCGTAAGTGCAGCCGCGCGCCATCACGACCTTCGCGATCTCGGCGACGACCTGGTGCTCCTTGAGACCGGGCCTGGCCGCGCGCATCGCGGCGGCGTACATCTCACGCGAAACGTCCACGGCCATCTCGATGTCCGCGATCTCTTCGGGCGTCTTGTAGAACCGCTGCGCGGCCACGGCCTGGTGAAACGCGACTGACCGTTTGTCCCCGAGCTTGTCCGGCTTGATCCCCGTGAGCGCGGCGAGCTTCACGACGTGCTCGGCGCGATACGGCTTCAGAAAATGCACGGGCCGCTTTTTCTTCATCGCGGCCTGCACCACGGCGGCGAGCTTGCCCGACGCGGCCGTCTTCTTCACCTCCGCCTCCGCCGCGCGCGACTTCATCGTCGGCTGCGGGCCGGACCACACGACGTCCGCCACGGTGACGTCGTCGCCAAAAATGGTTTCGGTCCGCGCGTCGATGTCGATGACCGCCGCGAGACCGGGCTGATCGAGCGCCCAGAAATACAGAAACGAGCTGTCCTGACGGTACGGATAGACGTTGGCGGCGTAGTTCATGCCCACCTCGTCGTTGCCGAGGAACAGGACAAGGCCTTTGCCAAGGGCTTTCGACAGACGGACGCGGCGGTCACGGTAGGTCGCGGGTGTCAACATGCGGTGGATTGTAAGATCGAACGCAGGCCGCTCGCACGATCGCTTGGCCGCCGCACTTGGCACAACAGTTGTGCCCGCCCGTCAAAGGCCGATTGGCGAGGGTGGGCCGAACTCGGTCTGGACCGAGTCGGTGCGGCGGAGGCGCGGATCGCGGAGCTGAGCGACAAAGGGGGGCTGCTGGCACAAGTGTTGTGCCTGTCGCGGGGGCGCGTCCGCGAATCGGCACGTTCGCAAACCAACATTTTGCAATTGAGTCCTTGACAACCTTTCCGACGGCATTTCGTGCGCTCGCTTGTTCATGACGACGGATGCCCTTATCAGGGCGTAGGAGGGCCTCGACGCGCGATCAGTTCGCGATTCCCCGCGGCGCGATCGATCGCGGCGATCGTCGACGCCGCGCGCTCGAGAGGCGCCCAAAAATCGCCGTGCTATACGAGAAGAATGAACGATGGCATTCACTTCTCGAACAGCGATCTGATTGCGAGAATCAAAGACGCTGCGTTGAATGAGCGCGGCGCGACAGCGCGTCTGATCGCGCTCCTCGCCGAATTCGACGAGCGTCGTCTCTATCTTGGCGAAGGTTGCTCGTCGCTGTTCACCTACTGCACGCGAGTGCTGAAGTTGTCGGAGCACGCCGCCTACGGGCGCATCGCGGCGGCGCGTGCGTCGAAACGCTGGCCGGCGATTCTCGAGCTGCTGGCGACGGGAGACATCAATCTGACGACGGTCGTGCTGCTGGGACCGCACCTGGCCGAGGAGAACCACGAAGCGCTGCTCGAAGCCGCGCGCGGCAAGAGCAAGGGTGAAATTGAACGGCTGATCGCGGCGCTTCAGCCTCAGCCCGATATCCCGTCGAGCGTGCGTCGCGTTCCGGAACCGACGGCGACTCGAACGATGGATTTCGCGCTGCCGTCAGCGAGATCCGTCGTGGCGCCGCTCGCTCCTGAGCGCTATCTGATCAAAGTCACCGTAAGCGCTGGTGTACACGCGAATCTGAAGCGAGCGCAAGATCTCCTCCGCCACACCATTCCGACGGGCGAGCCGGCGGCGATCGTCGAGCGGGCGCTCGCGGTACTCGTGGAGCAGCTCGAGAGAACGAAGCACGCGCGCGCGGAGCGGCCGCGGCCTCGGGCGGGAAATGGTTCTGTGAGCGCTCGACGGGTGCCGGCGGCGGTCCGCCGATCGGTCTGGCAACGCGATGGTGGCCGTTGCGCTTTCGTCGGGGCCGAAGGCCGCTGCACGGAGACCGGTTGCCTCGAATTCCATCACCTGCGGCCGTTCGCTGATCTCGGCCCGACGACCATCGAGAATCTGTCGCTGCGCTGCCGCGCCCACAACTTGCACGAATCGCGCGTGTGGTCTGGTGAAACCAACTCGGTCTAGACCGAGTTGCCAATCCGGGGACCTCGCTCTATTTCAGCGCGAACGCCACGAGCGTGTCTCCAACGGCCTCCTCCGAGATGGCCGCAGCGCCGCCCGCCGCGATCACGAGGAACTGTTTCCCGCCCGTAGTGAGCTGATACGTCATCGGCGTCGCGTGGCCGGCGAACGGCAACGCGCCCTTCCACAGCTCGCGCCCGCTCTCGATGTCGAACGCGCGGATGAAGGGATCGACGGTTCCGGCAATGAAGACGATGCCGCCTGCGGTGACGATCGGTCCGCCCAGACTGATTGCGCCCGGGCCGATGCGTGCCGTCGATCCGCCGAAACCCTGCAGCGAGCCCAGCGGCACCTGCCATTTGATCGAACCGGTCTCGAGGTCGATCGCCGTCAGCAGTCCCCACGGCGCCTTGTTGCACGGCAAATCCGACGGGCCTTGAATGAACCGCCGGAACATTCCGTACGGTGTGCCGGCCTGCGTTGCGTAGTCGCCGTCCTCGGTCCGTTTGCTGCGATCGTTGAACTCAGCGCGCGGAATGATCCGAACCTTGGCCGGCAGAACGTTGGCGTTGACCACGAGCAGATGCCGGGTCGGATCGAACGCGTAGCCACTCCAGTTCATCCCGCCAACATTGCCCGGCATGACGAGCGTGCCGCGGAGGCTCGGCGGCGTGAAGATGCCGTCGTTGCGAAGATCGCGGACGCTGGCGCGGCACGCGTCGCGATCAGGGCCGTCGAAGTCGTCGAGCGTCAGGTGCTGCGGCGCGACCGGCGGAATCACCGTCGGAAACGGCTGCGTCGGGGAAGCGACCTCGCCGGGCACATCGCTGGCCGGCACCGGACGCTCCTCGACGGGAAACACCGGCACGCCGGTGTCGCGGTTGAGCACGTAGAGAAAACCTGTCTTGTTGCCCTGCACGACGACCGGCACGGTGCGCCCGTCGTGCACGATCGTCGCGAGGAGCGGCGGGGACGCGCTGTCGTAGTCCCAGAGATCGTGGTGCACGAGCTGGAATCCCCAGGCGACGCGGCCGGTCTCGGCGTGCAGCGCGACGATCGAGTTCGCCCACTTGTTGTCGCCCGTTCGCAGGCCGCCGTAGTAGTCGGGGCTCGCGCTGCCCGTCGGGACGAAGACGAGATGCCGCTCGGGATCGACGGCCATCACCGACCACGCGTTCGCTGCGCCGGACTGCACGGATCCGTCCCGCGGGATCGGATCCCACGACCACCGGAGCGCGCCGGTGCGTGCATCGAACGCACGCACGACCCCAGACGTCATCTGCGCCCGCGAGTTGTCGTTGATCGAAGATCCGACGATGACGAGCCCGTCGATCACGACGGGCGGCGACGTCATGTGATAGGACGCGGCCTGGTACTCGGGCACGCCGCGCAGGCTGACCTGTCCGTGCGCGCCGAAATCGCCGCACGGCGCGCCGGTCGCGGCGTCGAGCGCGATGAGGCGGGCGTCGAGCGTCGCTTCGTACAGCCGACGCCGACAGGCCTGACCGGTCTGCCTTACCGGATCCACCCACGTCGCCACGCCACGATTGATCAATCCATCGCCGTAGTCGCCCTGCAGCTCGACCAGGGGATCGAACGTCCATCGTTGACGGCCGGTCGCAGGATCGACCGCAATGACCCGATTGAATCCGGTCGTGACGTACATCGTGCCGTCCACGACGAGCGGTGTCGCTTCGAAGCCGCTGCGTTTGCCGCCGTGGCTGCCGTCGGATCGATCGCCTGTCTGCAGCGTCCAGGCGACCGTCAACTGCAAGACGTTCGCCCGATCGATCTGCGTCAGCGGCGAGTAGCGCATCCCGCCGGCGTCGTGCCCGTAGAACGGCCAGTCGCCGCCGGGCGCGGCGTTCGACGCACCTTGAAACACGCTGAACGCGGCCAGCACCGACGCGGCAAGGGAGGCGCGAGTCATTGTTCCCCTCCAATCACTTCCGTCAGCACCGTCCCCACGTCGTCTTCCACCTTCAGCTCCGCGAGCTCATCCCCGCGCGTGCGGCCCCGATTGACGATCGCGATCGGCAGACCCGCCTCGTGCGCCTGACGAACGAAGCGGAAGCCTGAGTACACCATCAGCGACGAGCCCGCGACGAGGAGCGCGTCGGCGCCCGAGAGCGCCTCGCGCGCGTGTTCGTAGCGCTCGCCCGGCACGTTCTCGCCGAAGAAGACAACGTCAGGTTTCATGAGGCCGCCGCAGCGATCGCAGCGCGGTGCGGAGAACGACTCGACGAGAGCGGCGTCGATGTCGGCGTCGCCATCGGGCGCCGCCACCGCCGCGGCATTCCACCGCGCGTTCGACGCGGCCATCATCGTCTGCACCTCATCGCGCCTCGTCCGGTCGCCGCACCCGAGACAGACGACGACATCGAGGCGGCCGTGGAGATCGATGACCGCGCGACTGCCGGCGCGCTGGTGCAGGCCGTCCACGTTTTGCGTCACGAGCCGCGCGAGCGTGCCCGCGCGCTCCCAGGCGGCGAGCGCATGATGCGCGGCGCCGGGCACAGCCGCAGTGAAGCGCGGCCAGCCCGCGTACGCGCGCGCCCAGTAGCGGCGGTACACAGCTTCTTGCGCGCGAAACGCCTGAATCATCACCGGCGGCCGCCGCTTCCACTCGCCCTGTTCGTCGCGGTAATCCGGGATGCCGGATGCCGTGCTGCAACCTGCGCCCGTGAGCACGAAGACACGGCGATGGTCCGTGATCCAGCGCTGCAGGTCTCGAGGGACCATGAGCCATCGTACCTCGTGCGTCAGAACTTCTTCTTCAGCACCTCGAACCAGTTCGTGACGACGCGCAGCTCGTTCGTCGTCTCGTTGGGGGTCTCGAGAACCATCCGCAGCACACGCTGGCCGTCCGGTGCGACATCGAAGGGCGTCCGTAGGCTCATCGCCGGCGGGTCGGGAATCCGAACGGGCTTGCCGACCTCGCGGTTCCGCGGATCTCCTACACTCACCGCCCAGATCGCGCCGTCGAGGCTCGCGTAGAAGAGCTCCTTTCCGCCCTTCGTCCAGACGGGCGCGCGCCCGCCGCCGGTGGAGACCTGGATGCGATCGGCCGCGACATCCGGGAACGGACGGAGGTACATCTCCTGGCGCCCGCCTTCGTCTGACGAGTACGCGATCCAGCGTCCGTCCGGGGAGATCGCGGGCAGGGCATAGCGAGCCACGTCTGGAAACAGAGGCGTGACCGGCGGCGTCGCGCCGGGTTTGACGACCATGATCGTATGCACACCCGTGCCGGCCCACTGCTCGAACACCACTTCTGTGGTGCCGGGTCGAATGCTCGAAGGCACAAGACGGAATCCCGGCGGCGCGGCGGCGACGAGCGCCGGCACACCGGCGCCCGAGGCCGGCATCGTATAAATGCCGGTCTCGGTGGCGGGCGACCCGGAGAAGTAGATGTCACGCCCGGATTCGCTCCAGAGCGGGAAGAAGCCTGGAAACCCGCCTGGCGTCACGGGCGTCAGGGTCCCGCGCGCGAAGTCGTACACCCAGATCCCCGGCGCGCCCTTGTCGTTCTGGGTCAACGCCACACGCCGGCCGTCGGGCGACAATCGCAGGGCGATGAAGCTCCCTGACTGCATGCGAACCGGAGTTGCGTTTCCCTGCCGATCGGCCCAGATCAGCGTGGTCGCATCCGGCATACGGCCGGAGACATAGGCGAGCGTGCCCGTCGCGGACACGCTGACATCGGCTGCGCCGGTGGTGGTCTTGAAGAACACGTCGTCGATGAGGGGCTGAGGCGTACCGTGGATCTCGACCGCGATGGGATCGAAGCGCACCACTGCGAGCCCCTTGTCGGACGTCACGAGCAGATGGCCGGTGGGCAGGTAGACCGGGTACGACGCGTCGGTGAGCAGTACTCGCCACGTGCGCGTCGAGAGGTCCAACGCCGCGACGTCGAACCGGCCCGATCCGACTTCGGTCGTCTGGCGTGCGATCGCGAACAGCACGTGTTTCCCATCGGGCAGCACGCAGGGCCAGAAATGATCGACCTCGCCGGCCTTGACGTTCGGCACCGTCAGCAGTTCCGGTGTCCCGCCGTTAGCGCTGACGCGAAACAGGCCGCTCTCGAGCGCGGAGCTGGCGAAGACGATCGTGTCATCGCGCCCCCACGACGCGCCGCGGAGGTTGCCGACGACGTTCGCGATTTCGACGGGCGGGCCGCCTTCGATTCGCACTTTCATCAGCCGGCCGTCGAATCCGCTCGACACCGCGGAGAAGTAGCCGAGCCACGTGCCGTCCGGTGAGAAGAAGGGTGAGCGCGGCTGGCGGCCGAGGTTCTTGAGCGGGCGGTCACCGAAGGCATCGAGCGACCGCAGGATGATGGGACTGGTTTCGATTTGCGCGCTGCTGTACGCAATGAGTCGGCCGTCCGGCGAGATCGCCAGGTCGGGCTGATTGACGTTGGCGCTCACGCGGCCGGCCTCGATTGACGCGAGGGCGAAGCTCGAGGGCGCCGCAACGGGAGCGGGCTTGTGCAGCGACCACACGGCACCGCCTACGATCACGCCGCCGGCGATGGCGGCCGCGATCGGCACGCCGAGCCTCGCAACGAGGGTCGCGCGTCTGGGCGGCGCGGCCTCGCTCGGCGTCGCGGCGCCAGACATCGCGTCCGCGATCTCGAGCCGCGCCGCGGCCATCGAATCGAGACGCTCCGTGCGGTCCTTGACGAGACAGCGCTGGAGCAGACGCCGAATCGCGGACGGCGTGTCCGCCGGCAGCCGATCGAGCGACGGCGTGTCCTTCAGGATCGACGCAAGCACGTCGGATACTTCCGCGCCGTCCCTCGACGATGCTCGGGACGGCCCTGAGCCTGCCGAAGGGCCGAACGCCCGGCGGCCGGTCAGCATCTCGTAGAGCACGACGCCAAACGCCCAGACGTCGCTGCGCCGATCGATCGGTTTTCCTCGCGCCTGCTCGGGACTCATGTACGCCGCGGTCCCGAGAATCACGCCCAGCTCCGTGGCCGGGCTGGTCGTCGTCGGCGAGTCCGAGAGATTCGCGGCGGCGCTGGCGTCGGCCGCCCGCGCCTTCGCCAGCCCGAAGTCGAGCACCTTTACTGTGCCGTCGGGACGGACCTTGATGTTCGCGGGCTTGAGATCGCGATGCACGATGCCCAGTTCGTGCGCGGCTTCGAGCGCCTGTGCGATCTGACGCGCGATGGGCAGCGCGTCGGCGAGTGCCACCGGTCCGCGCGCGATGAGAGCCGAGAGGTCCTCGCCATCGACGAACTCCATGACGAGCGCCGTTCGACTGCCGCTCGCGGCGCGCTCCTCGAGGCCGTAGATCTGCGCGATGTTCGAGTGATTGAGCGACGCGAGCGTCCGTGCCTCGCGCTCGAAGCGCGCGAGCCGATCGGCGTCGTGGACGAACGCATCGGGCAGGATCTTGATCGCGACGTCGCGGCCGAGCTTGGCGTCGCGCGCGCGATAGACTTCGCCCATCCCGCCCGCGCCAAGCGCGCTGACGATCTCGTACGGGCCGAGGCGAGAGCCGGGGGGCAGCGCCACGCGTGCATAGATTACTGCAGGCGAGGCGCTTGTCTTGTCAGCGAACGATCGGATTCGACGGGTCCTTCGACCAGTCTTGCCACGAGCCGAGATAGAGATGCGTCGTGACCCCGGCGGCGCGCGCGGCGAACGCCATCAGGCTGGCGCGCATGCCGACGGCGCAGTAAGTCACGACCTCCTGCGCCGGCGCGACACCGGCTTTGGCGAGGAGCGCGCGGATTTGCTCGGGCGACTTGAACGTCTGATGCTGCGCGTCGGCAAACAGGTCCTGCCACAGAATCAACGTCGCGCCAGGCAGATGTCCGCGCTCCCATTCCTGGGTCGTGCGCACGTCGAGGATCTTCGTCGTGGGCGAATTGAGATGCGCGCGCACCCACGCGGCGTCGACGATGGAATCGGCCGCGGGAGTGGCGACGGTCAACGGCCCCTCACCGGGAGCCGGCGTTTTCGTCTCGACCGGCCGGTGTCCGGCGCGCCACGCGGTCATCCCGCCGTCGAGCCATGACACGTTGTCGGCGAGGCCAATCCGCGAGAGCACGCCGTAGATGAATCCGGCGGACATCGGGTCGCCGTACAGAACGATGCGAGCGCCATCAGTGACGCCGGCCTTGGCGAACACGCGTCCGAGCGCGTCTGCGGGCAGCAGTACGTGGTCGCCGCTGATCGTGTCCATGTGACTGATCGGCCGCGCTCCAGGAATGTGCCCGCGAGCGTAGCCGTCATCGTCCACGCAAATCACGCGCACTTGCGGATCGCTGAGGTGAGCCTGGAGCCAGTCCGCAGAAACGATCGGGCCGGCGGCCGCGGCGCCTGCGGCGACGGATGCAGCCAACGTAAGAGTGATGAGCATGAAGACGAGGCTACACTCTCTATTGTCGATTGTCTACAGGAGTGTGTGCTACCGCTCGAGAAACGGGATCCGCCTGACCGCCTCCACCCGTTGCCCGGTGCGGGTGATGTGGAGTTTGAGCTCGGCGTAGCGCGGTGAGATCGGCGCGTCGCCGATGTCTTCGTACTTCAGCAAGCCCTGGTAGCGGCGGTTGAAGTACAACACGTTGTTCAATTCGATCGACGAGCCATTCGCCTGCGCTTCGATGCGGCAGTCACCGGGGAGCTCCGATCCCCAGATCGATACGCGCGCGCCGACACCGCCCTGGCCTTCGCCCATCGCCTCCGACCACCGAATCGATTGCGGCGTGACGTTGTCGATGCGGAAGACCTTGGCTCCGCGGGGGTTGGATTCGTCCGGCATCTGACCCAGCGTGAACCAATCGGTCGTGCCGCTCGAGCACGACGCTCTGAATCGCACGGTCGCGCCGAGTGAATGCGGCGACGGCTCGATCACGAACTGCGCTTCGTGCTCGCCCGCGGTGACCGTCTGCGTCGCGATGTTGCCGATCTCGCCGACGTAGAGCTTCAACTGCGCTTCCGTCACGGTCGCGGGATCTGGAATCGAGTACGAGACCGTGAGGGTCTGCGTGCCGACGCGATCGCCCTCGAGCGCGAGCTGTTCGGGCGTGACCGCAGTGATGGCGAACGCCGTGCGAGCCGGCTGGGGCGTCGGTGTCTGGCGCGGCGTCGCGCGAGGCGGATCCGGCTCCGAGCACGCGACAGAACTCGCCAGCGTCGCGATGAGCAGGCAGCGGCCGGAAGTCCTCATGCCCCGCTTATCGGCCGCACGAGAAGCCTCGTTACTTGCCTCTCGGCGATCGACTTGCCGGCGGCGACCAGTACGTGATGACCGTCGCCGGCGCCATTCGGTGTTCGACATGGACGTTCACGAGAAAACGTCCGTCGGACGCGACGTCGTAGAAGGTCCCGACGCCCAGGCCGCCCGCGATGGCGTTCGGCGTGAACAACGGCTCGGGTTTGCCGGCTTTGAACGTCGCCGTGGGCTCGATGCTCACGGCCATGAGTTGCCCCTGCCAATCGCGGTAGTACAGCTCGCGTCCGTCGCGTCGCCAGACGGGGAAGCCGCCGCCATCGACCGACACCGGCCACCGGGCACCAGGCGAGGAGAAACTCGTGACGAAGATATTCTGCCGGCCGGAATCGTTGGACTCGTAGGCGAGCCACCGGCCGTCGGGCGAGACCCGCGGATGTGACTCCACGTACGGCGTGGCAAGCAACGCCACCGGGTCGGCCGTGCCGGACGCGTTGACACTCCAGATGTCGGACCCGGTCTTTGGATCGACGGTGACGTAGACGATGCGATCGCCGAACCAGCTTTGCGGGAACGACTGCAGCGTCGACTCGAACAGGCGCCGAGGCTCTTTCGACCGATCGAGCGGCTTCACGAACAGATTGGGAGGCGCTTCTGCAGACGCTGCGTAGGTGAGCATCCCGCCGTCGGGAGACCACACTGGCGTAGACACGTACTGCCGCTCGAACGTCGTTCGCGTCAACGTGTTTCGAGTCACGTCGACCAGCCAGATCGACGGGACGACGTCCCAGCGATCCACCGCCACCTGCTGGCCATTGGGCGAGAGTGCCACGTTGAGGTAGCCGGCGATCGGGCCGACCACACCAGCCGGCGTCCCGTCGCGCCTCACCCACGTCAACTGCGAGAAGTCACGATCGCCTATCCAGTGCACGACCGTGCCATTGGCCGAGACGGCGAAGGCCGCCGTCGGTCCACTGAGCGCCGTGTTCTCGGCGACGACGATCGGATCGCCGGCGAACTCCAGGCGATCGAAGTCGAAGCGCCGCGCCACGAGCGCGGCTTCATCCCCGAGATAGAACACGTAGCCCTCGTCGCTCACGGCGACGGGACTGTAGTACGAGAGCAACGGCTTTCGATCGGGCGCGTCGAGCGAGCCGACATAAACACCGGCGTTGACCTTGCCGAGCACTCCGAAAACGAAGTGGCGGCCATCGGGAAGGAACGCGGGCGATCCGTGGAAGGACTCGCCGTGCGCTTTGTCGAGGCTCGTGACAGGCGTGGGCGTTCCACCGTTCGCGGAGACGCGAGACAGCCCCGTGTCCACTCCGGGCGCAAAAACGATGATGCCGTCCTGGCTCCAGCTGGCGCCATTCCCGTTACGGCTGTCACAAATCGTGCGGACTTCGCCCTCGGGAATCGACACAGTCTTGAGATGGCCTCCGGCAAAAAACCCGACCGCGCGGTTGTCGGGCGACCAGAACGGCGTGTTCGCGCCCTCAGTACCGGCCAGTGGTCGCAGCTCGAGCGCGTCCAGGTTGCGCAACCAGAGCTGGCGGTGCCCCTTCGTCATGCCGACGACGACGATTTGCCGCCCATCCGGCGAGACGGCAAAAGGTATCGCGCCGACCGTAAAGTAGAACGTCGAGTCGGACGGCGGCGCGAGCGTCAGCCGCACGCTTTGCGCAGGAGCCGGTGCCCGATTTCCCCACACGGCGAATCCCAGCGCGGTCAGAGCGATCAGTCCCGCAATCGCCACCAACGCCATGGCGGCACGCGCACTCAAGTGCGCGCGCGCCGGCGCCTGCGCGGACGCCGCCGCGATCTCGCCACCGCGATCGCGCAACGTCGCGAGGTCACGCGCCAGATCCTGCGTCGACGCGTAGCGCTCGTCCGGTGACTTCGCGAGACAGCGCTCGACGATCCATCTGAGCGGGGCAGGCGTGGCGGCGGCGCGCGCGTCGATCGGCGGAGGATCGTCGCGAATGATCGCCGACAGCGTTTCCGCCGCGGTCGGCCGATCGAACGCCCGCTGGCCCGTCAGCATCTCGAACAACACCAGGCCGAAGGCGAACTGATCCGATTGACGATCGGCGGGCCGCCCGCTCGCTTGCTCCGGCGACATGTAGCCGACCGTCCCAAGGACGGTGCCGGGTTGAGTGTCCAGATGCGTCAGTGTGGACTGCGACGAGTCGACGTCGTTGCGATCGAGGAGCTTGGCGAGACCGAAGTCGAGGATCTTCGCGTGACCGTCGTTCGTGACCATCACGTTCGCGGGTTTCAAATCCCGATGCACGATGCCCGCCGCGTGGGCCTTGGCAAGCGCGTCGGCCACCTGCGCCGCGATCTGCAGCACGCGCTTCGGAGCGAGAGGCGGACCGGCGAGAAGCTGCCGGAGCGTCTGGCCTTCGACGAGCTCCATGCTGATGAACGGCTGGCCGTCGGCTTCGCCGAGCTCATGGATGGCGACGATGCCGGGGTGGCTGAGCGACGAGGCCGATCGGGCCTCCTGCTCGAATCGCTGGAGGCGCTCCCGATCCCTCGCGAACTCGGCCGGCAGCACCTTGAGCGCCACGTCGCGGCCGAGCGTGAGATCGCGCGCGCGGTAGACCTCGCCCATCCCGCCCGATCCCAGGTGCGAGCGAATCTCATAGCGGCCGAGCTTGCTGCCGGGAGCGAGCAACATCGTGGAGTGTTGTGAGTCGGGCGCATGGTAGCACCGCTCACACCTTCTGGATCTCTCCGAGCGTCATCGTTCCCGGAATGTGTTTCTTCCCCCAATCCACATACGCCCTGAGGACGGCGCCGAGGGCGCGTCCCTTGTCGGTGAGGGTGTACGCGTAGCGCATCGGCCGCCGTTGGTACGCCGAGCGGGTGATGAGGCCGGCGCGCTCGAGCCGCGTCAGGCGCTCGGCCAGCAGGTTGGTGGGGATGCCTTCAGGCGAGGACAGCAGGTCCGTGTAGGTCTGCTTGCCGCGGAGCAGGTCGCGGACGACGAGGAGGGACCACTTGTCGCCGACGATGTCGAGGGTGTTGGCGACGGGGCAGGGGGAGCGCTTCCAGCGAGTCACTTGCATATTGCAAGTCAGTTTACTACACTGCTTGACACTTGCAAATTGCAAGTCACTCATCCAGGGGGCATTTATGTCGCAAGCCGTCATGCATCTCGAAGATCAGTCGCCGTCGCGCCCGAGCGGGTCGCTCGCCGGCCCGGCGCTGTTGATCGCCTGGTTCGCGCTCATCCTGTGGCTCGGTGCCACCGGGGCATTCGTCGTGGGGCCGGAGCAGCCGCCTCTCGGGCTGCTCGTCGCCGTGCTGGCGCCGGTCATCGCGTTTCTCGTCGCGTATCGCGCGTCCGCCGCGGTCCGCGAGCGCGTCCTGCACGCCGATCTCCGTGTCGTCGCCGTGATCCAGGCGTGGCGATTCGGTGGGTTCGCATTCCTGTCGCTCTACGCGTACAGCGTGCTGCCGGCGTACTTCGCGTGGCCGGCGGGACTCGGCGACATGGCGATCGGATTCACCGCGCCGTGGATGCTCGCGGGCCTCACGCGCTCGCCGGCGTTCGTGGCGAGCCGGCGATTCGTGACCTGGAACCTCCTCGGCGTCCTCGATCTCCTCGTCGCCATCAGCATCGGCGCCGTCGTCACGAGGTTGTTCCCCGGCCTTGGCGGTGGGATCACGACCGCGCCGATGGCGACGCTTCCGCTGGTCCTGGTTCCGGGACTCTTCGTGCCGGCGTTTCTGATCCTGCACATCATCGCGCTCGTGCAGGCGGCCGCGGCGCGGGCCGGAGTGCTGCGGTAGAATCTGCCAACTTCAACGAGGGCACTATGATCCCGCCGGCGTCATCCTTCGGTCAGGGCGTCTACGATGACCTTCGGTGGACCTGGCGTGGCGTCCGCACGCGTGGCTGGCGCGCCGCGTTCATCGTCACCCTGCTCGGCGTCGCGCTGGCCGCGAACGCGATTGTCTTTGCCGCGGCCGATGCGTTCGTCTTCCGTCCAGTGCCCTACGATCGACCGGACACGCTCGCGATCATCGAGTGGGTCGATCGTGACGTCACCGACTTCAGCCGGCCGGCCGCCTTTCGTGAATGGCGGAAGCAACGCGATCTGTTTGCGGACTTGCAGGCCCATGTCGGAGGCGGCTCGGCCTATCTGACGACTGGCGGGGTCACGGACACGGTTTACGGCGAGCGAGTGACACCTGGGTTGTTCGCCATGCTGGGCGTCATGCCCGTGTGGGGTCGGCCGTTCACCAACGAGGACGCGGCGCCGGGGACAGCGAATCCAGCTCTCGTCAGCCAATCGCTGGCTCGACGATTGTTCGGCGATCCGCGTTCCGCGCCTGGTCAAACGTTCTCGACCGGGCGCGAGACGCTGAGCGTCGTCGGGGTGATGCCGGCGTCGTTCCGGTTTCCGACCGCGCGCGAGGAATTCTGGCGGCCGCTCGATCTTTCGTCCTGGCCCGACAACAGCGGCATTCGCGACATCGCGCGGCTCGCGCCCGGCCAGACCATCGCGAGCGCGGCCAAAGCTGTGGCCGATCGATCGCCGGCGGTGCTCTCAGCGCTCCCTCAGCACTCCGCGACCGAGACGATGCGGCTGCGAGCGATGGCCGACGTGCGCGGCAACCCGGGTGCCCGGTCGATCTTCATGATGCTCGTCGGCGCGGCGGCGTGCGTGCTGCTCATCGCCTGCGCCAATGTCGCGAGCCTGGAGATGGCGGCGGCCGCGATGCGGATGCGCGTCTACGCCGTGCAATCGGCGCTCGGCGCGTCGCGCGCGTCCCTGGTCCGTGTGGGCCTGTTCGAGGGTGCCGTGTTGCTGGGCGCGAGCGGACTCCTCGCGGTCCTCCTCACGGTGTGGGGCGTAGGCGCCCTCGACAGCGAGCTGACTACGTCGATGCGCGCCGCGTTGATCAATCCGCTCGATATCGACGCACGGGTACTCGGGTTCATGCTGCTGATCGCGACTGTCACCTGGTGCCTCACGTCGCTCCCGGTCATCAGGCGCGTCTCACGCAGCTCCGTCGTCGACGCCCTGCGCGACGATCCACGGACGACCGCAGCCACGCGAGCGGTCGCGCGATCCCGTCAGTTGCTCATGATCGGGCAAATTGCTTTGACGACGCTGCTGCTCGTGTGCGCCATGTTGTATCTCCGAACCTACGCGGCGAGGCTCGGCGTCGACAAGGGCTTCGACGCTGCCAACATCGCCACGATTCAAATCTCGACCGCGCCGGATGCGCTGATCAAAGGGGCCAACCTCGAGTCGGAGGTGCTCGCGCGCCTGCGGGTCGCTCCGGGAGTGTCGGCGGTATCGCGTACGAACGATCCGCCGCCGTCGACGCAAAGCGGGATCACGGCGAGGCTCACAGTCGAGGGGCGCGAGGCCACTGCCGAGCGGCTGATGCTGCACTTCGTCAACGTCGATTCCGACTACTTCCAGACGATGCGGATTCCGATCGTCCAAGGTGCGGCATTTGATGCCGCCACGCCGCTCGATCAGATCGTGGTGGACGAACGGTTCGCGCGCGCGTACTGGCCCGGCGGATCCGCGCTCGGGGCGCGTTTCAGGATGCAAAGCGCGGGCATCAGCGGAGTGACCAGTTTTCAGATTGCCGGCATCAGCCGGCTGCTCGAGGCCGACCGCGTCCAGACCGACGCCGGCGAGCAGGTCTTCATTGCCTACATGCGGATCGCGCCGACGTACAACCCGCTGAGCTTTGTTGCGCGCGTCGACAGCGAGGGACGTCTCGGTGAGATCGGGGCGCTCGTGCGCTCGATCGCGCCGCGAAGCGTCGTGAGAGTGGATACGGTCAGGGCGCGGTACAACCGGCTTGCCGGCGACACGAAGCTCGCGGCGGCGAGCACGAGCGCCTTCGGGGTCATCGCGCTCATCGTCGCAGCGGGGGGCATCTACGCCGTCATGGCCTTCGTCGTCGCCGCGCGAGGACGCGAGATCGCGATTCGCATGGCGCTCGGCGCGGATCGCGTCGGCACGCGACGCATGATCCTTCGATCTTCGCTGACGCTCGCGGCGGTCGGGGCAGGTGTCGGACTCGCCGCCGCCTGGCTCGTCACCCGATGGATCTCGACGCAGTTGTTTGGTGTCGCGCGAACTGATCCGGTCACGTACTCAGCTGTGCTGGCCCTCGTTCTGACGATCGCCTTCGCCGCGACGTGGTCGCCGGCGCGCCGCGCAGCGAACGTCGATCCCGCGGTCACCTTGCGGAGCCAGTAGCCCGTCCCCCTCGAAGCCAGTCCGCTTCCACCTGCTCGATCGTCATGCCGAAGACCGAGGCGAACGTGCTGCGGACGGTCGCCTCGGTGTCGTTCGGGTTGCCTCGCCGGAAGAGGTCTTTCACCTTCTCGTAGCCGAAGCGATCGAGGAGGTGACGCACGAACGAGCCCGCGATCGGGTACGAGACGACGTCGTTGACCGCGCGAAACGTCTTGACGGTGAGCATCTCGTGGGGCGGGACGAAGCGCCCGTCGGCGCGGAACGCGGCGATGTGATCGGGAAGGTAGCGGCCGTTCCAGTTCGGAGCGAAGTCGCCCTTGACCGGATCCACCTGATGGGCGACGGCGAAGCCCTCGGCGAACAGCGGTACCGGACCCGGCGCCGCGAATCGCGAGGCGAGCAGGTGAATGGTCTCGTGATTGTCCGCGTGCCACAGCGTGTGCACTGCGAACTCGCGGATATCGGCGTGCGCGTTGCTGTTACCGACGCCGGTCACGTCCTTCATGTGTTCGCGCGACAGATACTTGTAGTACTGGATCGGCCGATCGATCGTGACGCCGATCGTCGACGTCGCCCAGACAAAGAATTGCTCCTGGAAGTCGGCGTTGACACGATCACCCGGCGCGAAGTGAAAGACGTAGTGGGCGGACCGTGCGATTTCGGTCAGCGGGCTTCGATTGTGACTCTGCCGCGAACAGCCGGCCGGGAGCGCGACCAGAAGGGCGATTCCGGTCACGCAAAAGCGGGTGATCGCCACCACGTCGATGCCGATGACGACATGGGCAGCGACGAAGTTCCGCTTATTCAGGTTTCATGGATGCGCTGAACTAGCAGCCCCAGCGGCTTTCTTCAATGCATCAACCAGCGCGTCGATGGACGGAACTCCGTCCTTGTAGACCCTTCACGTCGGGTCTCGATACGGCGGCTTCGGTACCGGCAAGCCGAAAATGTCGCGACCGCGCCAGAGGAGCGTCGGCGTCGGATAGCCGATTCGCGCGTCGTCCTTTTTCAGCGTGGCCAGGTTGATGACCTGGTAGTCGCGGCGCCATTTCAGACGGATCAGCGCGTCGTCGAGATTGTTCTGCATGTCCGGCGTGTTCACACAGCCGTCCCGCGTCAGGAACACCAGATCCTTCGTTGAGCGCTGCGATTGAGGAACGGCGGCGAGCGTCGTCAGCAGGGCGATGAGAATTGCGGGCCGCCACATCATGGAGATTGTCTCGCACTCTCGCCGAAATATCCCTTCCGAGCCCGAACGACATATGGTTTTGAGCTGGGACGAAGCACCTTCACCGAGACATCGTGCCAGCCACCGGCGGGAATGTTGTGCGGCGTGTAGCTGATCACGTATCCGCGCCGGAAATTGTCAACGATCTGTTCAAGAGCTTTGACGACGTCGTCGAAGGGCACAAGGCCCTCGATTGGCGCGAGCCCGCGACCACGCGTCACATACATAGGCTCGCGTTGTTCCGGAAACACTCCAAGCCACAGCTGTCCGCCCGTCATGGCCGCGGCTTCACCGATCGGTTGAAACCACCCGGGTGGGTAGGCGCCAGCCACAGGAATGGCGCCAACGAACAACGTTGCGTCCGTGGTCCGGGCCAGCGGCATGAGCAGGTCGTGCCATTGCAAGACATTGTGGCCGGCGGAGAGCGCCGAAAACGCGATGATGGCGTGCCTTCGATCCGGCGGACTGCGCAAGACGAGAGCCTCCGCGAAGCAATCGTTCATGGTTGACGTGTAGTGCGGGTCGGAGCTCAGCGTCTTGAGCTCGTCGAAGTGAATTCGATCCGACACCAGCTGCATCGGGACGATCTCGCGCACCGATTGTCCGCAGGCAAGCAGTTGCAGCCGATCTGTCGGCCGCAGTTCTCTGACGACCTTCACGAGGCCATCAGCGAGTCGGGCCATTCGAGCTGCCGCGCGCCCTGCGTAGTCCAGCAAGATAGTGAAATCCAGGAGCGCGTGACCGGCGGAAACGACGTCGACTTGCTGAAGGACGCCGTTGTCGCGCAGCTCGAAATCTCGAGCGGTCAACCCCTCGATTGGCTTGCCGGCCGACATGACCGACACGTCAATCACCACGCCGCCAACCGTGGCGCGAAATGTCTGCTGCGATGCGAGATTCGCCGTACCGGCCAGAAGCACGACGAGTGAGAGACCAACGCGCGCAGTCACCGGATCGCTTCTCGCACGTCGGCAATGTAGCGCGTCCACATTCGAAAATCGCCGCTGTCGTAAGAGGCGTACGGGTCTTCGTGGATCGTGCCAGATGACAAGGCATCGGAAACGATCCCCGAAGCATCGCTCGCGCGATTGTTCACGGCAAGCAGCCAGGCGAGGCCGACGGTCGCAGACTGCGCGCGCGGCGCGAGCTGGAGCGCCGTACGATAGTCGGCTTCGGCCTCCGGCACGCGGTTGAGTCCGACAAGCGCCGCAGCGCGAAAGAATCTGGCGTGATAGCAGAGAAAGGGATCCTTCGTGAGCCTCAAGGTCTCATCGAAATGTGCCAGCGCCAGTTGGCCTTGAGACAGGTACAGCTCGATCGCGCCGAGCCGGAGCTGCGCTTCGGCGCCGACGTGCTCGTCGTTGAGCAGGGCGGCGAGCTCTTCAACGGCAAGCTGGACTCGCCTCCGGGTGTCGTTGCTTCCGAACTTGCCAGGAACGTCTGCTGTCCCGGACTCTTCCACGACCGCGACGAAATTGGGCCGCGTGACATTCATCGGGTAGCCAAGGATGCCGGCCGACAGCAGATCGATCACCGCTTCTGCCAGGTCGATCCGGCGCTCGTCTGGAAATCTCAGGCGGGCATGCGCGACGTGATGCTTCCCGATGGATTGGAATTTCGCGTACGCATGGAAGAGCGACGATGCCTCCTCGATCAGCGCGAGAGCCGCGAGGTGCCACGAGCGTTCCGCAGGCAGCGCCGGATCGTGTTTCCGCAAGAGTTCACACGCCCACTCGATCAGATCGACACGGTTCTCCCAGGTCGGGTCGTCTCGCATGACCGAAAAGGAGCCGAACGGCGCCGGCTTCATCCATCGGGCAGCCTCGAGCGCCACCGTTGCGACAGCCAGCTCTCGTTTGCGGGCGTCGGCAGACCCACGTGCCGCGATCCAGCTCTGAGCCGTGGTCTTGAGATCTCGCGAGAATGCCGAGACGCTCTCTGACGAGGTTGCGAGTGTCCGGACCACGCTGTCAGCGTTGCCGCCGGCGTACTGATCGAGGATCCCGTTGGCCGAGAGCGTTTGAGCGACGCCTTCTTGGATGGAAAACGTCATCACCGCGATGAGTGTCGTGGCGAGCAACACCGCTGTTCCTGCGCGGATCCGCCCCACTCGCATTGGCGCCAGTTTAGCGCCGGTCAACGACGTTCGTTGCTACACCTGCGCGTGTTCGGGCGCACGCACGGGCCTCGGTTCGCGCGCACACCGGGCGTGGTGCGCGGTGACTGCAGCAATGTCTAACCTGGCCTGTCTCCCGCGGCGAGATCAGGCCTGTTTTTCGCGATTTCTGGCCCGCTAAGCGCATGAACAGCTATTTGCACACACGCGCGCGGATTCACGCGGTGAGCGCGGCATGTGCACGGAGACCTCGCCCGGGTTGGCCAAATTCACGCGCGTCACTGCCGCTCACTGCACGTGATCTCTCGAATTCGGCGCACGATTCTTTGCATCTAGCCGCCAAAATATCCGGGTCGAACGCGAATGGTGTAATTTGCTTGCTTCACTGCGACGGTGAGTTTGTGCCAGCCGGGTAACGCTACGCCCGCCGGTGAGTAGCGCAGCACGTAGCTCACGCGGAAGGCATCAAATGTTTTCTTGAACTCCTTGACCGGATCGGGGTTCAGGAAGCCCGAATGTACTTCGCCGCCTGTGCCTTCAGCCAAAGTCTTCAGGGCGTCCGTATCAGACAGACCCCAGTCGCACGTCGCTAGCGTAGACGGACCACCACCACGACCACCCATGAGAATCCAATGCACGACCGCCTCGGACCGGCCCGCCATCTCGCGCAGCAGCGCTGGATTGACGATACTGCCGCAGTCCTCCCCATCGGTCATTGCTACCACGAGGTGGCGGCGACCCGGATCGACGGAATGGAGGAGTGCGGCGACTACCGCGTCATAGACAAGCGATATCCCTCCCACTGGAACCACGTCGAGTTCCGGAAGAGGCTGCCCGGCGGCAGTCCAGGGCACGGAGTTAATGACGGAATTCCCAATTGTCAACAACCTGAATCGATCGTCGGGGCGGAGCATCGCTGTGATTCTCCGTACCGAGTCCTTCATCTCGCTCAGCGTACCTTGGGTGCTCCCGCTCGTGTCCATGAACAGCGACACGTCGATTGGCACCGCTTCTACGGACAGCGCCTCAACCTGCTGAACAACGCCGTTGTCCTGCAGAACGAAGTCCTCCGCGCGAAGTCCGACCACGGCGTTGTTGCCCTTCTTAACCGACACGTTGACTTCAACAGTGTCGATCCGGGCACGAAAGGTCGGACGATCTTGCGCGAAGGTCGGGGTCAGGCTCGTCACCAAGGCGATGGAGGAAAGCACTTGGCGCCTCACTTAATCGCCTCGCGCAGCTGGGCGATATAGGCGGGCCACCGGACAAACTCTCCGTAGTAGTAGAGACGCCACGGATCGTCACTCACGGACGCAGCGAGCGATCGCTCGGCCAGATCGTACGCCTGCTGCGCCTGATTCGACAGCAGCAGCAATGACGAAAGAGCAAGCGCTGCAGACTGTGCGCGCGGCATCACCGCAAGGGCCGCAGCATAAGCACGCCCCGCATCTGCCGGACGATCCAACATCTCGTACGCTTTTCCTTCCAGCACAAAGGCCACGTATCTCGTCTGGGCGTCGTCGGTGATCGTCGCGGCTCGCTGAGCGTGCTCGAGCGCCGATGTGTACCTGTCCGCGGAGAGCAGCAAGTGCGCCACACGGATCTCGGCGTCGGGCGCCACTCTTAGATCGTTCACCAGTTCTCGGAAGCTAGAGATGGCGTTGTCACTCTGCGCCTGGGCAATCGGCCCGCCACGGCCGGTGGGCGACGTGATAGCCGCAATGCGTGCGCGACTGCTGAGGTTTCGGTCTGCGTCGAACGCTTGACTCTCCGCGCGGACCAGACGGAAGCGCGCCTCATCGGGGAACCGCGCTTGCGCGTGGTCCAGATGCCACACCGCTCCGTTACTGTCAGGAAGGCCCGTGAGCCAGCGCCTGGAAAGCGTGCGCTGGGCGAGCGCAACGGACGCGAGATACCACTCGTGCTCTCCGCGGAGAGGCATCGAGTTCAAGCGAAGCTGCTCGCAGCTCCACTCAATCGTGTCCCGGAGCGTCTCCCACGATTTTGCATCCGCGTCGAACCTGATCTTCGCGACTTCGAGCGCGAAGGCCGCAGCGATCAAACGTCGGCGCGGTCGCGCCGCGGGATCACTATCAATCCAAGCCCGAGCATCGTTGCGATAAGCCTTTCCATACGCATCGACGGACTTGCCTAAGGCTGCTTCATGCACGGCAACGTCGAACCGAGCGCGCTCGTAAGTTTGGAGTTGCTCGATGATGTCTTGATGGGACGATTTCTGTAGCGCAATCACGCGTGCGGCGAGGAGAAACACCGCAAGGCTCAGGAGGGGAAGGCGACTCCTCGTTTCACGAGGCATAAAGGGCTCGCCCTTTAGGGAGTGATTCTGGCGCCGAGTACCGGAAGCAGTCGCACAACGGTCAAACGAACGTTTCCGCGGAGCAGCAATTCATCACCGCTTGCACCCCGAAGGGCTTCGTCGGCCTTGATCACGTATCCACCAGCAAGTTCCAGCGAGACGTCGTAGAGGATCGGCGATCCGTCTGGCGCGGGCGGTCCGCCGTGGCCACGCCACCTGTTGCGCTGTGACGCCCAGTCTAGCAGCGGCTGCTAGCCTCGTGGGTGTAGCACTCTTCCCGTTCCTATAGCTCACCCCGTCACCGAATTGACATCCCCCACCACGCGCCCTAGACTTTCTTGTTTCCTGACGTGTAAAGGACCCGAGAGATAAGAGATAGAGGATGATCGGGCAGAACATCGGCAAGTACAAAGTGCTCGATCGCGTCGGACGCGGCGGGATGGGCACCGTATTTCGTGCCCTCGATGAAACGCTCAATCGCGAAGTCGCGATCAAGATCCTCAACGCCGAGCTGAACGACCCCGAAGTCGCCCGGCGCTTCCGCGCCGAGGCCGTCACCGTCGCGCGCCTCAATCATCCCGGCATCGCCACCATCTTCGAGCTGTTCCAGCACGAAGGGCAGTGGCTGATGGTGATGGAGTTCGTCCGCGGCGAAACGCTCGAGCA
>DATEGZ010000093.1:0-14240 GCA_035279905.1 Vicinamibacterales bacterium
TAGCCGACATTTGCCCCCAGGTCTAACACCAACGCATCGCGCCTGAGCGGCCGCGCCGGCATGTGAAACTGGCTACGAAATGTGTCGTAGAGCACCCGCTCGTCCGTCGTACCGGGCCGACACAGAACAGTCGCATCGCCCAGATCTCGTACGCGAAGCGGAACCAGAGCGCTACCTGCCGGGAGTCGCTGCGTGTGAAGCATCCAGTAGCGGCCCAAGTCAGCCAAACCGGAAAGGACCGGGCGCATCTCCCTCAAGTGACGGCCGGTGTGATACACCTTTCGCGCGGGCTGTAGGGCGGGCGCATGGCGAAACCGGGCCTTCAGACCCTCGACATTCACCGGAGATACACAGCGTTAGGCATGTGCCGGCCGCGATCCCCCGGTACCTAGGATCTGCGTGTATGCTTGCGCGAGCCTCGCTCTCGCATAGTCGATGTCGAACGCCGCGCCAAGCCGCGCTCGACTCGCATCGCCCATTCGCTGTCGCAGTGCCGGATCCATCAATAGCCTCTCGAGGGCGGATTCTGTTTGGACCACGGCCCGGTCAGCCCAATCCGCGCTATTCATGTCGAGCCCGTCGTGATCGATCAAGAATCCTGTTTCTCCGTCACGCACCATCTCGGGTATTGAATTGAGGCGGGTGGCGACGATGGGTAAGCCAAAACTCATCGCTTCCAACAATGCGAATGGATACGTGTCCATGCGACTGAGCTGCAGGTAGATGTCCGCGCGCGGATAGACCGCTCGCAGTAGCTCGCGGCGCGTGAACTGTCGCAGCGTGATGCGGTCGTCGGCCTGGACACGCCGGCCTAACTCATCAAAGTCGATGCGTTTGTATGCGTCCAGCGATATTTCCGGATACCACTCCGCATTGTGCCCCAGTGCGCCGGCAATAATGAGGCGAATAGGAAAGCGCACGCGCAGTGCCTCGAACGCCCGAATCGCGACATCGAGCCCCTTCACCATGCCGCCCAGGCCAACGGCGAGTATCACAATCTCGTTGCGATTGCGACGGGAGGCACGCGGCCGCTGGATTGGTGGCGCGAGGCGAAGCAGCTCAACCTCGCCCCGTTCAAGACGGTCCCCGCCAGCCCAACGTGAATGCACGAAGACATGCCTAACGCGCGGGTCGCTAAAGAAACGATCGTGTGGGCGGCCTTCGCACGACACGACAACCGGGACATTGTCCGGCAACGGAGGCAATTGTGCGGACGCGTCGTGATGAAAGAGACAGATGCGGTTCCAGGCGAGGGCATGGAGTGAGCGGAGGGGCCGCCAGCGTGGGGTGCGATAGTACACGAAACCGGCGGGCGGATGCTCCTCGAACACCGTCGAATACACCGGGTGGGTTCGACTGTATCCGATCACGCGCCTTCCAGCGCCCGCAACTAACGACCGACCGAGCATGCCGACCTCCGACCGCGCCCGCAGCGCCTGGTCAGAAAGCCGACTAACGGTGCCCGTAGCGCTCACGTCAAGCGCACATCGGCGAATTGGACGTCACGCGCGCCTTCGCCGCAAGCGCTTGCAGCTGCCGCCGTGCAGACTCGATTGTAATAACAGACAGCGCGCTGTTTGGATCGTACGACGCTCGCGGATCGAGTGCATCGTCCAGGGACGAAATGGCGTGCGCGAGCCGCCCGTGCAACGCGGCCCCGGCGCGGCCTTCCCACCACGCGTCGCTCGGCGCTGCGAACCCGATCTTGTCGCGGCGATCGAGAACTGCGTTAGGTACGAGCCCTCGCATGGCGGCACGCAATACGCGCTTGCTTTCGCCGCCGTACCAGAGCTGCTCGCGCGGGAGCGACATCGCGAACTCGACCAACCGGTGATCGAGGAAGGGCAAACGCACCTCCCGCGAGAATGCCATCGAGTTGCGGTCGGCGTAGCGCAACAGCTCCTGCAGGTGACCACACATGAGGTCCGCGTATAAGCGCGTCTTCAACGAGTCGCTTCGAGCGGCTACACCTCGCGGCTGCTCACTCGCAAACTCGTCACGGAACTCAGTGCGTAAGAATGGGACGGCTTTCGGAGCCTGAACTGGAAGAGGCGAGGCCCCGCGGCCGTACGCCGCGAGATGCGCAATCGCGGCTCGCACCGGTACAGGATCGTCGCCACTCCGCGCCCGGTACGCGCGACGCTCTGTCCACCATCGATAGAGATGCCCATGCCTCGAGAGGTCCGTTAGGACACAGGCGCCGTAGTGTTTGTATCCCGCGAGATACTCATCGGCACCCTGGCCATCCAGCAGAACCGTCACGCCATGTTGCGCGGCGAGGCGCTGCACCGCATACGCGGCAAAGACGCTCGTGGTCGGGAATGGATCCTCTTGGTGGAAGCACAGCGCGTCGAAGCCGTCGAGGAAGTCATCCACCACCGGAACAACGGAGAATCCCGCGACTCCCGTGGACGCCAACACCGCAGCGATGTATTGGCCCTCGTCGAGTCCTGGATCTTCCATTCGCGCGGAAAACGCGCGCTGTCCGCTCGCGGCGCCGAGGTCCTGGATCTGACACAGCACGCTGGACGAATCGAGGCCGCCAGACAGGCTTGTGCCTAACGCTACATCGGATCGCAGCCGCAGCCGAACGCTGTCCCGAAACAGCTCGCGAAAGCGCGTCGCCGCGGCTGCCGGCGCGATATGTTGTTCTGCATCTGGATCGAGGTCCCAGTAGCGCCGGCTGCTGAGCGTGAGGCGATCGCGACCAAACCGAACAGTCAGCGTGTGCGCGGGCAACAGGCGATGCACGCCCTTCCATATGGTCTGTTCGACCCCGGCAGACTCTCCGAACCGGAAATATCGAAAGATGGCGCGAGGCTCGAGTTCGCCCTCCGCGACGCCGTACGCCGCCAGCGCTTTCACCTCGGACGCAAACGCGAACGTGCTCTGGTCGGGCGACAGCGCGTAGTGAAAAGGCTTTTCGCCAAATCGATCTCGCGCGCAAAACAGTTCGCGACGAGACTCATCCCATACCGAGAACGCGAACATCCCGTTGAGGCGTTCAACGCAGGCTGGGCCCCATTGGGCGTAGGCGCGCAAGAGCACTTCGACGTCGCCCGTAGAGCGGATCACGTGCCCACACCCGCGAAGCTCATCACGCAGCTCGACGTAGTTGTAAATCTCGCCGTTGAACGCGAGAACCAATCTGCCGCGGATCCGCCCACTCGGCGGTGATGGCTCGACGTTCCCTGCCTCGTCGAGCACGAGCGGCTGCGCACTGCGTTCGCTCAAGTCGAGGATGCTCAGTCTGCGATGCCCGAAGGCGACGTGCGACGAATCTTCAGCCTCGCGGATCCAAAGGCCGGCGGCATCGGGGCCCCGATGTATGAGCGTGTCGCGAGCACGGACTAACCGCGGCACATCGATGGGTGCCGACTGAGCGAGGACGCCGATGATCCCACACATGTGCGGTCTGCTCCCTATGCCGCGTCGGAGCGCCGGTGCGCGATGAAGCCAACCGAGGCCGTATGCGAGCGCGCAAATGCCGAGCGAGCAAGGCGCAAATGCTGCGGCGAGCGCTGGACGATGCTCTTGACGCGCGCCGGGAACACCGCGACTTCGCGAACCGCCCTCGCGATGATCCCGTGGATCGACTTCGGAATGCGTTGACCCGCAAAGCCCATCTCGAGATGGGCGTAAAACGCGCTATACCGATCGCTCAGCACGAATACAGTGGCATCGAGATCACTGGAATCGAGAATCTCGAAAACGGCGAGGGGCGAGTGATGGAAGTACGAGATGTGAAAGGGCTCACCGAAAGCAATGCTCCCCAGTATCCGGCCGCCTGGACGCAGCACGCGCGCCATCTCACTCATTGCCAGATGAGGATGCTTCAAGTGCTCGAACACCGCGCTGGTCATGATCACGTCCAAAGACGCATCGGCGAACGGCAGGCGGTGGGCGTCCGCCAATGCATCGGGAGCGGAGCCGGCGATGTCCACGCCGACCGGAAGATATCCGAGACGCGTCAAGCCGGCTCGAAATCGCTGGTGCACCTCGCCGCATCCCACGTCCAGGGCGATTTGTCCCGGCTTCGCGGCGGGCAATGCGGACAGCATTTGCCTTTCGGTGGCATCCCAGGCAGCGTCCATCGCCACTCCCGCCGCAGCGTTAGGCCACGCGAGCGATACACGATCCCATGGGAAACGGCCAAACGCCGGGTCGTATCGATACGTGTGCTCGATCACGAGCGGTTGGGCGATGCGGAAGTCGGGCTGTGATCCAGACTCCGCCGCGAAGACTCGACCGCAGGCCGGACATCGCCAAGCGTCGACCAGGGCCGCACGGCAGAGCGGACACGTCCACCGCACGATCGATGTCATCACTCAACCGATTGCTCGATGTTACGCAACGACCTGCGGTAAGCCTGTCGCACGACATTCACATACGTCGACCACGAGAACTCGCGCTCACACAGAGCGAGCGCACCTGCACGAAGCGCCTCACCTCGTGAGGCGATGTGATGCGCGACCCGCGCTGCCTCGCGCACGCGCGCCGCATGGTCGAGCGAAAACCAATCGACCTCAATTCCAGCGCAGTTCGCCTCGACCAGCTCGCCGACGATCCCGGTGCCGCGTGACACGATGACCGGGACACCACTGGCGAGATACTCACCGAGCTTGGTCGGCTGGCTGAAGCGATTCATCCGACTGGGTGCGCGAAGCAGCAATCCCGCATCAGCGGCCGAGAGATACGCGGCAGTCTCCAGCTGGTCCACGCGGACAACGGTCACGTCGTCCGCAGCGACCTGCGCGCCGGCGAGCAGCGCTCGCATGTGGTCGACATCGTTCGTTAGGCAGAGTAGATGCACCCGGGCGCTCTGCTCCCGCAGCGCGCAGAAGAACGGAATGACGCCATCCCCGAGATGCTGATACCGTGTGACAGTACCCGCATAGGCGACGACAAGTTTCTCAGACACTCCGAGATCGCGACGAATTCGCGCTCGGTCGGCGGCCGAGAACGCCGGCCTGCTAACGCAGCACGGTACATACGCCAGCTTTCCGTCCGGCACGCCAAGCGACTGCAGCCACTCCAGCATCCCGGCAGACACCGAAATGACGGAGCCGGCGGCCGACACCACGGTGCGAAGCTTCGCCAGCGCGGCCTCGTAGTCGCGGCGCCCAGGAGCGTCGGCCTCATCGACGCCGTCGAAGCCGCGGAGAAAGAGAAGCTCCTCGGGCCATGCCCCGCGTATGTCGGCGACAATCCCCGCGTCGCGCAAGTGGGGCGCCAGCGCCAGCGCCCACTCTCCTGCCGACTCGCCGCGGCAGTGCAGCACGATTCGCTCGCCGCCCGCGAGCGCGCGTACCCGCCGCGCGAGGAGAGCGGCATTCCGTCGCAGGCCAAGCCGCCCGACGTATGGGAGCAGCGCCACGGTGACGCCCGGCGCTCTCTTGCCTAACGCTGCAACCCGGCGCCGCACGCGGGAGGTTGCGGCGGACCGCGCCGGCTCGAGGAAGGCGACGGCGACCCGGCGCGGCGCGTCAGGACCGGGCGCTGCACGCTGCCACGCCATGTGATCCACCACCTGCGGGCCGATCAAGTCCTTTGTCACTTCTTGCGACACCAGGTGCACCACCGCGTAGCCTGCGCCGCCCGTACCGTTAGGCATTTTTGGCGGCAAGGCTGGCTGCATTGGTCCAGCGTCTGCGATTGGCGCCGGCCGCACGCACGGCCGACGCAATGCAGGCGCCGGCGCGACCACCCCCGAACGCCTGCACCACGGACTGCGGAACGTCGCGTCGACCGTCGCACGCTGCGGCATGGTGCGAGAGTTGCTCCAGGCTCTCACCCACGAGGACGTTCAATCGCGCCGCCACACTCTCGATCCATTCGGTGGTGTCTCGCAACGTTAGGCATGGCACCCCGTGAAAGAGCGCCTCCTTCTGCACACCACCGGAGTCGGTGATCACGCCGCGGGCGCGGAGGATCAGTCCTTGCGTCTCGACGTAGCCCTGGGGCTCCACCAGGCGCACGCGAGTCGCCGCGATTCCGTGCTCGGCGAGGCGCGTGCGCAATCGCGGATGCGCGGCGAGGATGACTGGGTCGACATCGGAGGCGACGAGGTCGAGCGCCTGCATGACGCACGACAACCGATCACGCGTATCGGTATTCGATGCGCGGTGCACGGTGGCGAAGAAATAGTGCCCCGCTCGGATGTCATCGGGCAACGGCACGTCGAGTGCGGCCGGTCGAACCCGGAGCGCCAGGTCGAGCATCACGTCGCCGGTGAGGAGCACGCCTTCGGTTAGGCCTTCGCGCGCCAGGTTGTCGACGGCGGTCGCGGTCGGACAGAGCAGCATGTCGGCCAGATGGTCCGTGACCACGCGATTGAGCTCTTCGGGCATCTCGCGATCGAACGAACGGAGCCCGGCTTCGACGTGATCCACCGGCAGCTGCAGCTTTGCGGCGGCCATGGCCCCCGCGAGCGTGGAGTTCGTGTCGCCGTACACGAGCACACGATCCGGACGCTCCGACTGCATGACACGCTCGAGCTCCACGAGCATTCGGCCCGTTTGGTCTGCGTGCGTACCGGATCCGATTCCCAGATTCCGATTCGGAGCGCCGAGCTTCAGTTGCTCGAAGAACACACCGCTCATCGCGACGTCATAGTGCTGCCCGGTGTGTACCAGCACTTCCTCGATGCCCGCGCCGCGCAAGTGCTCCGACACGACGGCCGCCTTGATGAATTGTGGCCGGGCGCCGACGACGCTCAGGACCTTCACAGTCGCCGAGCCACAACGCCCGCGAGCAATTCGGCGAGGCGTCGTCCATTTGTATCCGGCGAGCCAATGCGCTCGGCGGCGGCACGACCGGCGCGACCGCGTCGCAGGCGCTCGCTCGGTGACGACGTGAGCTCGCGCAGTGCCTTCGCGAGCGCAGCGACGTCGCGCGGTGGGATCAACCACCCTTCCGCAGAATCTCGAATGACTTCGTCGTGTCCGCCAACGGCGGTTGCGATGGTCGGAACAGCGCACGCCAATGCCTCGAGCATCGCAAGCGAGAGTCCCTCTGCGTGACTCGGGAGCACGAAGCCATCTGCCGCCTTGAGCACGTCGGACACATCGTTAGGCGCCACCGGCCCGATCCAGATTGCCGAGGACTCGAGGCCGCGGCGAACGATTTCGGCTGGGATGTCCAACTCGCCCGGGCCTCCGCCCATTACCAGCGTCCAATTGCTCGACGAGCGCGCGACATCGCTCCACGCATCCAGTAACTCGGCGTATCCCTTGGCCGCGGTGGCTTGGGCGAGGCAGACTAACACCTGGCGCGATTCGACACCCGCTCCGAACACGCGTCGCCGGCTGGCGTCGCGCGCCACCGGGTCGACGTCCGTGGATGCAGAGAATCTCTCGAGATCCACGCCGCCGTATATCACCTGCCAATCATCGCGCGGATTGCGAAGCCATCGGTTTCCGTCGGACACCAAGCGACGTGAGCACGCGATGAGAAGGTCCGATTGATCGAGCACCTGTTGCAATCGGCGGCGCCAGTCTGGTCGCTGCTCGGGCCAGTTGTGCAGGTCGTCGCCCCATGCCATCACCGCTACCGGTACGTCGAGCGCGCGACCCAGCGCTATCGCGTGAAAGCCATCCGGGACCATGAAGTGCCCGAGCACGATATCCGGTCGGGGAACGTCGCGAGTGTTTCGACAGTAGTCGACGATCGCCCTGCACTCCCGCTCCCATGTGTCGCCGGGGAAGAATCGACTGGGCCGCGGTGTGAAGGTACGCGGATGATGGACCGCCACGCCGTCAACCTCGTCCAGCAACTCACGGCGTGCTCGGCTCGCCCGTCGCCACGCCGGGTCGATGCTCGAGAGCGGCCAGGGGGGCGCCCAGTCGTGCAACTGCAGGACTGTGACTTCGGTGCCGGCTCGACGCATGCCCGCGTGCAGCCGATGCACGAAGATGCCGTGGCTGGCATTGTTGCGCCGTGGATACGCATGACTAACGGCCAGCACGCGCAGCGGCTCGCGGGCTCGCGACTGAGCGGCGGCCGGCAGGTCCGGCTCCGACGCGGACGTGAGCATGGCCGAGCCGCCGGGCGAGCGGTTAGGCATCACCGGCGCGCATGATGTCATCGATCACGTCGTCGAGCGTGCGCGCCGGAGCGAAGCCGATGAGCCGGTTCGCCTTCTCGAGGCTCGGAACACGTCGCGCCATGTCCTCGAATCCCGGCCGGTACGCGACATCATACGGCACGAACTGAATCTCCGAGCTCGACTTGACCCGCGCGCGAATGAGCTCTGCCAATTCGAGTATCGTGATTTCGACGTCCGATCCGAGATTCACCACCTCGCCTAACGCGGCGCCGCAGTGCGTGAGCCGGTAGATCGCCGGGACGACGTCGAGCACGTGCCCGAAGCATCGACTCTGTGTCCCGTCACCGTAGACCGTCATGGGCGCGCCGCGGCGTGCTTGTTCAATGAGGCGAGGAATCACCATGCCATAGAACGGCACTTGGCGTGGTCCAACCGTGTTGAACAGCCGAGCTACGACACCGGGCAGCGCGTGTGATTCGTGATAGGCGAGCAAGAGGAACTCGTCGACGGCTTTGGAGATGGCGTAGTTCCATCGACGCTTGGACGTTGGGCCGTAGAGGACGTCGTCATTCTCGCGAAAGGGCACTCGCGTGCCCTTTCCGTAAACTTCGCTCGTGGACGCAACGAAGATTCGTTTGCCGAATTTCGCCGCTGCCTTGAGCGCCACTCCGGTGCCGACGATATTCGTCTCGATCGTTCGCACTGGATCCGTGACGATGAGCTGGACACCGACCGCTGCCGCGAGGTGGTAGATGACGTCGACTTGACCGACGGTCGACTCGAACGTCGGATCCGTTGTGAAGTCGCTGATGATGTAGCGGAATCCGCGGCGGCCGAGGCACTGGTGGAGATTCGACATCCGACCAGTGGAGAGGTTGTCCCAGACGACGACCTCCTCGCCCTGTGCGAGTAGGTGCTCGGCGAGGTGGCTTCCGATGAAACCGGCGCCGCCTGTGATCAGATTGCGCGTTGCCGACACAACGATCGCTCGCTCACGAGAAAAGGTTTCTGCTGCTCACGCCCAAGCGCCGCGTGGTGCGCTGTGCACTGCCTAACGCTATGGCTCGGGTCTGTCGATACAAGATGCGCCCGGAATCGGCAGGGAAGCCGCGAAATGCCAAGAGACACAGCCCCCGCAGCATGACCGCCAAACCGCCGGACTGGTACGCCACACTTGTGTAGTACCGAAGCGGGCCTGAGAAGATCGAGCGGCGCAGCCTGCCGAGTTCCGCCACACTGAGCTCGTTGCATCGATCAGCAATTGCCAGCAGCTTCGTGTACTGATCGACGTAGTGCGTAAGCGACCGCCCGCCCATGAGAGAGCCGCGGCGCAGGCGATATCGAGTGAGCGCTTCGGGCAAATACGACCACTCGCCTCGCTTCGCAATGCGCAGCCACAGCCAGTAGTCCTCGACTCCATTGAGTCTCGAGTCGAAGCCCCCGAGCGACGCGAAGCACTCTCGATTCACCACAACGGACGACGTCGCGATCGAGTTGTCCGTTAGGAGGTCGTCCAGGCTCGACGTCCCCCGACCGCCATCACCAACTTCAGGTGCTCCAGCCGGCTCGACGGTTGCATCGTCAAATGGCATCACGGCGTGATGCAAGGCGAGGGCGGACGTCCCGGGGGCCTTCAACAAACCCACGACGCGCTCGAGCTTGTTAGGCTCGAAGAGATCGTCGCTGTCGAGAAAAGCGATCCACGTGCCGACTGCCTGCGACACACCGTGATTCCGGCAACTCGCCACGCCTTTGGGAAGGTTGCCGGGCCTGGATACGACGCCACCATTCAATCCCAAGCGAGCGATGCACGCGGACGCCAACGACTTCGTGTCGTCCGTGCTTCCATCATCGACGACGATCACCTCGAAATCGCGAAAGGTTTGCTTGCCTAACGATTCCAGCGTCGCTCCAATGTAGGTCGCCGTATTGAAAGCCGGCACCACGACGGATATCGACGGCATCGTCAGGCCAGTCGCGACTCGAGCCGCGACCGTAGCTCACCGACGCGCGATACGCCCGTTCGCGCCGCCAACGCTCCGGCGCGCGTCCACAGCGCCTCGTTCCATTCGAGCGCAGCACCGCGTGCGTCCGTTCGCCCGATGCGATCCGTCGACGCAAATCGCTGCGGAGCGAGCGCCTGATAGCGTGCCATGATACGATGCAGATAGACGAACGCGCTCGGATCGGACTCCCGAAGCAGCTCTCGAATGAACACCGCCTCCTCGAAGTAGTTGCCGTCGATCGTCGGCTGCTCCCCGGTCGTGCGCGGCGACAGTTGCTCCAAGCGATGCAGCGGCAGCATCTCGCGCGGTGCTGGTGCGACACGCGGGCTCTGCAGATGCAGCGCGAGCCACGCCGCGCGCTTCATTCGTTGGAGCAGCGTCAACCGGTTCGCCGGCGGCGGCGCGGCAAAGGGCGGCCCGCCATGGATGCGCACCCGTGCCTCGGGAGGCATCACATCGTGAATCTGCACGAGCGCGTCGCGCCGCAGATGCGGGATCACGGTCGTCAAATACCAGCCGGCGATGTCGAACGAATGCAGTGTGTCGATGAACAGCATGTCGACGCTGTCCGTTAGCAACCGCGGCACGACGTCGCGACAATCACCGAGATGCAGCGTCACGACGGATGACAAACCCTGCTCCGCCAGCCAGCGCGCGGCGGCGTCCTGCGCGGTCGCGTCTATGTCCACACTGTGAATGTGTCCCTCGCCGTTGCATCGCACGGCGGCTGCCATGAAGGTCGTCGAGTAGCCGCTACTCGTCGAAAACTCGATCACGACTCGCGGCCGCGTGTGCCGCACGAGACAGTACAGGACCTGCCCGGCAAACCAGTCGTATTGCCCCGTCGTGGGGAAGACGCGGTGGTCATACCGGCGCTCGGGTAGAAACGTCAGCGCGCCGCATTCGCGGCCGTACGCCGCAACGGCCCTTTCGATCAGTTTTTCCACCGTATCCGCCGCCGATCGCGTTTGCTCCGCGCTCGACACGGGACGTGTGTCGGCATTGCGCCGCGCGGCGTCAGCGCTCCGCATGTATTTCTTTCACCGATTCGATTGTGGATGTGCGTCGCATCTACGGCTTCGTCGCCTCGACGATGAGTGAGTAGAACGCCTCGGGAATCCGCCGCTCGATCGCGGCCCCTTCCACGCCCGACATGCCTAACGGCGTGCGGTGGGTGGCGCCGAATCCGGCACGCGCGAGCTGCTCCTCGAGCTGCCGGTAGGTCCAAATGTGTTTGTGCTCATGACCATAGAAGGCCCAATTGACCACGCGCTCAGGCGACGACAACTCGCCCTCGGCGAAGTCTCCGATGGACTCGTAGATGCGCGCCAGTGCGCGCCACGACGCATCGCCGGGCTGGAGCATTCGCACGATCGCGTCGAGATCCGGGCACGAGACGCGAAACGTGCCGCCGCTCCGGAGAATGCGCTGACTCTCGCGCAGAAAGTGGCAGCCGTCCACGAATGACAGATGCTCCAGAAAATGCTCGCTGAACACCACGTCGAGCGTCCCATCCGCAAACGGCAGCGGCTCGCCATCACGCAGCACGACCTCCACGTCGGCGCGCGGATCGGCATCCGCGTTGATCCAGCCGGGCTCGCGATGCCATCCGCAGCCCATATTGAGCCGCGCCGGCCGGGCGTCCTCGCCTAACGGAGCGACGATCGGACGCAGCTCGCGCTGACGGCGTTCCAGTACCTCTTGCCGTCGCCTTGCCGCGCGGCGCGCGGCAATCCGGCGCACGACACCGTGCGGCAGCAGCTCGGCCAACGTCCGGGACAGCGCGCTCATGTCGAGGAGCCGTTTCCGTTAGACCGCATCGGCCGCACGGCCGCGCGACACACATCCCACTTCCAGAGTGGCGCCACGACTCCCTTCTTGATCTGCAACGGCGGCGCGTCGTCCGCGGACTGCTCATCGACCGTCAGCGTCGCCGCGTGCGAGACGTGATCGAGCAACTGGCCGCCAGAAAGAATGGCAACTTCGATGAAGTACGAACCCGGTCGCAACCACGGAGATTCAATGGTGACGCGCCCGGTTGTGTCGCCGCCGCCGAATGGCCAGACGGTCGGGAGGTCGCTGCTGTGACTCGTGAGAATGTCTTCGCCGCGATCGTTGCGGATCGCAATGCCAATGGTCGGTGCGATGAGTGTCGCCGTGACGTCAAACGACACTTCCAACGCGAATCGCTCGGCGAAACTCACATGCCAGGGATCGTTGCCGACCGGTTGACCGATGCGATGGAAACCGATCGCCTTGACCGTCGCGCCGCCCAGCTGGAATCCTCGCGGTGCATTCACAAGGTCGATCACCGCGTAAGGCTGGCGTGCGCGCGCCATGCCGGCGCGGAGATAGCTTCGCACGATTTCATCAGTCGAGCCCGCTCCTCTTATCGCTCCACCATCGAGCCAGATCACCCTCGTGCAGAGCGCTTCGATCGCCGACATGTTGTGGCTAACGAACAGCGTCGTGCGACCCTCACGACTCACATCCTGCATCGCGCCAAGGCATTTTCGCTGGAACTCGGCGTCGCCCACCGCCAGCACCTCGTCCACGATCATCGTGTCTGCACGCAGGTGCGCGGCCACCGAAAACGCCAGCCGCAACTGCATGCCGCTCGAATACCGTTTGATCGGCACGTTGATGTAGTCGCCCACCGACGCAAACTCGCAGATCGCATCGAACACCTGCGACACCTGCTTCGACGACATGCCGAGCAGCATCCCGTTCAGGTAGATGTTCTCGCGTCCGGTGAGCTCGGGGTGGAATCCGGTACCCACCTCCAACAGACTCGCGACGTGCCCGCGCATGGTGACGCGTCCTGTCGTCGGACTCGTGATGCGCGACAGCACCTTGAGCAGCGTGCTCTTGCCCGCGCCGTTGCGGCCGATGATGCCGAGCACTTCGCCCTCGTGCAGCTCGAAGCTGACGTCCCGCAACGCATCCACGACTTGCGACTTGGGAGCGCGCAGCGCCCACGCCGGCCGCCTCACATAGTCGCGCATCGTCGGAGCGTCGGGACGCGGGATGCGATACGTCTTCGACACATGCTCCACGCGCACGGACACGTGCTGCGTCATACGAGATCCACGATCGTGGCTTCGGAACGCCGGAAGAGCCACACGCCCACGATGGTCATGAGGGCGCTGATCACGAGCGATGTCTGGACGAGCCACGGCGCGGAGATCGGAATACCCAGCACGGCAGAGCGAAACCCTTCGATCAGCCCGGCGAGCGGATTGATGGCCATGAGCCACCGCCAGCGCGCGGGCACGAAGCTGTTCTGATAGATCACCGGCGTCGCGAACAAGCCGATCTGCAACATGAACGGGATGGTGTGCTGCACGTCGCGCCACCGCGCGTTGATGGCGGCAAGGAGCGCCGCGAACCCGAACGAGAACAGGATGACGCCGGCCAACACGGGCAACGCGAGCCAAAGCCTAACGGTGGGTGCGATGTGGTACACGCCGAGCAGGATCGCGAGCAGCACGGCCGTCACCACCGCGTCGAGCAGCGCCGAGGCGCCGGACGCAAGAACGAGATAAATCCGAGGGAAGAAGAGCTTGGTGATGATGCTCTGATTGGCCACCAGCGACACCGCACCATCCGACACGATCTTGTTGAACAGGTTCCAGGCGAGCAGCCCGACCAACGCGAACGCGGGATACGGCACGCCGCCGCTCGGCACCTTCACCATTCGGCCGAACAATACTGTGAACACCAGCACCTGCACGGCCGGCTGAACCACGGCCCACGTCATGCCTAACGCAGCCTGCTTGTAGCGCGACCGGACGTTGCGCCATGCGAGACTCTGCAAGGCGCCCCGATACACGTACAGATCGGCAAACCATCGCCGCCACGATGACCGGCCATCGATGACGATGACCGGTACACCATCGTCGGCGTGCTCGTCGGTTGCGCGCGGCGCCTGTCCGGCACCGCGCTCCACGGCGGAGACGCCCGTCGTCACGTCAGCAGTTGTAATTGGAAATCCAATTCAGGAGGGAACTTCGAATTGCATTGTCGCACGCGCATCCCTTTCCCGACGCGCGGCTACGCTACCCGCACCCGCCACCCCGCCTCCGCAAACCTGACTAACGCACGCACCCGCTCCCGCTCCGCCTTCCCAAACAACGAACCCGGCGCCGGCTTCACATCCACCGCCACCACGCCCCACGGATCCATCC
>DATEGZ010000094.1:0-32853 GCA_035279905.1 Vicinamibacterales bacterium
TCCGGTACGCCGCGCTCGTCGCCGCGGCGGGGCTCGCGGCGTTCGTGGCGCTCGACACGGCCTCGGCCAGCGGCGCGCAGAACGCCGTCGAGCGCTTTCATTTCGTCGAGTACGGGCTGGTCACGGCGCTCTTCTATCGTGCGTGGCGCGCGCGCGGCGATCTCTCGATCGTGTTGCTGCCGCTCATTGCCGGGCTCATCGTCGGCACGCTCGACGAAGCGTGGCAGTGGTTCGTGCCCGAGCGCGTGGGCGAGTGGCGCGACATCTTCATCAACTTCGGCGCGATCGGGACCGGACTGCTGGTGAGCCTGGCGATCGCGCCGCCGCCGACGTTCGCGTTCGACCTCACGGAGGGCTCGTGGCGGCGCGTGTGTCTTCTTGGCGCGCTCGCGGTATTTACGCTCGCGCTGTTCATGCAGACGGTTCACTTCGGCTACCTCGTCCACGACAATGACGTCGGCAGGTTTCGCTCGAAATACACGGCAGAGGAGCTGCTGGCGCTCAGCGCGGACCGCGCGAGTTTGTGGTCCGTGACGCCGCCACCGATGACGCTGCATCGCTTCTCGCGCGAAGGTCAGTACCTGGCCGAAGCGCTCTGGCACGTGCGCGCGCGCAACGACGCGTGGGCCACCGACATCGGGCGGGCGTGGGACGAGAATCGCGTGCTCGAGAAATACTTCGCGCCCGTGCTGGGGGTGAAGTCCTACCTGACGCCGGACGGGGTGAAGTGGCCCGATGGGCAGCGGGCCGACGCCCAAGCCCGGGCCGGCAACGCGCCACGCACGGCGTTCTTCAGCCACGCGGATCCGGAGAATTTCATCCTGCTCTGGCCGCGCCACGAGTTTTGGGCCGTTGTTTCGGGCCTGATCCTCGGGTTGACCTACGGTGTGCTCGCGCAAGGGCGACGTCTCTGAATGGCGGATCCGGGGCTTGACTTGCTGTTACACTACCCTCGTGCGAGGGGACTCGCGTCAAGATCTCTACGCCAAGCTCTGGGCCCTGATGGGCCTGGGTCTGCTGGCCGGGGCGGGTGCGCTGGTCGACTACTGGCCGACGGACGTGCGCTTGCCGCGTGCGGCGAGCATCTCGCTGCGCCCGGCGCTCGGGCACGCCTACGGCATACCGCAGACGACGCCGGCGCTCGAGTTCACCGACGAGCCTGTGCGTCGCGCCGCGCCCGTCGCGACCATGGCGGCGATGAACGCGCCGGCCCTCGGACTCGAACGCGTGTCGGCGGACATCAGCGACGATCTCGCGGCGCCGGCCGAGTCGCCGGCGTTCGACGTCGTTCCCGCGGTCGCCACCTCGGCGCCCGCGCAGCAAGTCGCGCTCTCGCTTCCCGCGGCCACCGAGCCGCCGGACTCCATCTACGCCGAACCCCTGCGGCAGTTCTCCACCGGTCAGAGTGCGTCTGACAGTTCGTTCTTCTCGGATGCGATGCGGGCGGCGAGCGGCTCGCTCGCCAACGCCGGCGGATCGATCGTGAACGCCGGCGTGAAGACAGGGCAGTCGGTCGCCGGCGCGTTCCGCGCCGCCGCCGGCGCCGTCAAGAAGCTCAAGTTCTTCTAAGGCCGATCGGCCGCGACATTCCAATCACGACGAGCGTCAGCACGCCCTGCACGGCGAGCGCTGCGCCGATCACGAGCGCGTAGCCCTCGAAGTGCGCGTTGGGGCGGAGCACGGCGTTCACTGCCGAGCTGCCCGCGTAGATCAGCCCGATCGCTCCGACCGCGACGACGGCCAGCAGCCAGGCGGGTGGCTTCGCGAGCTGCAGCGCCGCGAGCGTGACGAGGCCGGCGAGCACGAACGACGCCGAGATCGCGGCGCGCTGCTCGTAGCCCGGATGCTGCAGGAAGAAATACATCGTCGTCAGCCACGTCGAGGCGAGGATCGTGAACGCGCAGACGAGACGAAGGAGGATGCGCATGATGGCGGCAGCATATCACAGATTACTTTGCGTAGCAAAGTAATGGCTGATCGACTATGGCAGACGCCGCACTCTCACCCGCACGGAGACCTGATGATCGGCCAGGGCATCACCCGGCCTCTTGGGCAGCACGACGGACAGCACGCGATTGGCCTCCATGGTTTGATGCAGGATGCCTCCGAACTCACGGTTGACGTCGTAGAGTCCGGACTCGAATCGGCGATTCTCATCCGGGAACATCCGCTCGACCGAGAACTGCAGATCGATCGTTCCGTCCGCGCGGGGCCGTGCGAGCAGTGTTCCAGAGACACGGAGCATGCGCGTGCCGGTGGTTGTCGAGACCGGGACGTCAGGAAAGAAGTAGCTCAGGCTTTCGTGGACCGGGCCGCGTACTGTTATCGGTGTTACCGTTTCCTTGTCATCGGCTCCGCGATCGACCAGCCAGAGATCGGCCTGAATCAGTGTGTTCTCCTGTCCGCGAGGCAAGCCGAGGCGCAGTTCAAGGGCCATGCCGCTCGCCTTACAACTCGAGCCGGCCGGCACCGGGCCCGGGATGATGTAGTCGAGGGGAATGCGATCGCCTGGCTGGAGCGTGAACTCCGTCGACGCCGCGGGCGAGCGCACGTCGACGCCGCGATCCTTCGTCCGCCGCCAGTCGACTCGCACCACGAGCTCGCTCTCTGATTCGCGAAGGGGCGTCATCGTGACGTGCCACCCGTAGCCCTCCTTCTCCGCACCGCGAGGGGCAGAAAACACGCAGAGCGTCTCTGTGGTGTATAGGTCGTCCGAGAAGGGATCGCTTTTCGTTTTCACGCGCGGATGCGACGTCCACACCGCATGGTCCTGCCGGTACCGACCCTGGCCGTCCGGGTAGTACACGACCGCGGCGAGCTCGAGGCTCCAGGCCAGACTCGTCGGCGGTGGCAGTGGAGTTTGCGCGCCGGCCAGCAAGATCATCCAGGTCGTCAGCAGTTGAACAACCATCAGCGGCCTCCGTTCGAGCGATCTGCGGGCGCGACGTGCCAGTTGACGCCTTCTTGCAGCTCGATCACCTGCGTCGGTTGTGGTGCCGTGACGGGCCGATCGGCAGGGCTGGACCGGCGTCCGAGCCAATAGCTGCTGCCAACCACTAAACACACTCCGGCCGCGAGTGCGAACCAACGGGCCGCTGGCATTCGTGGCCGGACCGCAGCTGCCGCCGGCTGATCGCTCGCGGTCTCGTCCTGGACGAGGTGGCGTAGCGCCACCAAATCGAGCAGCAGGTCTCGGCCGCCTGGCGCGGCGAGCGCGGCGGCCAGATGCGCGGGATCGAACCCCTCGTCGTCGAGGAAGGCTGAAATCACTTCAGTGCTTGTCTGGTCTGGCGAGGTCATAGCTTCTCCCGGGAGTCGATCGTCCCACCGCGCCGCCGCGCGATCGGCGCTGACAGGTGTTCGCGGAGTTGAAGACGGGCGCGATGGATCCGCGATCGCACAGCGTCGGGTGTCAGCTCGCACGCTGCCGCAATCTCGGCATAACTGAGGCCCGCGACCTCACGCATGACGAAGACGTCGCGGTCGACGTCCGGCAGGCGGGCCAAGGCTTCGTTGACGGCCGTTGTGGTTTCGGCTGCTGGGGTCCGTACCGACGGAGGCTGCGGCAGCTCAAACGGTCTGCGGTCTCGGCGGCGATGATCGATCGCGAGGTTCCGCGCGATGCGAAACAGCCACGCCCGGACCTCGCCGTCGCCCGCGGCCGGTACCTCGGCTCGAATGACGCGAACAAAGACGTCCTGCGTCAGTTCCTGTGCGGTGTCGGCCTGTCCAACCGCCCGGCACAGGTACTGAAACAGCCGTTGTCTGTGCTCGAGGAACAGCGCTTCGGCGTCAGCCACTGATCTCTAAGAACGTGTGAGAGGCACGATCCTCTCAAATCAGGTGTCGCGGATTGGAGAACCCCGGAACCCCGGAACCTAGTTCAGCGCAAGCATCACGTCCCACCGCGTGATGATGAACGTGTCCTGGCTCTTGAAGTCGCGCACGAGCACCGCCGGTGTGTCCGGCGTGATCATCGTCGCGAGCGCGTCGATGCCCGCCGTGATGTCGACGAACGGAAACGCGGGCTGCATGACGACGTCGATGGCCTTGGTCTTGATGTCGGGGTTCTTGACGATGGCCGAGAAGAGCCGCGTCTCGCTGACCGATCCCACGATGCGCCCGTCGTCGGTCACCGGGATCTGCGAGTAGTCGTGCTCGGTCATCACCTGAATCGCGCGCGTCACCGTGTCGTGGCGCTCGAGCGTGACGAGCGGCGTGTGCTGGCGTGAGGCGACCAGATCGCGCGCGGTGAGCCCGGTCTTCTCGATGAAGCCCTTGTCGCGCATCCAGTCGTCGTTGAACATCTTGCCCATGTAGCGCGACCCGTGGTCGTGGAAGATCACGACGACGATGTCCTTGGGGCCGAACTTCGCGCGCAGCTGAATCAGCCCCGCCATCGCCGCGCCGGCCGAGTTGCCGACGAAAATCCCTTCCTCGCGCGTGATGCGGCGCGTCATGATCGCCGCGTCCTTGTCGGTGACTTTCTCGAAGTCGTCAATCACGCTGAAGTCGACGTTCTTCGGCAGGAAGTCCTCGCCGATGCCCTCGGTGATGTACGGGTAGATCTCGTTCTTGTCGAAGATGCCGGTCGCCTTGTACTTCTTGAACACCGATCCGTACGTGTCGATGCCCCAGACTTTGATCGCCGCGTTCTTTTCCTTCAGGAACTTGCCCACGCCGCAAATCGTGCCGCCGGTGCCGACGCCGCAGACCAGGTGCGTGACCTTGCCGTCCGTCTGGTCCCAGATCTCCGGCCCGGTCTGTTCGTAGTGGGCCTTGGTGTTCGACAGGTTGTCGTACTGATTCGCCTTCCACGAGTTCGGCGTGTCGCGCTCGAGGCGCGAGGAGACGGCGTAGTACGAGCGCGGATCCTCGGGATCGACGTTCGTCGGACAGACGATCACCTCGGCGCCGAACGCCTTGAGCGCGTCGACTTTCTCCTTCGACTGCTTGTCGGTGGTCGTGAAGATGCACTTGTACCCTTTGACGACCGCCGCGATGGCCAGGCCCATGCCGGTGTTGCCGGAGGTGCCTTCGATGATCGTGCCGCCGGGCTTCAGGCGGCCGTCGCGCTCGGCGTCCTCGATCATCTGCAGCGCCATCCGGTCCTTGATCGAGTTGCCGGGATTGAACGTCTCGACTTTGGCGAGCACCGTGGCCGGCACGACGCCGCGCGTCAGCTTGTTGATCCGGACGAGCGGCGTGTGGCCAATCGCGTCGAGAATCGTGTCGCAGACCTTCTTGGTCGTCACGATCGCGATTATAGACGCGCGAGGGCTCTCGTGATTTCGTCAGCCGTGAGGAACCGCCGGAACATGCTGGCGAGCTTGCGCGGCGTGACGGCCGGCGCCGCCGCGAGATACCTTCCGAGCCACCGGTCGGCGGCCGAGTCGGCCGAGAGCGCGCGCGCCTGGCGCACGAGATCCGCGTGGCGCTCGTGCAGCAGATAGTACGGATACCCCTCCTGACTGAGATACGGGATGGCCGAGTTCGTGACCTCGAACGGTCCGCGGCCGACGAGCAGCGCGCGCTGCAGCTCGGCGAGCGCTTCGTACGCGGGATCGTGCCGGGGATCGCTCCGCAAGCCGAGGTGGCGCCGCAGCTCGCCGGCGGAAATCTGCCGCTGCTGGCGGAGGAGCGCGTGCGCGGCGCGCGCGTTCATCGTGAGGCCGTCGAGGTCGTCGGCGCGCCGGCCGCGGCGGACGAGCACGAGCAACGCGGGCAAGAGCGATCGATGCACGAGCGCGAGCCGATCGGCGACGACGTTGATCTCGATGCCGAGGCCGGAAGCCAGCAGATGGTTGGTGAGCTCGATGGACGCGACGAGGGCGGCCTTGCTCTCGGCACCGGCGGCCGATCGCACGCTGGCGAGCGGCAGGCTCTTGGTCGCCGCGTACCGCAGCGCGATCCCGTGCCGCTCGAGAAACCGTTCGGCGTCCTTCGGGGTCTCGATCCGCGTGGGGCGGGCCGCCATCGCGCGCGATGATGGCCGGGCGTCGCCAGCCTGTCAACCTACTCGCGCAGCACGCTGATCGGATCGACGCGCATCGCGCGGCGCGCCGGCACGTAGGACGCGACCACCGCCACCACGAGCAGCAGGGCGGCGATGGCGATGTAGGTCAGCGGATCGGTCGGGCGGATCGAGAACACGAGATCCTGCAAGAGCCGTGAAAGTGCCAGCGCCGCGCCGAGTCCGAGGACGAGCCCGGCCAGGGTCATGACGAGGCCTTCCGTCATCACGCCCCGGAGCACACGCCCCGGCCGGCCGCCCAGCGCGAGCCGGATGCCGATTTCGCGCGTCCGCTGCGCGACCAGATACGCCATGACGCCGTAGAGTCCGACCGCCGCGATGCCGAGCGCGACCATCGCGAAGATCGTCAGGAGCAGCGCGTTGAACCGCTCGCGCGCCATCATGCGGCTGTTCAGCTCGTCGAGATTCGCGAGGCGGGTGATCGGCAGCGCCTGATCGAGGGCCCGGACCGACGTCCGCACGACCGGCGGCAGCGACGCGATATCGCCCGACGTACGAGCAAGGAAGTACAGCGACGACTGAGCGTCCTGCAGCGCCGCCAGGTACACGAGCGGTTCGGTGTCCTGTCGCGGCCCTTTGGCGTGCACGTGCGCCGCGACGCCAATCACCGTCGTCCAGTTGTCGCCCCTCGGCGGGCCGAACGGCGCGATCCGCTTGCCCACGGCCGATTCGCCGGGCCAGTGCCGCTTCGCGATCATCTCGTCGATGATCGCGACGGGCGGCGCGCTCTCCGTATCCGTGAGCGCGAAGTCGCGGCCCTCAACGAGCGGCACACGCAGCGTCTTGAAGTAGCCCGGCATCGCGACCGCGTACGCCGCGTGCGGCTCCGGCTGGCCCTCCGGCACCGGCTGACCCTCGATGAAGAGCGACCCGCTCCAGCCGTCGCCGCTCGAGGGCAGGGGATAGATCGCCGACGCCGCGACCACGCCCGGCTGGGCGAGAAGCGTTTCGACCAACGTCCGATGGAAGCCGAAGATCTTCGGGTCCGAGTTGTACAACGCGCGAGGCAGATTGAGCTGCACGGCGACGGTGCCGCTGCCGTCGAAGCCGAGCGGCACGCGCGTCATCGCGAGGAAGCTGCGCACGAGCAGTCCCGACGCGATCAACACGACCACCGCCAGCGTCACTTCGGCCACCACGAGCAGACGTCGCAGCCGCTGACGAACGTTCGCCGTGCCGGATCCCCGGCCGGCGTCGGCGAGCGCGCCCTGCGGATCGACACGCGACTGCCGCAGCGCGGGCACCAGTCCGATCAACAGGCCTGTCGCCAGCGTCAGGCCGAACGAAAACGCGAGCACGCGCAGATCCACGCTCGTCGACTGCAACAACGGAATGTTGCCGGGATCGAGCCGGACGAGGCCCTTGACGCCGAGGATCGCGAGGCCGAGGCCGAGGAGCCCGCCGCCGGTGACGAGCACGAGCGATTCGATGAGGAGCTGGCGCACGAGCCGGCCACGCGCGGCGCCGAGCGCGTTGCGCACGGCGAGCTCGCGACGTCGCGCGCTGCCGCGCGCCAGCATGAGGTTGGCGACGTTCGCGCAGGCGATGAGCAGCACGACGCCGACCGCGCCCAGCAGCACGAGCAGCGCCGGACGTGTGTCGCCCGCGACCTGCTCGCTGACCGAGATCAGCTCCATGCGCCAGTGCCGCTGTGGGCCCGCGTAGCGATTCGGAAAGCGCTCGCGGAACGTCTGGGCAATCGCATCGAGATCGGCCTGTCCGCGCGCGAGCGACGAGTCCGCCCGCAGCCGGGCCAGCACCGCCAGATTCTGGTTGCCGCGCTCGTCGACGCCGGGCGCCTCGAACGCAAACGGAATCCACACCTCGCCCGGCACCTTGAGGAACTCCAGCGGCGCATCGGGGAAGCGCACGCTCTGCGGCATCACGCCGATGACCGTGCGCGGGATCGCGGCCAGCACGATGGTCTTGCCCACGATCGCCGGATCGGCGCCAAACCGGCGCCGCCACAGCGCGTCGCTGAGAATCACGACCTTCGGCGCGCCCGGGCTCGCGTCGGCGTCGGCAAACCCGCGTCCCGTGGCCGGCGCCACGCCGAGCAGATCGAACACGTTCGGCGACACGACGTACGCGGCCACGCGCTCGGGCTCGCAGCCCGCCTCGCCGCCGCATTCGCCCGTGAGACTCGAGGCTTGCGGCCGAATCGCGGCCACCTCGTCGAACGCGCGCTGCTGCTCGCGGATGTCCGCGAACTCCGGCGCCGCCACGGCGGCGTGTTGTAAGGAGGCGCCGTACGAGTTCCAGATGAGCGCGAGCCGATCCGCCGCCGGATACGGCACCGTCTTGATCAGCACCGTGTTGACGACGCTGAAGATCGCGGCGTTCGCGCCCAGGCCGATCGCCAGCGTGACGAGCGCCGTGATCGTGAACGTCGGCGTCCGCCGCAGCAGCCGCAGACCGTAGCTCACGTCCTGTCCCACGCCCTGCCACCACGCGCTGCGATCCATGTCCGTCTCCATCTGATCGGTGATGACGCGGCACTCGGCGCGCGCGTCCTGCAGGTTGCCGAGTCGCTCCCGGGCGCGCGCGCGTGCCCGCTCGCGATCGAAGCCGGCCTCTTCGTAGCGGCGCGTCTGCATCTCGAGATGGAACTCGAGCTCCGCGTCGACGTCGCGGCGAGGCCGCCGGCCGAACAGCGTGCGCCAGATCATCGCGCCCGCATCACCTTGCCGACCGCGCTGGTCAGCTGCGCCCAGCCCGCCGCGCGCGCGCGCAACTCCGTGCGGCCCGCGTCCGTAAGCGCGTACACCTTGATGTCCTTGCCCAGGTCGGATTCCTTCCAGCGCGCGGCAATCCACCCGCGGCGCTCCATCCGGTACAGCGCCGGATACAGCGACCCCTCCTCGATGCTCAGCACGTCGTCGGTCGCCTCTTCGATCCAGCGGGCGACGCCGTAGCCATGCCGCGGACCTCGCGCGAGCGTCTGAAGGATGAGCAGGTCGAGCGTGCCTTGCGGCAATCCGGACGGTGACGTGGCGGGCATCGCGGCGGTCTCCCTAAAGCTTCTAGGTATCCTAGCCGAGGTTACCTAGCGCTTCAAGGTATGAATCACTGACGCAGCAACACGGACAGGTTGTAGCGGAAGTCCTGTCGATCCGGCGACAGCCGGACCGCCTCTCGAATCTCGCGGATGGCGCCGTCCACGTCCCCGGTCCGCGCCAGCGCCAGGCCCAGGTTGTTGTGCGCCTGTGCGAGATCGGGCGACAGCCGCAAGGCTTCTCGATACTGGACGATCGCGTCGTCGATCTGTCCGCGTCTGGCCAGGGCCGCTCCCAGATTGCTGTGGGCCTCGGCGTACGCCGGCTCAATGCGGATCGCTTCGGCCAGGTGCGGTACGGCGTCGTCCACACGCCCTTGTTCGACGAAGAGCGCGCCGACCGCGTTCTCCGCGCGGTAGTTGCCGGTCGTCACCTCGAGCGCGTGCGTCCAGAGCGACATGCTGTCGCGCCACACCTGCAGTTGCCGATGCGCGACGAACGCGTACGCGGCGACGGCCATGACCGCGGCCGCCGGGAGCGCGACACGCGCCCACCGCGAGCCGGCGAAGACGTCGGGCGCGCTCCAGACGACGATCACGAAGAGCCCGACCAGCGGAAGGTAGGTGTAGCGGTCCGCCATCCCCTGACCGCCGACCTGAACGAGGCCGATCACCGGCACGAGCATGAAGACGTACCAGAGCCACCCCGTCAGCACATACGGTCGCGGCTGTGATGGACGAATGGCCGTCAACGTCAGCAGGCCGAGCACGATCGTCGAGATCGCGATGCGCCACACGGGTGTCGCCAGCGGAAGCGGGTAGAAGACCGACAGATGGCTCGGCCACACCATCTGCAGGGCGTAGTCGATGAACGCCACAGTGACGTGAGCGATTCGCGCGGTCAGGGGATACGGATCCAGCGCGGCGACGGCGCCGGCCTGCCGCTGCGCGACGACCGTCACGACGATCGCCGCGGCCGAGAGCGCGAAGAGCGGGATCTTCTCGCGGACGAGCGCGAGCGTTGCCGGCCGGCCCAACGGCCACCGATCCAGCACGAGCATCACGAGCGGCAACGTCACGAGCATTGGCTTCGCCATCAGCCCGAGCACGAACATTCCGCACATGGCAAGCGCCCGTCCGAAGCCCGGCCGCCGGACGTACCCGACGTACAGCAACAGCGTGCACAGCCCGAAGAACGTGCTCAGCACGTCCTTCCGCTCCGAGATCCACGCGACAGACTCGACGTGAAGGGGATGCACGGCAAAGAGCGCCGCGACGACCGCGCTGCGTCCCATCGCCCCCGTCGTTCGCGCAAGGAACGCGAACAGCAGCAGGACGTTCACGACGTGGATCGCGAGGTTGACCGCGTGTGCCGGTCCCGCCGACGGACCGAACAGCGTGACGTCGATCATGTGTGACACCCACGTCACGGGATGCCAATTCGCCGCATAGCCGCTCGTGAACGCCCACACGACGTTGGTCCACGAGAGGCCGCCGGTCACGTGCGGGTTGTTGACGACGTACTGCGGGTCGTCGAAGTTGACGAAGCCGTACGACCACACGCCGGCGTAGGTTGCGATCGTCAGCGCAGCGAGCGCGATCGCCAGCCAGCCGGCGACGCGGCCGGAAACCGGCGCCGGCCGTGCGGTCCTCACCCGCGCGCTCCTGTTCGCGGAAAGCGCGCCGACCGCACCAGCCCCCATCGTGCGAGCCGGAAGGTGGTCGCCGTGCCCAGACACCCGAAGCCGTATTTCACGCTGCGCCAGAAGTTGATCGACGACGCGTCCGGACCGTAACGCGTGGGGCAGGACACTTCCCCGATGGGGTAGCCGAGCCAGACCGTTTCCGCGAGCACTTCGTTGTCGAAGACGAAGTCATCCGAGTTGGCGTCGAGCGGCAAACGCTCCAGCAGCTCGCGCGAGTAGGCGCGGTAGCCCGTGTGGAACTCGGAGACCTTCGATCCGAGCAGGAAATTGCCGGCGAGCGTCAGCACGCGGTTCGACACGTACCGCCACCACGGCATGCCGCCGCTGAGGGCCTGGCCGCCGAGAATGCGCGATCCGAGCACGCACGGATACAGCCCGCTCGCCACCAGTCCCGCCATCGCCGGGATGAGCTTCGGCGTGTACTGGTAGTCGGGGTGGATCATCACGACGATGTCCGCGCCGTTTTCGAGCGCGCGCGCGTAGCACGTCTTCTGATTGGCGCCGTACCCGCGGTTGCTCGGATGCGCGTAGGCGACGACGCGATCGAGGCCGCGCGCCACCGCCAGCGTCGCGTCACGGCTCGCGTCGTCGACGACGACGACGAGATCGACGATCGGCTGCGCGACGACCTCGCGCCACGTCTGCACGAGCGTGCGCTCCGCGTTGTACGCGGGCATCACGACGACGACTTTTTTGCCGTCAATCATTCGCGCCGCCGAGCGCGCGGAGCTCGCTCAGAACGTCCGGAGGTACGCGACGATCGCTTGCGCGTCCTGCCGCGACATCCGGAACGGCGGCATCGGCGGCCGGGGCGGTGTGCGGTCCGTGGCGCGACCTTCCGTGAGGAGCGTGATGATCTGATCGTCGGTGAATCCGGGCAGCCCCGCGATATTGGGTGCCTGGGACGCAAACTGCCGGTTCGGATACGGCGACAACACGGGAATGGCGCCGCCGTGGAACCGCTGCGTGAGGATCACATTGCCCTCGATATCGCGCGGCGAATGACACTGCACGCACATCGCGACGCGATTGGCGAGGTATTCGCCCTGCGCGACGAGCGCGGCCGTGTTCGGGGCGGGTTGGGCAGCCTGCGAGGACGTCCGCGCCGATCCGGCGGCGGCCAGCAGCACGACGAATGAGGCCGCAACTCCCCCGACATGAAGCCAGCGGCGAGTCCTATCCATACGAGAACGTGAATGCACGGTCATGGTCCGATAGCTTGCCACAGATCGGCGGCGGTCCGCCGCACGTCCGCGTGGTAGCCTGACACCCGCATGACGTCGGCTTCTACTTCGCCCGGCCTCGTGCGCGCGATCGGCCGCTGGAGCCTGACCGGGCTCGCCATCAACACCATCATCGGCAGCGGGATTTTCGGCTTGCCCGATGACATCGCCCGCCGTGTCGGGTCGGCCGCGCCGTTTGCCTACCTCATCGCCGCAGTCGGCATCGGCATCGTCATGGCGTGCTTCGCGGAAGTGGCCTCGCAGCTGCCGCAATCCGGCGGACCGTACTTATACGCGCGGGTCGCCTTCGGCCGGTTGGCGGCGATCGAGATGGGATGGCTCGCGTGGCTCGTGCGCGTCACGGCCGCCGCGGCCAACGCGAATCTGTTCGTCGCGGCACTCGGACTCTTCTTTCCACAGTCGTCACAGCCCTTGATCCGCGCGGCGCTGCTGGCGACGCTCGCCGGCGTCCTCGGCGTGGTCAACATCCGCGGCGTGAAGTCGGGCACGAAGATGAGCGACATCGTGGCGATTTCGAAGCTGGTGCCGCTCGCCTTCTTCATTGTGTCGGGGTTGGCGCTCGTCGGCAGCCAGATCCATGTCGGCGCATCGGACGCGCCGAGCGGCGAGTGGCTGCAGGCCATCCTCGCGCTCGTGTTTGCCTACGGCGGATTCGAAGCCGCGCTGATGCCGATGGGCGAGGCCAAGGACGCGCGGCGCGACGCGCCGTTTGCCCTGTTCATGGCGCTGGGCATCGTGGTTGTGACCTACCTGCTCGTGCATCTCGTCGTCATGGGCGCGTTTCCAGACCCCGCGGCGTTCGCCCGTCCAGAGGTGCGCGAGCGGCCGCTCGCCGAGGCCGCGCGCGTGTTCCTCGGGCAGGGCGGCGCGGTGCTCATTACGATCGGCATGTTGATCTCGACGTACGGCAACCTGGCCGGGAGCTTCATCGCGTCGCCGCGGCTGACGTTTGCGTTTGCCGAGCAGGGCGACTTTCCGCAGTTTCTCGCCGCCGTGCACCCGCGTTTCCGCACGCCGTACATCTCGATCCTCATTCATGTCGTCGCGGTCGGCGGCCTCGCGATTGTCGGCAGCTTCATCTTCAACGCGATCCTCTCGTCGGCGGCGCGGCTGTTTCAGTACGCGTTGGTCTGCGCGGCCGTGCCCATGATGCGACACCGCGCGCCGGATGCGCCGGCGTTTCGTCTCCCGGGCGGCCCGACCGTGCCGGCGCTCGGTCTGCTGTTCTGTGTGGTGATCGCCATGTACATGGATCGGTCGCAGATGGGGATCATCGCCTTCGTCGTGCTCGCCGCGGCGCTCCACTGGCTGGTCGCGCGATACCGCCGCCCTGGCGCCGTCGCTACTCGACCGGCGTAGCTATGTCGCTTTTGTAACGCTCGTGCTGCGTCGCGGCCGGCAGACGACGTAGTATCAGGGCCATGCGCGTCGCCATCGTCGGGGGTCCAGGCATCGGCAAGAGCACGCTGGTGCGGCAGCTCGGCGACCTCTACCATCACGGGTCGTACGGCGAGGGCGAGAAGGGCGTATGGGATCCGCGCGTCCTCCAGGACATCGAGGAGGGCCGGAATCCGGTCGGCGTCACCGCGTACTTCGCGGCGCTCTACGACGCGAACTACCGTGACGCCGAGTGTGACAACGAACACGACAAGGTCATCTTCTTCGAAGGCGCGCGGATCACGCTCGAGGCGCACATCGCCGAGTATCCGCCCGAGGTGCACGACGCGCTCCGGGCGGTCGCGGCGACGGGCGACGCGTGGCATCCCGACCGCGTCATCGTGCTCACGTCGAGCACGGACACGATCGAAAAGCACATCAAGCTGCGCAACCGCGCCTACGAGAACATCGAGAACATGATCCGGCGCTTCCGGTTGATCGACGAGGAGTTCCGCCGCCTGGCGCCGCGATTTCCCAACACAATCGTCATCAACCGCGACGGCCTCGAGTTCCACGAGCGGGCCGGCCTGATGCACATCATCCAGGTCGCGAACCTGCCGCCGTTTCAGGAGATTCCGTACGAGCGGAGGGAGCCATGAGACGTACGCCGCTTGCCGTGGTCGTTTTCGCGCTGGCGATCGGATCCGCGATCACGATGGTCGCGCGCGGGCAGGCGCCCGGCCCGTTCAACGAGCGCCTGGTTTCGGCGTTTGCCTATCGCAACGTCGGGCCGTTTCGGATGGGCGCCCGAACCTCGGACATCGCGGTGCCGGCTGCGCCTGCGAAGGCGCATCTGTACACGTTCTACGCGTCGTTCTGGACCGGCGGGGTCTGGAAGACGACGAACAACGGCACGACGTTCGAGCCGGTGTTCGACGCGCAGCGCAAGCTCACGATCGGCGACGTGACCGTAGCGCCGTCGAACGGCGACATCGTGTGGGTCGGCACCGGGGACGCGTTCACGTCACGCAGCTCGTACGCAGGCGACGGCGTCTACAAGTCGGTCGACGCCGGCAAGACGTGGAAGAACATGGGCCTCAAGGATTCGCATCACATCGCGCGGATCGCGATCCATCCCGCGAACCCGGACATCGTCTACGTGGCCGCGATGGGCCATCTCTACTCGGAGAACGAGGAGCGCGGCGTCTTTCGCACGACGGACGGCGGCGCGACGTGGGAGAAAGTGCTCTACGTCAACCCGAAAGTCGGCGTCATCGACCTCGTGATGAACCCGAAGAACCCGTCGGTGCTGTACGCCGCGACGTACGAGAAGGAGCGGCTGCCGTGGCAGATGGTCAACGGCGGTCCCGGCAGCGCGATCTACAAGACGACCGACGCGGGCAAGACGTGGACGAAGCTGGGCGGCGGGCTGCCGGGCGGCCGCATCGGGCGCATCGGCCTCGACATCTACTGGAGCAATCCGGAGATCCTGTACGCCGTCATCGAAAACGACAACCCGCGCACGGGCGGCGCCGGGACCGGCCGCGGCGGCGGGCCGTCGGGCGTCGTGCCGATCGTCGGCGGCGAGGTGTACCGCACGGCGAACGGCGGGCAGACATGGACCAAGATGAACGCCGACGACTACGACGTCAGTCCGAAGGGCCCGTACTACTTCAGCCAGATTCGCGTCGATCCGAACCACGACCTGAACATCTTCGTGACCCAGGACGGCTTCCGTCATTCGACCGACGGCGGCAAGACGTGGGACGCGCCGCGGGTGTTTCCGCGGATGTTCGGCGACGTGCGCACGCTGTGGATCGATCCGGAAAACTCCGATCGCATGATTCAAGGGAGCGATGGCGGCGTCGCGATCTCCTACGACGGCGGCAGGACGAGCGATCACTTCGCCAACCTGCCGGTCGGTGAGGTCTACGCGATCAGCGTGGACATGGACGAGCCGTACAACCTCTACGCCGGGCTGCAGGACCACGAAAACTGGCGCGGGCCGTCCAACACGGGCATGGGACGCGTCACTCCGGACGACTGGTTCGCGGTGGGCGATGGCGACGGCATGTCGACGGTCGTCGATCCGGCGGACAGCCGCTGGCTCTACACGAATCGCGAGTAGGGATCGCACAGCCGGCTCGATCAGAAGCTCGGGTACCGCGTGAGCATCATGCCGCGGCGCGAGGCCGGGGCGCCGCCGTACCGCTTCATCTGGGAGACGCCCATCGTGCTGTCCCCGCACGACAGCAAAATCGTGTACACGGGCGGGCAGATGCTGCTGCGGTCGACCGATCGCGGCGATCACTGGACCGAGATCAGCCCCGACCTCAGCACAAATCCCGCGGACAAAATCCTGCCATCGTCGGAGGGCGGCGTGCCCGGCGGCATCCCGTGGTTTGCGATCTCGTCGATCTCCGAGTCGCCGGTGACGAAAGGCGTGATCTGGGCCGGCACGAGCGACGGGAACGTTCAAGTGACACGCAACGACGGCGCGGCCTGGACGGACGTCACGCCGAAGATTGCCGCTGCCGGTGGACGCAAGGACGCGTACGTCAGCCGCGTGCGCGCGTCGGCGCACGTGACGGGCCGCGCCTACGTCGCCAAGAACGGCTACAAGTTCGATGATTTCAAGCCATACCTGTACCGCACCGAGGATTTCGGCACGACGTGGACGTCGATTGCGGCCAACCTTCCGGACGAGCCGATCAACGTGATCTTCGAGGATCTGAAGAATCCGAATTTGCTCTTCGTCGGCAACGACACGGGTGTGTTCGTCTCGATCGACCGCGGAGCACGGTGGGTCAAGATGAACAACAACATGCCGAACATCCCGGTGCACGATCTGCTCGTGCATCCACGAGACAACGACCTCATCCTCGGGTCGTACGGGCGGGACTTGTGGATCGCGAACATCGCGCCGCTGCAGGAGTTGACCGAAGCCGTGCTCGATGAGGACGTGCACTTTTTCTCGATCGCGCCCACGATCGAGCGCGTCACGTGGTCGTTTGGCGCGAACGACTACCTGTTCGGCCAGCGGCACCTGCAGACGCCCAACCAGACGAACGGCATGCTGATCCGGTACTACCTCAAGACTCCGGCGTCCGCGCGCGCCAGCGTCGTCGTGACCGACGCGACTGGTAAGGAAATGGCGCGGCTCGCCGGCACGAACAACGCCGGCATCAACACGGTCGTCTGGGACATGCGCATCGGCGGTGGCCGGCGGGGGGGCGGCCCCGCTGCGGGCAATCCGCTGGATTCCTGGGCACCGCTCGGTGAGTACACGGTGACGCTCGACGTCGGAGGCAAGACGTCCGTGCAGAAGGGGCGGATCACGCACACGCAAGGCTGGTCGCTGGCCTCGTCGCCGCAGATCATCCGGTAGCGTGAGATCGGCGCTGGACCTTTCGCCGCCGCTGTTGTAGAACATCTACAAGAGCACCAGGAGACCGTTATGCGCACATTGCACTCCATCGTTCGACTGGCCGTCGTCGCCGCGCTCGCCGCGAGCGCCGTGCCCGCTTTCGCACAGCGCGACTCATTGCTCGTGACGCCGGCGTGGCTGGCCCAGCACGCGTCGGACGCCAACCTCGTGCTGCTGCAGGTCGGCGATCAGGCGGCATACGACGCCGGCCACATTCCGGGCGCGCGCTTCGTCACGCTGCAGCAGATCACGACGACACCTGCGGGAACACCGCCGCTCTCGCTCGAGATGTCGCCGGCCGACACGCTGCGCACGCAGCTCCAGGCGATCGGCATCTCGAACGACTCGCACGTCGTCGCCTACATGCCGAAGGATTCGGTCCAATCAGCAACGCGCTTGATCTTCACGATGTTCTACGCGGGCCTCGACAACGTCTCGCTGCTCGACGGCGGGATGGGCGCGTGGGTCAAAGACGGGCGTCCGCTGACGAAAGACGTGCCGCCCGCGAAGACCGGCACCATCGGCCCCATCACCCCGAAGCCGCTCGTCGTCGACGCGGACTTCGTCCAGTCGCATCTCAAGTCGCCAGGCTTCATCGTCGTGGATGCCCGGGACGCAGCGTTCTATGACGGGACGCAGATCGGCGGCCCGACGGATCATCGCGTCGCGGGCCACATCGCCGGCGCGCACAGCCTGCCGTTCAATCAGATGGTGACCGGAGACTTCCAGCTGAAATCGAAGGACGAGCTCGAAGCGCTCTTCACCAGGGCGGGCGTGAAGTCAGGCGACACCGTGGTGGCCTACTGCCACATCGGCCAGCAGGCGACGACGACGCTGTTTGCGGCGAAGGCGCTGGGTCATCCGATCCTGTTGTACGACGGGTCGTTCGAGGACTGGGCGCGCCGCGGCCTGCCGGTCGAGAATCCGTCCAAGAAGGACAAGTAGAAGGAAAGCGGCCCGAGGGCGGTAAGCTGGACGCCTGCCATGTGGGACGTGGCGGGCAAGACCGTTCTCATCACCGGCTCGAGCGCGGGCATCGGGTTCGAAGCCGCCGTCGCGCTCGCGCGCCTTGGCGCGAGAGTCCTGCTCGTCGGGCGGGACCGCGGCCGCACCGACGCCGCGGTCGCGGCGCTGCGCGATCGCGCCGGCGTGACTGCCGAAGCGCACCTGTGCGACTTTTCCTCGCAGGCCGCCATTCGTGAATTCGCGCGCTCCATCCAGCGCGACCACGCGCGGCTCGATGTGCTCGTCAACAACGCCGGCGGCATTCACAAGCAGCGATCGGTCACCGTCGACGGGATCGAGACGACGTTTGCGACCAACCACCTCGGCTACTTCCTGCTCACGAACCTGCTGCGGGATCTGATCGTGCGGAGCGCGCCGGCGCGCATCGTGACCGTCGCGTCGATTGGCCACCGGCACGGCACGCTCGATTTCGACGACCTCGGGTACGAGCGCGGCGGCTACGGCCTCCGGCGGGCGTACGAGCGATCCAAGCTCGCGAACGTGCTGTTCGCGAGCGAGCTGGCGCGGCGGCTCGAGGGCACGGGCGTGACCTCCAACAGCGTGCATCCGGGATCGGTCGCGACGGATCTCTGGTCGGACATTCCGACGTGGATCAAACCCATCGTCGCGATTTTCCTGCGTCCGACGTTCCTCACGCCCGAGCAGGGCGGGGCGGCCGTGGTGCAACTGGCCGCAAGCCCGGATCTCGAAGGCGTCACGGGCCGGTACTTCGAAGGCGGGCGTCCGGTGGCGCCGTCGACGCTCGCTCAGGACGCCGCGCTCGGGCGGCGCCTCTGGGACGCGAGCGCAAAGCTCGTCAACCTCTGAACACCGCACGAGCGTCGGCGTCCGGATCCGGACTCTTGACTGCGCCTCGGCGCTGACGCAGTATGGCCGCATGATATCGAAGTTCGATATGAAGCGGAGATCGTTCCTCATCGCGACCGGCGCGGTGGCTCTGGCCGCCGCGCTGGCCGCACAAACCCCGTCCCCGGCCGCCGCGCCGCCCGCGCACCTCAGCCAGGCTGGACAGATCCAGAGTCAATACAACGTGATCAAGTCGAACCTGACGAAGCTCGCCGACCGGATGCCCGATGAGGGCTACGCGTTCCAGCCGGTCCACGACACGCGCACGTTCGCGCAAGGCGTGGCCCACACGGCGGCGGTGAACTTCAGCATGTGCGCCAATCTCACCGGCAAGCCGAATCCGAAGACCGGCGTCGATCTCGAGAAGACGCTCACGACCAAAGCCGACGCCGTGCAGGCGCTTCGCGAGTCGTTCGCGTTCTGCGATGAGTACATGACGCATCTCTCCCCGGAGACGCTCGCCGCCACCTACGCGGGGACGGCGGTGCGCGGCACCGAGCGCACGCCGATTCAGGTCGAGCGCGGCGGCCTGGCCGGCAACCTCATCGCCCACAACAACGAGATGTACGGCTACCTGGCGGTGTACCTCCGCATGAAAGGCCTCGTGCCGCCGTCGAGCGAGCCTCGCGGCGGGCGTGGCGGGGGCCGCTGACATGGCGAAACAGAGTGCCGAGATGCTGAAGGGCACGCTCGATCTGCTCGTGCTGCGCACGCTCGAGCTGCAGCCGCTGCACGGCATCGCGATCGCCGATCGCATCCATCAGGTCACGCGCGGCACGTTCGACGTCGGGCCGGGATCGCTCTTTCCCGCGCTCCACCGGCTCGAGCGGGAAGGCTGGGTGCGAGGCGAGTGGGGGACGAATGACGAAGGCCGCCGCACGCGCGCGTACACGCTGACCGCCGCGGGCCGCCGCCAGCTCGCGGCCGAGCGCAAGGCCTGGGCGCGCATCGTCGCGGCCGTCGGTCAGGTCCTGGACTCTGCGTAGGAGCGATCGACGGATGCGCTGGATCGATCGCTTCCGCTACTACTGCCGCGCCGTCCTTCGCCGTGGCCGAATCGACCGCGAGCTCGACGAGGAGCTCGGGTCGTGGGTCGATGAGCTGGCGCGCCGGCATCAAGGCCGCGGCCACGACGAGCCGACCGCGCAGCGCCTGGCCCTCGCCGATCTCGGCGGCGTCGATCGTCTGCGCGACGAAGTGCGATCGACGCGTCCGGGCCACACCGTGGAGGGCGTGATGCAGGACGTTCGATACGCGTGGCGATCGCTCAGCCGATCGCCCGGCTTTCTGACGGCCGTCGTGCTGACGTTCGCGCTCGGCATCGGCGCCAACACGGCGATCTTCAGCGTTGTCAACGCGATGCTCATCGCGCCGCTGCCGTACCGCGACGCCGGCCGCCTCGTGTTCGTCTGGACCGACAACACGTCGACCGGTTATCCGCGCGTGCCGCTCTCCGCCGCCGAGCTCGTCGATCTCCGCACGCGGACGACGCATTTCGAGGGCTTCGGCGCGATCTGGGCCAACACGACGACGCTCACGGACGGCGAGCCCGAGCAGCTGCGGATCGGCCTGGTCACGTCGGACTTCTTCTCCGTGCTCGGCGCGCCGGCGGCGATCGGCCGCACGTTCGACGCGACTGATGAGACGGGGCCTCCGGGGATGTTGATCAGCTGGGCGCTCTTCGAGCGCCGCTTCGGCGGCGATCCGTCCGTCGTGGGCCGCCGCATTCAATCGAACGGCCAGCCGATTACGGTCATCGGCGTGATGCCGAAGGATTTTCGACTGCTGCTGCCGACCGACTCGAGCGTGCCCGACGATCTCCAGGCGTGGCAGATGCTCCGCGCGGCGAACTTCGCGCGCGCGCCCCGCGGCCAGCAGTTCCTGCGCGTCGTCGGGCGCATGAAACCCGGGGTGAGCGTCGAGGCGGCGCGCCAGGAAATCTCGTCGGCGGCGGCGCAGATTTCGCGCGAGTTCACCGAGTACGGCACCGCGGGACGGCAGTTCACGACGGTCGGGTTGCAGGCGGACGGCGTGCGTGAGATTCGGCCCGCGCTGCTCGCGCTGTTCGGCGGCGTCGGGCTGCTGTTGATCGTCGCGTGCGCGAACGTGACGAGCCTGCTGATCGCGAGGAGCGCCTCGCGTGCGCGCGAGACCGGCGTGCGCATGACGCTCGGCGCCGGTACGTGGCGCCTGGCCCGGCAATGCCTCGCGGAAGGCATCGTGCTCTCGGTGCTCGGCGCCGCCGCCGGGCTGCTCGTCGGATGGGTCGGCTTGAAGGCCCTGCTCGCGATTCGACCGTCGAGCCTTGCGCGTCTCGGCCGCGCGGAGATCGACACCCGCGTACTGCTGTTCACGTGCGGCGTCGCGTGCTTCTGGGGACTGCTGTGCTCGCTGGCGCCGCTGCGCGAGACGCTGCGCGCGAAGCTGGCCAACGCGTTCCAGCGGGACGTGCACCGCGTCGTCGGCACGCTCAGCGTGCGTACCCGCGTCGGCCTCGTCGTCGTCCAGGTCGCGCTGGGCGTCGTGCTGCTCGTCTGCGCCGGTTTGCTGGTGCGTACCTTCGTGGCGATGCAACGCATCGATCCCGGCTTCCAGTCGGACGGCATGATCACGTTCCGAATGGCGGTGCCGTTCAACCGGTACCGGCCGCCGGCCGCGTCAAATGCGCTCGTCCGCCAATTGCGCGAGTCACTGGCCGGGCTGCCGGGCGTGACCGGCGTGGGCGCGATCAGCCATCTGCCGTACGACGACCTGCCGAACTGGGGCGGACAGTATCTGGTCCGCGCCGGCGAAGACGCGTCGACCGCGCCGTCCGCGGACTATCGCGTGGTGACGCCCGGGTTTTTCGAGGAGGTCGGCGCGACGCTCGTTGAGGGGCGATTCCTCTCGAACGAGGACACCTCGGGCGCTCAGTTCTCGGTCGTGGTCGATGATTTGCTCGCGCGCCGTGCCTGGCCCGGACAGTCGGCGCTCGCGCACACGCTGCTCGTGGATCCGGGATCGAGCGGGCGTCCGACAATCAACGCGACGGTGGTCGGCGTCGTGCGTCACCTTCGCGTCCGGAGTCTGGTCGAGGACCTGACCGAGCAGGTCTACTACTCCTCGGAGCAAGTCACGCGCAATCCGCTGGCGTACGTCGTGAGGACGAGCGGCGATCCGGCCGCACTTGTGCCGTCGATTCGCTCGGCCCTCGCCGGTCTCGATAGCCAGATTCCCATCTACGACGTGCGTCCATTCAGCGAGTACGTGCGCGCGGCGATGTCGGGCCGGCGGTTCACGATGACGCTCGCGGCGTGCTTTGCCGCCGTGGCGATTCTGCTCGCTTGTGTCGGCGTCTACGGCGTCATGGCGTACACGGTCGCGCGACGCCGCGGCGAATTCGGCGTGCGCCTCGCCCTGGGCGCGATGCCATCGCAGCTCGTCGGCAGCGTGCTGCGCGAAGGACTCGTGCTCGCCGCGGTCGGTCTCAGCGTCGGCGCGGCCGCGTCCCTCGGGCTCGCGCAGCTGCTTCGAAGTCAGCTGTTCGGTGTGAGTCCGTCCGATCCGATCACGTATACGGTCGTCCTCGCCGCGCTTGCTGGCGTCTTGACGCTGGCCTGCTGGCTGCCGGCGCGCGCGACGTCCACCGCGAATCCGCTCGACGCGCTTCGCACGGAGTAGCCCGCAACGGTTCACCCGTTCTTCAGATTGGGCTGGTACGATGCCACACCGGACATATGTATCCGATGCCGCGCGCCTGCCTGCTCGCGTTCGCTGCTGCCACGCTCGTCTCCACCGCCGCCGCGGCGCAGTCGCCGCCGCCAGCCAGGCTGCTGGTGACGGTCACGGATCCGAGCGGCGCGGTGATTCCTAGCGCAACGGTGACGGTCGTCAGCGATGACGCCGCCGCAACCAGGAGCGCAACCTCGTCGCCGGTCAAGGCCTCCGACAGGGGCCTCGCTACGATCGAAAACCTGCCACTCGGGCGTTACACGATCCTGGCGGAGTTCACGGGCTTCGAGCCCGGCCAATTGAAGAACGTCGCCCTCAAGAGCGGCGACAACCGGCACGTCATCATCCTCAAGCTCAAGGCCGTCGAGGAGTCGGTGCAGGTGAGTCAGGATCGCCAGGCCGCGGCCGCGAATCCACGCGCTGCGTTCGGCACGACCTTGACGACCGAAGAAATCAAAGGTCTCTCGGACGATCCGGCCGAGATGGCGCAGCAGCTCATCGACATGGCGGGCGGCAACGCGGTGATTCGCGTCGACAGTTTCCTCGGCGGACCGCTGCCGCCGAAAGCGCTGATTCGATCGATCCACATCGTCCGCGACGCGTTCGCGGCAGAGAATCACTCGGCCGAAGCTGACGAGATCCAGATCATCACGCAGCCAGGTGTGGGGCCGCTGAAGGGCGAGGGCCGATCGCGCGTGCGCGACGGATCGATGAGCGGGCAGAGTCCGTTTTCCGAGAAGAAGGGGCCCGAGCAGATCCAGAACTACGACGCGAACATTGGCGGCACCGTGATTCCGCAGAAAGCGTCGTTTTCGTTGTCCGGCGGCACGCGCCATTCCTACGACACACCGATCTTCACGGTCGCGCTGCCGGAAGGCCAGCAGTCGGGGATCCTCAACATTCGACGACCATCGGACGGGTGGTCGACATTCGACCTGTTCGACTACGCGCTGACGAAGGATCAGATCCTCCGGTTCTCCTACGATCAGAGCAGCTCCACGAGCAAGAACCTGGGCATCGGCGCCTACGATTTGCCGGGGCGCGCGTACAATCGGTCGTCGCAGGACTACGAGTTCCGGGTGCAGGAGAGCGGTCCGCTCGGCCGGCGCACGTTCGCGACGACACGGCTGGAGCTGACCTGGACGCGGTCGTCGTCTCACGCGGTGCTCGAAGCGCCGACGATTCGCGTGAGCGACGCCTTCACGAGCGGCGGCGCGCAGATCGCCGGCGGCCGGCACGACCTCGACTTCGAGTTCGCGTCAGACCTCGATCACATTCGCGGGATCCATTCGATCCGCGCGGGCGTGCTGCTCGAGGGCGGGTCGTTCCGGACCGACGACGCCCAGAACTACCTCGGCACGTACGTCTTCACGAGCCTGGCCGCGTACGATGCAGGACAGCCGGCCACGTTCACCGTTCGCATCGGCAATCCGCTCATCGAGTACCGCAACGTGAACGCCGGCGTGTACGTGCAGGACGACATGCGAATTCGAAAGGGCCTCACGATCAGTCCAGGGCTGCGATACGAAGCGCAGACGCATGTCTCCGACTACAACAACTTTGGTCCGCGCATCGGGCTGACGTGGGCGCCCTTCAAGAGCGGCCGCACGACGCTCCGCGCGAGCGCCGGTGTGTTCTACAACTGGCTCAATGCCGGTGTGTACGAGCAGACCCTGCGCGTTGACGGCTTCCGGCAGCAGGAGCTGATCGTCGACGATCCTGACTACCCGATCACCGGCAGCGGCGGAACCGTCCCGCCGGTCAACCGGTACCAGCTCAGCCCGGATCTCCAGCTCCCGCGCAATTTCCGCATCAGCGCCGGGATCGATCAGACGCTGACGTCGAAGGTGCGCCTGGCGATTTCGTACAGCCGGTTTCGGTTCTCGCAGGTGCTGCGAGGCCGGAACATGAACGCGCCAATTGGCGGCGTGCGGCCCGATCCCACCTACGCCAACGTCATCGAGGTCACCTCGGACGGCCGGCAGCACTCGCAGCAGATTCAGACGACGCTGACGGTGAACCTGACGCCGCGCGGCAAGGCGGCGGACGGCCTGCTCAACTGGCGACGGGCGAATCTGCGAGGGACCTACACGCTCGCCAGGGCGGAGAACAACTCGGATGGTCCGTTCGTGCCGCCTCCGAGCGGAACGCTCTCGACCGAGTGGGGCCCGGCGCCAAACGACCGCCGGCAGCGCTTCTCGTTTTCGATCACGAGCCTCGCGTTGCGCAACCTGAACGCGACGTTCCGCGTCGAGGGCGGCACCGGCGCGCCGTACAACGTGACGACCGGGCTCGACAACAACGGCGATCTGATCTTCAACGATCGGCCGGCCGGACTCGGGCGCAACGCCGCGCGGGTCGCGACGCAGATCACGCCGGCGCTGAATCTGTCGTACGGCATCCCGCTCGGCCCGAGCCGGGCCGGCGACGATGAAGGCCGGTACCGGCTGATGTTCACGCTGCAAATCGCCAACCTGACGAATCGCTATAACTACTCGGGCTACAGCGGCGTGATGACGTCGCCATTTTTTCTTCAGCCGACGGCGGTCCAGAATCCGAGAAAGATCGACATCGGCGTCGGCTTCACGTTTTGATCGGAAAGGATCCACTCATGCGCAGCGTGGCACTCATCTTGTCGATCGCGGCCGCGGCCTCGGTGGCTGCGCAGTCCGCGCCCATGTACCACATCACGCACACCTACACGCTCGGCGGCGACGGCAGCTGGGACTACGTCGTGCCGGACCCGCCGAATCATCGGATCTTCATCGCGCGGCAGACTCGCGTGATGGTCGTCGATGAAAACACCGGCACCTTGCTCGGCGAGGTCACCGGGATCAACGGCGCCCACGGCACCGCTATCGCCCCCGCGTCCGGGCACGGCTTCGCGACCTCGGGCAACGATCAATCCGTGGTGATGTTCGATTTGAAGACGTTCAAGGAGCTCGCGCGCATTCCGGCGGCCGAGGACGCTGACGCGATTGTCTTCGACAGCGTCTCGAACCGCGTGTTCACGCTCAACGGCGACGCGCACTCGTCGACCGTCATCGACCCGGCGGGGAAGCTCATCACGAACATTCCTCTTGGCGGCAAGCCCGAATACGGCCAGCCGGCGGGCGACGGGAAGGTGTACGCGAATCTCACGGACGTGAGCGAAGTCGTCGAGATCGACGCCAAAGCGGCGACGGTGACGCGGCGCTGGTCCACCGAGCCGTGCAAGCAGCCCGTCTCCATGGCGATCGACACCGCGCACCATCGGCTGTTCAGCGGCTGTCGGAGCGGCGTCATGGCGGTCTCCGACTACCAGGCCGGCAAAATCGTGACGACACTGCCGATCGGCACCGGCGTCGACGGCGCCGGCTACGATCCGGCGTCGGCCGACGCGTTCGCGTCGAACGCCGACGGCACGCTCACGGTCATTCATCAGGACTCGCCCGACACGTACCACGTCGCGGAAACGGTGCAGACGGCGCCGGCCTCGAGAAACATGGGCCTCGATCCCACCAACCATCGCATCTTCCTCGCGGCGGCGAAGTTTGGTCCGGCGCCGGCCGGCGGGCGTGGCCGCGGGCCCGTGCTGCCCGGTTCGTTCTCGGTGCTGGTCGTCGAGCGCAGTGGTCGCTAGGCGCGCGCCGCGGTGTCGTGCTCGAGCTCACGGAGGAGCGAGCGCACGCCGACGAGCCGTCGATTGAGGATCTGCTTCGCGACCTGCAGCAGGGTTTTGAGCTGGGGGTCGGTCAAGACGTAGCGCGTGGCCGATCCCTGGCGCTTCGCCGCGACAATCCCGCTCGCGCGCAGACGCGCGAGCTGCTGCGACACGATCGGCTGGTCGAGGCCGAGCGCCCGTTGCAGATCCTGAACGCTCGTCTCACCCCGCGTCACCAGCACCTCGAGCAGGCGGATCCGAATCGGATGCGCGAGCGCCCGAAAGAACTCGGCCTTGAGGTTCTGGAGCTGCGGTGACGGAATGCCCATGGGCGCCTCGCTGTCGCTATGCGGCCGGCGAGCCCGGCTCGCCGTGCGGCGTATTGTGAATGTCCCGCGCCCGCTGGAGCGCGTCCGTGACGTGCGCGCAGATGTTGGCGTCGCCGATGTGCCGGTGAAAATCCGCGCGGGCAATCAGGCTCGCCGGCTGGTGCCTCGCCCCGCAGATGACCAGGTGCCGTCCCGATCGCTGCAGCGCCTGCGCGAGATCCTCGAACGCTCGTAAGCCCGTCGCATCGAGCGCCGTCATGTTGCGCAGGCGCAGGATCACGACCTGCGGCAGATCCGGAATCTGGTCGTACACGGGCCGCAGCTTGTCCGTGGCGCCGAAGAGGAACGGGCCGTGGATGCGGAAGATGCGCACGTAAGGCGGAATCGTCTTGCCCTGCAGGACGTGCACGTGTCCCTCCCGCACGTACTCGTCGGTAACCACCGTCACCGTTGTCGTGTCGGCGACGCGCTTGATGAAGAGCAGCGCCGCGCACACCATGCCGACGCCGACGGCCACGGTGAGATCCGCAAACACGGTGAGCCCGAACGTGACAATCCAGACCGCGATGTCGGTCCGGGTCAGGCGAAGCAACTCGGGAATCTCCGCCCAGTCGCCCATGTTGTAGGCGACGACCAGGAGAATCGCCGCGAGCACGGCCAGCGGCACGTGTCGCGCGAGCGGCGCCGCCACGAGCAGAATGATCAGGAGCGTCAGCGCGTGCACGATGCCCGCGATCGGCGTCTTCGCCCCGGATCGGATGTTCGTTGCCGTCCGCGCAATGGCGCCCGTCGCGGGCAGCCCGCCAACGAGCGGCGAGGCCAGGTTGGCCAGCCCCTGCGCGATGAGTTCGACATTCGAGTCGTGCCGATCGCCGCTCATCCGGTCGGCCACCATCGCGGACATGAGGGACTCGATCGCGCCAAGCATGGCAACCGTCATCGCCGGCACGATGAGTCCGCCAAGCAGCTCGAGGCGAACGGTCGGCAGCTGAAGTTTCGGCAAGCCGGCCGGAATGCCGCCAAATCGTGTCCCGATCGTTTCCACCGGCAGGTGGAACACCGCGACGGCGAGCGTGCCGCCGACGAGGGCCAGGATCATGCCGGGCGCGCGCGTGGAGACGCGATTCGCCACGATGACGACCGCGAGCGCGCCGACGGCGAGCGTCGTGGCGGTGGGGGACCAGGTGTGAAACTGCGCGGCGAGCACCTCGAGCCGCGGCAGAAAATCGCCGGGCACGGTACCGGCCTGGAGCCCGAAGAAGTCCCGGATCTGCGTGCTGGCGATCAGCACGGCGATGCCGTTGGTGAAGCCGACGACGACCGGGCGCGGGATGAAGCGGACCGCCGACCCCATCCCGGTCGCGCCGAGCACGACGAGCAGCCCGCCGGCCATCAACGTGCACAGGAACAGCCCGTCCACGCCGTGGCGCGCGACGATGCCGGCGACGATCACGACAAACGCGCCGGTCGGGCCGCCAATCTGGACGCGCGATCCGCCGAAAATCGAGATGATCGCGCCGGCGACGATGGCCGTGTAGAGGCCGGCCTGGGGCGTGAGGCCGGACGAAATGGCAAACGCCATGGCGAGCGGCAGCGCGACGAGGCCGACGGTGACGCCCGCGGTGAGGTCCGCGACGGCGGTGCGGCGCGTGTAGCCCCGGAGCGCGGCCACGAGCTTCGGCCGGCCGGCGGCCGGGCGGCGTGCGGTGGACACGCCTTAAGTATAGCAATATCGCTATATAAGAAGATTACGATCGCGGCGCCGCGGGCTGGAGCTTGAACTTCTCGATCCGGTAGTGGATCTGATCGCGGTTGAGGCCGAGGAGCTTCGCGGCGCGCGTCTGGTTCCACCCCGTGCGTTCGAGCGCCTGGAGCACGAGGCTCCGCTCCGTCTCGTCGAGGTCCAGGCCCTGCGGCGGCAGGGCCACGGCGTGCGCCGCCGCGCTTTCCGCGGTGGCGATGGGGAAATCGGCCGGCTCGAGCGTGTCGCCCATCGTGAGCAGCATCGCGCGCTCCGTGGCGTTGCGGAGCTCCCGCACGTTGCCCGGCCAGCCGTAGCTCGTCAGCAGCTTCAACGTCGCCGGCGACGCGCCGTGCACGTTCTTCTTGAACTCGCGGTTGAACACGTCGACGTAGTAGCTCACGAGCGCCGGCACGTCCTCGATGTGCGCGCGCAGCGGCGGCAGCGGCAGCGGAACGACGTTCAGCCGGTAGAACAGATCCTCGCGGAAGCGGCCGTGGCGCACTTCGTCCTCGAGGTTGCGGTTCGTCGCGGCGACGACGCGCACGTCCACGTGCACGTCGGTCGAGCCGCCGACGCGGCGGAACGTCTTTTCCTCGAGAAACCGCAGCAGCTTGGCTTGCAGGTGCGGCGTCATCTCGCCGATCTCGTCGAGGAAGACGGTGCCGCCGTCGGCTTGCTCGAGCAGCCCCTTCTTCTGCTGCCGCGCATCGGTGAACGCCCCGCGTTCGTGACCGAAGAGCTCGCTCTCGAGCAGCGTCTCCGGCAGCGCCGAGCAGGTGATGTTGACGAACGGCCGCGCGGCGCGCGCGCTCGAGTAGTGGAGGATCTTGGCCGTCAGATCCTTGCCCGTGCCGCTCTCGCCCGTCAGGAGCACCGTCGAGGCCGGGCTCGCCGCCACCCGCTTGATCAGCGCTTTGAACTCCCGCACCGGCGCCGATTCACCGACCATCCGCTCGAGGCTGTACGGCTCGGCCTGCGTCGCGCGCAGCTGCCGGACCTCGCGCCGAAGGCGCGTCGTCTCGAGGGCCTGCTCGACCATCGCGGTCAGCGCCTCGAGGTCGAACGGCTTGTTCATGAAGTGGTACGCGCCGAGCTTCATGGCTTCGACGGCCGTGTCCACGCTGGCATAGGCCGTCAGCAGAATCACGAGCACGTCCGGATCGAGCTGGCGGATCTGCTTGAGGACCGTGAGACCGTCGAGATCGGGCAGGCGATAGTCGAGGATCGCGAGGTCGACGCCCGTCGCCGCCTGCTCGAGCGCCACCTTGCCGTTCTCGGCTTCGAGGACGGTGTAGCCGACCGCGCCGAGGCGCTTGGCGATCGACCGGCGAATCAGCTGTTCGTCGTCAACGACGAGGACGGTTTCGTGAGCCATATCGGAACTCGATGCGGTTGGTTGCGTCGGCCGCCAACCGCCCATAGAGTAACCAAGAACCGCGCCCGAGGGTATGACCGAACGAGCTGCTCCGACCATCTCCCCGTCGACCAACGAGCTCGAGCAGATTCGCTATGCGCTCGATCAGTCGGCGATCGTCGCCATCACCGACGTGCCCGGGCGCATCACCTACGCCAACAACAAGTTCTGCGAGATCTCGAAGTACTCCCGCCAGGAGCTGATCGGACAGGACCACCGGATCCTGAATTCGGGGTATCACAGCAAGGAGTTCATCCAGGGCCTGTGGCGGACGATCGCGCACGGCGAGATCTGGCGCGGCGAGCTGCGCAACCGGGCGAAGGACGGGTCGCTCTACTGGGTGGACACGACGATCGTGCCCTTCCTCGACGAGCGGGGCAAGCCGTGGCAGTACCTGGCGATCCGCTACGACATCACCGAGCGCAAGCGGCAGGAGCAGCGGCTGCGCGAGCAGGCCGCGCTCACCACGCTCGGCGAGATGGCGGCGGTCGTCGCGCACGAAGTGCGCAACCCGCTCGCGGGCATCCGGAGCGGTTTGCAGCTGCTGGCCTCGTTGTTTCCCGAGGCGGCCGACGGACGCGAGCTGATTCGCGACATCGTTGCCCGCGTCGACTCGCTCAACGCCGTGATGAACGATCTCCTCACTTTTGCGCGCGTTCGCGAGCTGAAGCGCGTCGAGATCGACGTCGCGGCGTTTCTGGCGGATCTCAGGGCATCGGCGGCGCTCGATCCGGCCACGCGCGACGTGCAGATCGCGATTCACGGCGACACCGATATGACGGTTGAAGGGGACGCCGATCAGTTGCGCGTCGTCGTGACCAACTTGTTGATCAACGCCGCGCAAGCGATGAACCACGCGGGCCGGATTGACGTCGACGTCGCGTCGCCTGGACAGGATACGTGGACGCTCACGGTCGCCGATCACGGACCGGGGATTCCACTGGACCTGGGCGAGCGCGTGTTCGAGCCGTTCTTCACGACGAAGCATCGAGGCACCGGACTCGGCCTGCCGACCGCGAGGCGCATCGTCGAGGCCCACGGCGGCGAGTTGACGCTCGCCAACGCGCCGTCGGGCGGCACGGTCGCACGATTGGTGCTGCCGCGACATCTGGCCTAGCGGGCCGCTGCCGCCACCGCCGGCGCGGCCGACATTCCGCGCTCACCGAGCAGGGTGACGAGCAAGTTCACGGCGAAGAACGTCACGGCCGTCATCTCTGTCATCGCGGAGATCGGCAGGACGGACCACGCCCACGCGGCGCCGTGCTGGTAGGCGGGGATTTCGCTCGCGACGCGAAGAAGACAGCCGACGTTGAGACAGATCACGCTGGCGGACATCAGCCGCGGACTCCAGAGCACGCGAGCGCCCGCAAAGGCGGGCAACACGCGTTGACCGATCGAGAAGACCATCGTCGACACGAAGCCGACCGTGAACGCGTGCCTGGCCGCGCCCCAGATGCCTCCCGAGACGTCCCAGATCGCCGCGCTCAGGGTCAGGAGCGATGAAACGAGCAGCCAGAGATACGCCAGCCGCACGAACAGCGGGAATCCGACGCTCACGCCCCTCGTCTTCGCGGCGCTTTCCGATCGCTCGAACAGACGCAAGCCGGCGATCACCAATGCCGCGCCGATCGGCACGAGCGCGGCGCTGGCCGCGATCCACCCGGCGAGCGCCAGGACCACCGCGACGGCGTTCACGAGCACGCCCGTCAAGAGCGGACGCACACGTGTCGTGCGCAGGCCCAACATGACCGGCAGCCACTTCGCGCTGAAGCCCCAGATGAATGGCGCGAGAAAGCCCCAGGTCGCCAATGTCAGGTAGCGCTGATCGAGCCCATGCGGAAGCGCCGGCGTTTGTCCAAGTCGAGCCACGTACAGACATGCTCCGAGGTTGAACAGGAGCGTCAGTCCAAGCCCGATGGTGGCGGAGATCACGATGCGCACCGCCGGCTGGAGCCCGAGCGCACCGTCTGGTCGATGCCTCGCGACCTTCGAGAAGAGCAGCGCGAATGCCGTCAGTTCGAGCACCGCCGACGCGGGCAGGAGGATCTGCCAGGGACCGCCGTAGACGTTGGTGGCCCATCGCATGAGCACGCCGGCCGTCCACACGAGCCACGCCATCCACGCTTGTCGGAGACCGCTCGCCGCCTGCTGCCTGGACGCGGGGAGCGAATAGAAGCCGATGCCGAGGATGAAGCTGCCAATCCAGCCAAAGATCTGCGCGTGGCCGTGCGCCTGCAGCCACGCGGGCGAGACCAGCGAGACGCTCTCGCGCCCGCTGATCTGCACGAGATTCCAGACACCGAGAAAGGTCCCGGGAATGAGCATGAACGCAAGCCCGGTCCCGATGAACGTCACGAGGAGCCGGGAGCGAGACCGCTCCGGTGTCAGCACGCTCATGTGAACTCTCCGCGAGCGGCGGGTGCGGTTTCGCGCGCGGGCGGCGGAGCCGGAGGCGGCGCGACGCGGACGCGCGCGTCGACGATCGCGCAGCCCTGGCCGCGCGGCAGCGCCATCACCGGGTTGAAGTCGATCTCTCGCACTTCAGGCAGGTCCTGCGCGAGCTGCGACAGCCGCAGCAGGATGTCCGACAGCGCCGCAAGGTCCGCGACCGGCCGCCCGCGATAGCCCGTCAGGCGCGGAAACGCACGACTGTCCTTGACGAGATCGCTCGCGTCGCGGTCGGTCAGCGGCACGACGCGGAAGTGGACGTCGCGCTCCAGCTCGACGTCCGTGCCTCCGAGACCGAAGCCCAGCACCGGACCGAACAGCGAATCGTGCGCGAGTCCGACGATCGTCTCGACCGCGCCGGTGACCATCGGTTGAATCAGCACGCCGTCGGCGTGAATCCCGTGCGAGGTTGCGGTGGCCAGCAGACGCGAGACCGCATCGCGAACCTCGGCGCCGCTTCGCAACGACGTGATGACAGCGCCGATGTCGGTCTTGTGAATCAGATCGCGCGCGCTGAGCTTGGCCACGACGGGGTAGCCAATCGCCTGGGCCACCGCTGCGGCCTCATCCGGCTCGCCGGTGAGCACACCCAGCACCAGTGGCAGACGGTACGCGGTCAGCAGGCGTTCCATCTCGTTGGCCGTCAGCCAGGTTTCGCCGCGAGTCGCCACGACCGACCGGCACAGTCGCTTCGCGGCGTCGGTCATCGTGTCGTCGAACCGCTTCGTCTGGCCGGGTACTGCGCCGCGCCATTCTGCGTATCGCACGACCTTGGCCAGCGCACGCACGGCGTTCTCCGGGAACACGTAGGTGGGGACGCGCTCGCTGCCGACCTTCAGCGGCACCGGCCGCGCTGGATCGGTCATGAGACAGGCGAGGACGGGCTTCTGACAGCCGGCCGCGCGCGCG
>DATEGZ010000095.1:0-14075 GCA_035279905.1 Vicinamibacterales bacterium
CCCCCGCCACGCTGTCCGCCCGGCGCGGGCGTCGCACTGGCCGGCGGCACACCGTAGGCCCACGCGGGCGGGCCGGACGGCGACTGCGCGACGACGATGGGCCGGAGACAGAGCGCGGCCACGCACCCGAACGCAGACAGCAGGAGACGCTTTGGCATGCGGAACCTCAATATCCCCCCGCCTGCCCAGCGCGGCGCGGGTCGCTTGACGCGTTGAGCAGGCCCGTTTTCGCATCCCGCCACGCCTGCTGGAACGAGCCCATGTGGAAGTCGAAGGGCGGCAGCGGCTTGAGCTTCGCGCCGAGCTTCACGAGATCGCGCAGCACTTTTTCCGGGAGCCGCGTTTCGATTTCGATCGTGAAGTCGCTGCGCATCGGCAACATGCGCGGCAACACGACGGCGTCGTACGGATCCCTGCCGTAGTCGATCACGCTCGAGAGCACCTGCGGGATCGTGCAGTGAACGTTGCCGGGCGTGCCCATCGAGAGGACGGGCTTGCCGTCTTTGAGCACGATCGTGTTGCCCATGACGGAGCGCATGCGGTTGCCCGGCACGCCGAGCCAGCCGCTGATCGACGCTTGCGTGTCGAACGTGCAGTGGCTGCCGCACATCGGCACACCATCGACCGCGATCCCGGCGATGCCGCCCGACTGCAGCGTGTCCATCATCTGGACCCAGTTGCCTTGTTCGTCGACACACGTCAGCTCACAGCTGCCCGCCGGCTGGCGCACTTCCGCGGAAGTCGCGCTCGCCGCCCACCCGAACGCCTGCAGATTGGAGCGGTACGACGTGTACTCGACGTGCCGCGTGAGATCGATGCCCGGTTTCGGCCGCGAGTTCTTGAGGATCGACGCGAGATGCGCGTGGAAGGCGTCGGACGTCCACGTTTCCATCGGGACGCCGAACTGATCCGGATCGGACAGGAGGCCGAGCTCGAACTCCGCGCGCCGCAGCGCGTGCGCGAAGTAGTACAAGCTCTCGGCAGATTCCGTGTAGTGACCGAGCTTCGTGACGTCGAGGTGATTGAGCATCCCGAGCACGAGATTGCAGAACAGGCCCTGGCGCTCCGGCGGCGCGGGCTGCACGATCTCGTAGCCCTTGTACGCCCAGCGCATCGGCTCCTGCCAGCGCGGCGGCGTGGCGGTCATGTCGCCGAGCTTGATCTGCCAACCGAGCTGATTCGCGGTCGCGACGAAATGCTGCGCCCACTCGCCTTTCGTGAAGTACTCGGGCCCTTCGTCCGCGAGCCGCCGCAGCGTTTTCGCGAGCGCGGGGTTCTTCCACAGCTCGCCGACCGACGGCGTGAAACCGTTCGGCGCGTAGATCTCGCGCATCGACGGAAAGAACGTGTTGCCCTCGAGCTCGTATTCGAGGACCGCGCGCGTGAACTCGTCCATCGGATGGCCGTTCTCGGCCCACGGAATCGCGGGCTCGACGAGCGCCTTCCAGGGCTTGCTGCCGAAGCGCGCGTGGATCGCGGCGACGCCCGGCATGAATCCCGGAATGCACGCCATCGGCGCGCCGGCCGCGACGCCGCCCAGCCCCGGCGGATACGTCCGGAACGGCGGCAGGTGCGCGACGAGCGTGCCCATGCTGTTGAGCTGATACGTCTTGCCCGTCTTCGCTTCCCAGTAGATGAACGACACCGTGCCCGTGTGGTTCGTCATGTCGAGCTGCACGGTGGCCTGCGTGATCGCGCCGGCCATCGCCGCGTCGACGGCGTTTCCGCCGCTCTTCAACGTGTTCAGCATCGTCTGCGTGACGATCGGATGCTGGCTCGCGGCGACGGCCTTCATGCCGCGCGCGACTTTCTTGTCACCTTGATGCGCGAGTGGGGCGTGGATGTTTGTGCGTCGGCCGGACTCGTCGTGCCCACGAGCACGTTGGCGGCGGCACCGGCCATGGCAGCATCGCGAAGGAATTCCCGTCGGTTCATGGCGTCCTCCTCCGGTTACAGGCAGACGCATGCTACACCCGGCACCATTGGGCTATTGGGAAATTGGGCTATTGGGCCATTGGGGACGGCCGCACCAACAGCCACAGCGCCGCGCCAGCGATCGCGCAGCCTGCCGCGGAAATGAAGGCGAACGGCCAGCCGAAGTGACTGACGAGGATCGGCACGAGCGCGGTCGAGACGACGCCGCCGAGATTCCCCGCCATGTTCATGACGCCGCCCGCGGTGCCGGCGTAGGCGCCCCCAAGATCCATCGACGTCGACCAGTACGCGGGCTCGGTGCAGAGGAGAAACCCGACGGCGAGCGAGAGGCCCGCGAGCGCTTGCGCGGGGCTCGCGACGTTGATGCCGACGACGAGAAAAATCGCCGACAGACCGAGCCCGGTCATCGCGACGATCCGTCGTCCCCACGCACCGTAGCGGGCGGCGAGGTGATCGCACAGGTAGCCCGCCGCGGGCACGAGCGGAATCGCGACCGCAAACGGCAGCGCGGTGTAGAACCCGCTCTGCATCACGGTGAACCCGCGCTGCTCGGTCAGATAGATGTAGAGCCAGAAGACGAACGCGAACAGGACGTAGCTGTCGAAGAAATAGCTCAGCGACATCATCACGACGTTGCGATCTTTGAGCACGCCGAGCCACGATCCGCGCGCGGCTTGCGGCGACGCGGCGGCAACGGTCGGCTGTTTCGCTTGTGAGACGAACGCGGCGACCCACGCCGCCGTCAGCACCAGCGCGAGAAACGCCGTGAGATAGAACGAGACACGCCAGCCGGCCGTGACCATCACCCACGACACGAGCGGCGGCGTGAACGCCGATCCGATCGCCATGCCGACGATGAGCGCCGAGAACGACAACGCGCGGCGCGATGTCGGCAGCCAGCTCGCGACCGCACGCGACGCGACCGGATAGGCGGCCGCCTGCCCGACGCCCAGCAGGAAGCGAACGCCCATCAGCGCCACCAGGCTCGCCGTGCCCGCTGGAACCAGGATGCCCGGCGCGAGTCCCGTGAGCATCGTCGTCGCCGCCCAGATGGATCCGGCGACGGCGAGCGTCACCCCGGGACCGATGCGATCGCCGAACACGCCCCACGGCACCTGGAACAGCGCGTAGCCAAGCATGAACGCGCTGAATACCTGCCCCATCTGAATCTTGTCGAGGTGGAGCTCCGCCATCATGTATGGCGACGCGACCGAGATGTTCATGCGCAGCACGTAGCCGACGAGGCTGAACGCACTGAGAAGGACGACGAGTGCCCTACCCGACGATGCCGAAGCCATACGCCCCGCGGCTCGACTGGTGCTCGGCGAATCGCGAATAGCGGAAGAGGCTGAGATCGTACGTCTTGCACGCGCCGTCGAGCACAAGGTCCGCGACCGACTTACCAATCGCGGGCGCGATCTTGAAGCCGTGGCCGCTCATGCCGACGACGCAGAAGAAACCCTCAACGTGCGGAATGCGATCGATCACCGGCTGCCAGTCGGGCGTGACGTCGTAGAGGCCCGCCCATCCGCCCTGCGCCGCGCCCTCTTCGAGAATCGGGAACCGCGTCAGCGCGCCCGCCGAGTACTCCTCGATCTCGGCGAACGTCGGCGTCGTCGCGTGGTTGTCGGGATCGACGTTGTCGGACGTGTCGGCGAGCGAGCCGACCATCATGCCGGTGTTCCGCTCGGGCTTGAAGTACCAGCCGGTGAGCAGATCGGCCCAGACCGGCGTGGGATTGCGCCACGACGTCGGCCGCCGCACGAGCACGACCGGGTGGCGGCTGGCGTGAATCGGAATCGTCGCGCCGGCCATCGCGGCAATGTGTCCGCCCCACACGCCCGCGACGTTGATCACGACCGGCGACGAAATCTCGCCGGCCGACGTCGTCACGCCGGCCATCTTGCCGTGCTCGATGCGCAGCCCGGTGACCGTGGTCTTGCGCATGACTTCGACGCCGAGCTTCTGCGCGGCCTCCGCGTAGCTCGCCGCGGCGAGGGCCGGATCCGCGTAGCCGCCGCCCGGCTCGTACGCGGCGCACGACAGCCCCTCGGTCGAGATCTGCGGATCGAGCGCTTTCATGTCCGACGGCGACAGAATGTGCGCGTCGATGCCGATGCGCTGGTGCATCGCCACGGTCGCGCGAATCGACTCGACGTCCTTCGGCCCGACGGCAAAGACGACGCCGGACTGGACGAACCCGGCATCGCCGCCGATCTCGTGCTCGAAGTGCTGCCAGACCTTGACGCTGTCACGCGCCATCGCGGCGAGCGTCTCGTGCGAGTAGTGCTGCCGCACGATGCCGCTCGAGCGCCCGGTCGGCCCGGACGCGATGTGCCCTTTCTCGACCAGCACGACGTTCTTCACCCCGCGCTTCGCGAGCGCGTACGCCGTTGTGCACCCGTTGATCCCGCCGCCGATGACCACCACTGCCGCCGTCTTTGACACCCAACGCCTCCGAGAGTGAGGCAAATCATAGTTCAGGCCGGTGCCTGATCTTGACACCTAGCCTGTCTAAGCCTTAGTCTGCCTGAGCATGGCGACGCGCACGAACAGCGATCAGCTGCACGGCATGCTCGACATGCTGGTGCTCAAGACGATCGACGACAAGCCGCTGCACGGCTATGCCATTGCGGTGCGGCTCGAGCGATTGTCGAACGACGTCCTGTCGGTCGAGGAAGGCTCGCTCTACCCGGCGCTCTATCGCATGGAGTCGCGCGGCTGGCTCGCGTCGAGCTGGGGCGTGACCGAGAGCGGGCGCCGCGCGCGCTTCTACCGCCTCACCAAGGCCGGCCGCGCGCAGCTCGCCGCCGAGACGGAAAGCTGGGGCCGGCTCACCGCGGCAGTGAAGGGCGTGCTCAGCAGCTGAACCATGGGCGCCCTGCGATCGCTCCTCGCCCGCCTCCGCGCGATCGCACGCCGCGACGCGATCGCCGGCGAAATCCATGACGAATTGCGCTTCCACGTGGACTCGCGCGTGGAGCAGTACGAGCGCGAAGGGCTCACGCGCGACGAAGCCACGCGCAAGGCGCGCGATCGTGTCGGCAACGTCGCGCTCCATCAGGATCGCGGCTACGAGGTGCGAGGAGGCGGCGTCATGGAGACCATCTGGCAGGATGTGCGGTACAGCGTGCGGCTGCTCGCAAGGCAGCGCGGGTTTTCGCTCGTCGCGATCCTCACGCTCGCTCTCGGCATTGGCGCGTCCACGGCGATCTTCACCGTCGTCGACGCCGCGATGCTCAATCCGCTGCCGTACCCGCATCCCGAACAGCTTGTGCGGATCGGCATCGAGTTCGCGCGGCGGGACGGTCAGATCGGTCGAATGGCGCCCTCCTACAACGACATGCTGCGTTGGCAGCCGACCGGGATCTTTTCGGCGCAGGCGATGTGGAAAGACATTTATCCCGAGCCCGTCCTTGAAGGCGATCAACCCGAACGCGTCTCGGCAGGCGGGGCGACCGCTGACTATCTCAGCGTCTTTGGCGTGGCGCCGATCGCGGGCCGCGCGTTCAACAACGACGACATGGCGCCCGGCGCGCCGCCCGTCGTCCTCTTGAGCTATCCATTCTGGCAGAGCCGCTTCGGCGGCGATCGTTCTGTCATCGGCCAGCCGTTGCGCTTCGACAGTGGCTCCGCAACGATCGTCGGCATTTTGCCCAACCATTTCGAAACCGACACCTCGATCTGGCGTCCCCTTCGTGTCGAACAACTCGATCAACGTGGTTCCGGCGGGGTTGTCGTCGCGCGGCTCGCCACTGGCGGCAGCAACGAACAGGCCAGCCAGCGCATGACCGCGCTGACGACCATGCCGGTGGGTCCGGGTGGGCGCGCGCCGAACGCGGCCGTCCGCGCAGAGTCGATGCTCGAGTTCACGCGCGCCGGCTATCGCACGACGGTGAACATCCTGGCCGGCGCCGTCGGCGTGGTCCTGCTGATCGCTTGCGTGAATGTTGCAGGCTTGCTCCTCGCGCGCGGGACCACGCGCCAGGCAGAGCTTGCGGTGCGCGCGTCGATCGGCGCCGGACGAGGCCGGTTGACCCGCCAGCTGCTGACCGAAAGCATCGTGCTGGCACTGTCCGCGGGAGTGATTGGCGTCGTCGTCGCCTGGCTGTCGCTGGACGCGCTCGTCGCAAACATTCCGCTCGCGCTCCCGGTTGACGCGCCCGCCAAGCTCAACCTGCGCGTGCTCGGCGCCGCGGTCGCGCTGACGGTGTTCACCGGCCTGGTGTTCGGCCTCGTGCCCGCGCTACGGCTGTCGCGCACGAGCCTGGGCCCGACGCTCGCGCGCGGGAATCGCCGTCAAGGATCGACCCTCACCCGCCGCGGCGGACAGCTGCTCATCGCCGCCGAAATCGCTCTCGCGGTCGTCCTGGTCGCCGGTGCGGGCTTGATGGTCCGGAGCTTCGCACGCGTGATGTCGATCGACCTTGGCTTCGAGCCCGGCGCGATCGTGACGATGCGAGCAACGCCGCTGAGCGACGATCCGGCGACCCACGCGCAGTACTATCCGCAGCTGCTCGACGCGCTGCGACGCGTTCCGGGCGTCAGGGCCGCCGGCGCCATCGACAACGTCCCGCTCGGCGGCAGCCTCTCGTTCGCAAGCTTCATCGTTGACGGCAACTCGTCCGGCCTGGGCGTCGAGCGGTATTTGCCGGGATACTTTCAAACGATCGCGCTGCCAGCGACCGAAGGTCAGCTGCCCACCGAGGCAGATCTCGCCAGCGGACGGAATCTGATCGTCGTCAGCGCTGGCGCGGCGCGGACGTTGTTCGCGGATGGGTCGGCTGTCGGTCGCCAGGTGCAGCTGGAGACGGGGCCGGACAAGGGAGTGTGGGAAGTCGCGGCGGTGGTTCCGAACGTGCGCCACGACGGCGCGCTCTTCGACACGCCGCCGCAGGTCTACCTGCCGTTCCGCCCGGTAGCGCCGATGAGCGCGCGCAGCAAGAGCATGATCATCGTGCTGCGGACGTCGCACTCGATCCCCGGACTTGCGGACACGATGCGGCAAGCGGCGTTTGGCGTGGGACCGCGCGTGCTCGTCGAGCAGATTCGATCGGGCGACGAACTGCTCGCGCGCGATCTCCTGCGGCCGCGGCAGCGCACGGTCCTGCTCGCGCTCCTCGGCGGCCTGGGCCTGGTGCTCGCGCTCGTGGGCGTGTTCGGGATGACGGCGTACGCCGTCGCGCGGCGGACGCAGGAAATCGGCGTGCGGATGGCGTTCGGCGCGCGCGCCGGTCAGGTGGTGCTGGCGATGGTGCGTGATTCCGCGTGGCCGATCGTCCTGGGCACGATCGCCGGCCTTGGCGCGGCCGCGCTCGCGACGCGCGTGATCGCGAGCTTCCTGTTCAACACGACGCCCACGGATCCGGGAACGTTTGCAGTGGTGGCGATCACGCTGGCGGTGGCGGGCTGTCTGGCCGCGTGGATCCCGGCACGGCGCGCGGCACGCGTCGATCCAGTTACAGCGCTTCGCGTGGAATAGGGCGGGTCAAGTTAGAAGTTCGAAGTACGAAGTTCGAAGTTGGAGACAGCACGCTGGCACTCCGAACTTCAAACTTCGAACTTCAAACCTCTAACTTGATCACTCGGCTCTCTTGTAGGTGCCGATGAGCACCGCTTTCCCCCGCACGTGTCCGGCCATCGCCGCGAGGACAGCCGCGCGCGTCTCGACCACGGACTTGCCCACCGGCTCGACGTCGACCGTCGCGTCGAGCGCGTAGAGCTCGAACACGTAGTGATGCGCGGGGCCGGTCGCCGGCGCGGCGGGACCGCGATAGTACGGCCCGGTCTGGCTGATCTGCCGGACGCCGTCGGCATTCTGCGGTCCCTGCGGCACGGCCTCGGGCAGGCTGCGCGCCGCACCGGGAATGTTCCACACCATCCAGTGCAGCACGTCTTCGGCGGCATTCGTCTGGCTGTTCACCGCGGCATCGGGGTCGTGCACGATCAGCACGAAGCTCGTCGCGGTGTCCGGCGCGTTCGTCCACGCCAGCGGCGGAGACACTTCCGCACCCGCCTGCGTGTACTTCAACGGAATCGTCGCGCCGTCGGTCCACGCCGTGGACGTGAGCGTCATCACCGCGATCGCGCCGCGGCCGCCACGTCCACCGCCGCCACGCTGGCCGGGCTGCCCCGGCTGACCCGGCGCGGCGCCGCCCCGCTGTCCCGTTTGTTGTCCCGTTTGCTGTTGCCCGGCAGGCGGCGGCGTTTGCGCGGGAAGATCAACGGTCGAGATCATCACGACCGTCAGGCCCAGCCCGAGGAAGAGAGACGCGGATTTCATCGCGTGCCGCCTATTTGTACGTCGCGGGCTGAAGCTTCCGCCACGCGTCGTAGCGCATCCGGAGCGTTTTCACCGGATTGAGGTTTTCGCCCTCTTTGATTTGATTCGGGCCCTTGTCCGGACCGGGCTGCGTGACGGTGATGTACATTGAGTACTTCCCGTCGTTGTGCGACTGGCCGCTCGGGTCCGTCGCTTCCGCCATCAGGATGTACGCGATGTGCGCGGTCTTGCTGTCGCACGGAATCGCCGGCGTCGTGCCGTCTGTCGGCGGCGGTGGGCACGTGCAGCGGCTGTCGCCGCCAGACGCGTCCGCCGCATCCATTGCCGCCATCACCCGATCGGTCAACGCGCCCTTCGTCTCGAGGAACGCCTTCACCGCGTGCGGCACAACCTCGCCTGGACGCAGGATGTTGCCCTGGATCGAGTAGAAGATCTGCGTGCCCGGCACCTGGCCCTGAATGTCCTGAGAGACGTAGCCGTTGGTGAGTCCGGAGTGACCGGCAAACCGGCCCTGCAGATCGACGATGCCGAACTGGCGTGATTGAAACGCCGGATCGGCGCTCAGCATGTCGATGATCTTCGCCGGATCCGTGCCCTTCTGCAGCTCGGTGTAGACGAGCATCTGGTTCGGATGGCCCTCGCGTGTATCGACGCTCGCCTGACACGCCGCGATGCCCTTGCCGGGCACGACGACCGCTTGCACGAATCGCAAAAACGCATCGTCGTTGTTCACGCATGTGGCCGAGGCGATGACGATGCGGTTGGTGCTGCGATCGACGGCGACGATCGACCACGTCGCCCACGCCGTCGAGGGCAACGCTAGCAGGGCTGCGACGAAAATAACGAGTCGTTTCATGACGCCATCCGATCGTTCAATAGCCCAATAGCCCAATGGCCCAATGGCCCAATACTGATCACTTAATAGTCGCCAGAAAATCCTGAATCTGCTTGACGGCGTAGTCGACCTTCATCTCGTACGCCATCTTGCCGAGCTCAACGTTCGACTGGCGGCCGTCGCCGCTGACACCGCTCGCGACGATGCGCGGCGCGTTGGGATCCGGCGTCGCGTTACCGCGTCCGCCACCGCCACCTGCGGCACCGCCACCCTGCCCACGCGGCGCCGGCGGCGCCGGCACGTAGCCCGGGCCCATCGTGACCGCGTACTTCAGCAGGTCTTCGCGCGTCCAGTTCTTGCCCTTGCCGAGGAACATCATCTCGGACGTGTCCGGAATGCCGGCGTGGCCGCTGACCGGCAGCCCTTTCGGCTCGAGGACCGTCTTGTTGAAGTCATCCTGCGCCGGACCGTACACGCGGTCCGCGTAGAAGACGTGGATGTTGCGCGGCGCGAGCTCGGGCGCGCGGTACTTGTCCTCGAGCTTCTTCGCGATCTCGCGATACACGTTGACGCCGCCGCCGTGATCGTTGAGGAACACGACGGTCGTGAAACCGTTGGTGATCGCCTGCTCGGCGATGCGCTCGCAGATCATTCCCTGAATTTCGTCCGTCAGCCCGAGCGTGCCCGTCTGCTGCCCGCTCGCGTTGTTCGACGAGTACGGGATCACCGGCAACACGATCGCGTTGCCGAGCCGGCGCGCGATTTCCTTCACGGTCTCGCGCGCCATCAGCGTGTGGCCGCCGTTCACGTTCTGCGGACCGCGGTGCTCGGTGCCACCCGTGTAGTAGAGCGCGACCGTCTTGCCCTGGTGATGAATCGCGTCGTACACCTCGGGCCACGTCATCATGTCGAACTCGATCAGCTCCTTCGGCCGGTTGGCCGACAGCCACTCCTTCGGCGGATCGATCGGCGGCAGCGCCGGACCGCGGCCACCCTGGCGGCCGCCGCCCTGTCCCTGGCGTCCGGCGCCGGCAGGCGGCGGATCCTGTGCGAAGAGGGTCGCGGCAAACACGAACGCGAGACCGAGGACCGGAACCAGGCGCTTCATACGTGTCCCTTTCAATCGGCTAGAGGAGCTGGGTGAATTCGAGCGCTCATTGTGCGCTCTGGGCATTTACTTGCGCAAGTAGGCGTCCGTCTTGTTGAGCCAGTCCTGACGCGGCGGATCGAACACGTCCACGTCGAGCGTGTCCTCGAGCGCTTCGGCCTTGTGCCAGACGTTGGACGGGATGTGCAGCACTTCGCCGGCGCGCACCGTGATCTCCTGCGACTCGTCTTCGCCGATCCAGAAGTGCAGCGCGCCTTCGAGGATGTACGTGATCTGCTCGTTCTCGTGTTGATGCCGCGGGACGATGCAGCCCTTCTTCAGATACACGTGCGCCAGCATCATCCGCGCGCCGGTCACGAGCCGCCGATCGAGCGACGCATTCACGCGCTCTTTCGGCATGTCCGTCCAGCGGTAAAACGTCACGTCCGATCCCGCCATTTGTGGCCTCCGCGCCGCACCGGGCAGCGAGCGGATGATAGCCCAGGAGCGCGACGAAAGTCGCCGGGACGCGTGACTTCTGCCGGGCGCCGCGCGCCGAGGCCGATGATCCTTGCGTTTGCTGAGTGATTGCGCGACCATCGCCGACGCCCCCCGGTTGGACAGCAACTTGCTTGAGAGTTCACCCATGACCAGACTTCTCCGCGCGGCGCTGTTTGGCGCGGGCCTTCTGCTCCTCGCCGTGTCCACCGCGCACGCGAGCACGATCACGTGCGGGTTCGGCGGCAGCTCGAACAACGGCCCGGGCTGTCTGATCCGGGACGTCAACCGCACCGCGTTCGACTTCGGCGCCTATCAGTTCGACTTGTTGTTCAACACCGTTCACGGCCCGTTCGACGTGAGCGTGACCAACACGCTGACGAGTCAGGCTCAGCTCGTGCAGTCGGGCCGGCTGAACGGCTTCCCCGGCTACACCTGCGTGCCGCTCGACGGCGTGAACTGCATCGACTTCGAGGTCAACGCGCCCGCGCCCGGCGCGAACACGTGGACGGGCACGTTCGACCTTTCGATTTTCTGGTTCACCGACACGGACCCGAGCTTTCCCAACGATCCCGGCAACCGCATCCGCATCCTTCACAACCGCGGCGACGTGAACGGCAACGGCTTCGACACCGACATCACGATCATCGGGACGTACTTCGGCGGGTGCGACTGCATCGACCCGGGCATCGGCGGACGCGACGACAACTTCCAGTCGTTCCTGGTCGCGCAAGGGCCCGCGGTGCCAGAGCCAGGCACGCTGTTGCTGCTCGGATCCGGCGTGGCGTGGCTCGTTAGACGCAAAACCACGTAGACCTTCAGGTACGACTGGTACGTCAGGTGCGACGAACCTGCATTCCAGTCATCCTTTTTTGCTCTTCTGAAGAAGGTTGACGAGCGATAGTTCGTTCCTGGTTCCTGACGTACCGGTCGTACCTGAAGGACTCAGCTCTTGTTCTTTGCATCCTCGTAGATCGCTGACAAATCGGCGCGCTTGAGCACACTCTGGTTGCCGTCTTCACGGCTGAGATCGTTCAGCAGCCGCACCGCGAGGCCGTACTCGCGCTTGGCCTCGGCGTCGCCTGTCGCGCGCATGGCCTCGGCACGCAGATAGTGGGCTTTGGCCGCGAGCAGCCGGAAGCCGAGCGTCTCGGCACGCGCGAGCGCGCGTTCCGCGTCCTTGCGGCTGCCGGCGCGATCGCCGAGCGTCAAGAGCGCGCCGGCGCGCGCGACCGTGCACTCGACGGCCATCGACGGCAGTCCGATCGCGTCCGCGTCCTGAGCGAGCTTCGCGAGCCGCGCCGCCAGCGCCTGCGACGGCTGCGCAGCGGCGGTGCTCGTCGCGGCGATCACCTGCGAGGCGAGCTGCAGGCTCTTGTCCGACGTTTTCGACGCCGCCTCGGTCGCCTGATCGGCGAGCGCGATCGCGCCCTTGTCGTCGCCGGCGTAGAAGAGCCGCGCGGTTTGAAAGCGCAGCGTCTGCGCGATGAGAATCGGATTCTGTAGCGCGCGCGCGACGCCCAGCGCTTCGTCCAGCGGCTTGACCGCGTCGTCCGATCGGCCGGCGAGGCTCAGGCTGTAGCCGTAGCCGCCGAGGATTTCGCCGAGCCAGAAGTCTTTCTGATTCAGCTCGCGGAAATTCTGGAGCGCCTCTTCCTTCGCTTTCACGGCGGCGCCGTACCGGCCCTGCGCGTCGAACACGGCGCCCATGCTGTAGGACTCGATCGCCGCGCCCCGTTTGTCGCCTGAATTGCGGCGCAGATCGATCGCGCGGAGGTACTGCGCGAGCGCCTGGTCGTATCGGCCTTCCTTCGACAGCGTCTCGCCGAGATTGTGGAGCGTGTCGGCGAGGTCCTGTGGCCGCGCTTTGGTCTTGTCGCGCAGCTCGAGCGCGCGCTCGAAATACGTCTGCGCCTCGGAGAAATCGCCCTTCGCGAGGTAGACGTTGCCGATGTTATTGAGGACCAGCGCCTCGCCCGCCGGATTTCCTGCGTCACGTCTCAGTTGCAGCGCCTCCCGCAACAGCGGCAGCGCGTCGTCGGGCCGGCCCAGCGCTTCGCCCAGGAGCCCGGCGAGGTTGATGAGCGTCGTGCTCATGCCGCTCTTGTCGCCGATTTCCCGCTGCAGTTTGAGCGCCGCCTGGTAGCTCTGCTCGGCCTCCTTCAGCTTGCCTTGCCGCTCCTGTACCTGTGCGATCTCGCCGAGGCTGCCGGCCATGCCGCGCTTGTTGCCGATCCGCTGCTTGATGTCGAGCGATTCCTGGTAGTTCTTGAGCGCCTCGTCGAGCCGGTCGAGCTGCTTGTAGGCGATGCCGATGGCCTGCAGCGTGTTCGCGCGGACTTCGTCGTGGTTGAGCTGAATCGCCAGCGTCAGCGCGGTGTTGAGCGGCGCCAGCGCATCCTGGGCGTGGCCGCGCTTGATGTCGACGCGCCCGAGCGCCAGCTGCCCTTCGACGAACTTCGGATCGAGATCGACGACCTTCGCGAAGTGCGCGCGCGCCTTCTCGAGATCGCCGCTCTGCTCGTACAGGCCGCCGAGATCGTATTCGACCGTGGCGCTGTTGGGCGCGGCCTTCACGAGGTTTTCGTAGGCCTCGATCGCCTTGGCGGTGTCGTTGACGATCCGGTAGTGACTCGCGGAGATGAGATACCGCTCGTAGGGCGGCAGCCCCTCGCTCAAGCTCATCGCGCGGCTCGAGTTCTGCACCGCTTCGTTGTCGTATCCGAGGCTCGAGTAGGCGCGCGCGAGCCCGGAGTAGGCCAGCGCGAAGTTGCCGTCCGCTTTCGTCGCGGCCTCGAAGCTCTTCTGCGCGTCCTGGTGCGCGCCCTGCTCGCTCAACCGCACGCCCTCGTTGTAGAGCCGCAGCGCGTCGAACGAGCTCGTCGACGGCTTCCACGACGTCGCTTTGAGCTCGCTCAACATGTCCGACGATCCGTGCGCGAGGCTTTCGCGCACGGCGTCGGTCAGCTGGCCGATCGCCGTCAACAGGCTCGCGTCGTTGGCGGCCATCGCGTTGAGCGGGACGCTCTGCCCGCGGTCGAGATCCTGCAGCGTCGCGTCGATGCGAATTGCGTTGCCGAAGCGCGAGTACTGGCCCCAGAGCACGCGGCGAGCGTTGGTGAAGTCGGCCACGCGCGCGAGCTCCTGCGGCGCGAGCGTCGCGTTGGGCTCGATCTTCAGATCCTGCAGGACCTGGTGCATCCGGTCGGACGGCACCATCCGCACGCGCGACGACTGGCCGAGCTCGGTGCCGAGCACCTGGCTCAAGCTCGAGCCCAGCGAGTCGAGCGTCGGATCGCCTGAAGCGTTGCGGAACGGCAGCACCGCGAGCGAGATCGGCGCGCCGCCCGCCGCCGGCGCCGTGGACCCGCCCGACAAGCGGCCGCGAAGCAGCCACGCGCCGCCGGCCAGCATGATCACGGCCGCCGCCAGGATGA
>DATEGZ010000096.1:0-13653 GCA_035279905.1 Vicinamibacterales bacterium
GGCAGCCGGCAGCATTCCGCCGCGGCGGGACTACGAATCGCGGCAGGGATCGAGCCTCTTCATCGGGCTCGGCGAGGTCTCCTTCGGCCGCGCGGCGCAGGAATTCGAGCTGTTCCAGAAAGACAAGGACGTCTGGGGCTACGGCAGCGTCTTCTATCAGGGGCCGCTCGTGTCGGCGAAGAACCGCCTGACCTTCGCCGTCGACAGCCGCCGGCATTTGAACGGCACCACCGATCAGGATCGGCTGTTCGAGCTCGACCCGAACGATCGGATGTATCCGGTATTCGGCGACTCGTCGCGGCGCCAGGAATTCGCGACGGCCAACAGCCACGTCTTCGCGCGCGTGGAACGCGGCGCCTCACACGTGATGTGGGGCGATCTGATCGGCGACCTGCCATCGAGCGCGACCGATGGCGGGCGCTGGTCGTCCTACCAGCGCCATCTCACCGGCTTCGAGGTCCGCGTGGCGGACAAGGCCGGCGATCACGTCACGGTGCGCGCCGCGCAGCCCAAGACCGCCTACGCGCGCGACGTCTTCGCGGGCGGCTCGCTCGGGCTGATGTCGCTGAGCCATACCGAGGTGCTGGCCGGCACCGAGACGATCGCGCTCGAAATCCGCGATCGCCGGATGCCCGATCGGCTGCTCGAGCGCGACGTGCTCGCGCGCGGTGTCGACTACCAGCTCGAGCCGGGCTCGGGCACGGTGTTCCTGCAGCGCAACGTGAGCGGGATCGATCCGCAGTTGAATCTCGTCCAGATCGTGGCGACCTACGAGTACGAGAACCTGGGTCTCGAGCACATGGTGTTCAACGGCCGCGCGGCCGGCACGTACAAGAGCGTCCGCGGCGGCGTGACGTTCTTCACGGAGGAAGGGCTCAGCGACACGCGGTTCACGGTCTTCGGCCTCGATGTCGCGCAGTCGCTGCCTCGGGGCGGCCGCTGGCGCGTCGATCTGCCGTTCAGTCACGGCACGCCGAACGTCGCGTCGAGCGTCGACGCCCGTCCGGTGGACGCCGGCGCCGACACCGACGGCTGGGCGATCCAGGGTGAGGTGGAACAGCCGTTCCAGTTCTGGTCCGGCGTGCTCCACGCGAGCTTCCTGCACGCCGACGACAACTTCCGCAATCCCTTCAGCGCGACCATCACGCCCGGCGCCGGCTACTTCAACGCCAACGCCGCGCTCGCGCCGCGCAAACCGTCGCGCGTCACCTTCGGCGTCACGTACGAGCGCTACAACACCGCGGCGGTCGACGCGTCGCGCACGACGCTGTCCGCCGAGTGGGCCGAGACGATTGGCCGGCACCTCACGCTGAAAGCCGGCTACGACGGCCGCTCGCTCGACGAGAACGGCACGAATCTCGATTCGGGCCTCTTCACCGGCCAGGCGATCGTCCGGGTGGGCGATCGCTTCGAGGCCCGCGCCGCGCGCGAGCAGAACGTCCGCAACGGCACCGATCCGACGTATCCCGATCAGACGCTGCTCGGCGCGCGCTGGAAGACGACGAAGGACACGTCGCTCTTCTACACGCAACGGATCTCCGACAGCGCGATCGTGCCGATCGGCGATTTCGCCTCGACAGGCTTCTCACAGCTCAACACCAAGGGCGAGCTGAACGTCGGCGTCGAGTCGCGTGTCGCGGACACGACGCAGCTCACGAGCGGCTACCGCGTGGAACAGGGGCTCAATGGCCCGGATGGCTACGCGATGCTTGGCGTGCTCACGCACGTCAAGCTCGGCCACGACCTCGGCACGAGCTTCGGCCTCGAGCACGGCCAGCTGGTGAGCGGGCCGGACGGCAACTACACGAGCGGATCGCTCGCCGTGGACTGGCGGCCGTCGGATCGTTTCAAGGCGACGACGCGGTACGAAGGGCGGGATCGGGGCGGGTACGAGAGCCTGTTCACCGCCGGCGCCGCGGCACGGCTCTACTCGGGCTTCACCGGGCTCACGCGCCTCGAGTGGACGAACTCCGATCGCACGACGATCGGCGATGCGAAGGCCTTCCTCGCGGCAGTGGCGCTGCGCCCGTTGACGAACGACCGCGTCGGCTGGCTGCTCTCGTACCAGTATGTCGATGGCGGCGCTTTCCTGCCGACCGTCGCGCCCGGGCGCGCGAACCCCGCCTGGCAGCATCTGCTCTCGACCGACGGTTACGTCCAGCCGATCCAGTGGCTCGAGCTGCACGGCAAGTTCGCCTGGCAGCGGACCGACCCGGCGTTCGGATTGATCACGGACACGTATCTCTCGCAGCTGCGCGCCCAGGCCATGTTCTCGAAGCGCTTCGACGCCGCGCTCGAGCAGCGCTACATCTGGCAGCCGGCCTCCGACTCGCACCGCAACGGCACGGCGCTCGAGCTCGGCTTCTGGCCGATCGCCGACGCCCGCGTCGCGCTCGGCTACAACTTCAACGACTCGCGCGATCCCTACGGCCGCGATCTCCAGGGCCGCGACAAGGGCGTGTACGTCACGCTCTCGACGAAGCTGTCGTACCTGTTCGATCTGTTCGGCAGCAAACCGCCCGCGGCGGTTCAACGGTAAGAACGATCAGCCTTTGACGACGTACCCGCGCTTCGCGAGGACGTCGCGCACGCGATCGCGAAGATCACCCTGCAGCTCCACGCCATCGTCGGTCGTCGTGCCGCCGGTGCCGCAGGCGCGCTTCAGCTCCTGCGCGAGCTCCTTCAGAAAGTCCGCGTTCTGCGGCAGGCCGAAGACGACCGTCACGGTCTTGCCGCCGCGGCCTTTCTTCTCCATGCGCAGCTTCGCGACGAGCTTGTCCGGCACGGCCTCGTTGACGGTCCGCCGCGTGCTGCATTGGCAGTTGCGCAGCGGCCAGCCGCACACCGGGCACTTGCCGTCGGTCGAGGTCGAGTAGACGAGGCGGGCGTTCTGGCGCTCCGTCATACCCTCGTTCGTTTGACGAGCGTCGCGACCGACGCGACGAGCTCAGCGGGATCGATCGGCTTGGCCAGGTGCATCTGGAATCCGCTGCGGAGCACCTTCGTGCGATCCTCGGACCGCGCGAACGCCGTCAGCGCGGCGGCGGGCAATTCGCGCACGCTTGGGTCTGCCGAGGCACGAAGACGGCGGATGAACTCGTATCCGTCCATCTCGGGCATGCCCAGATCGACGATGAGCGCGTCGGGCTTGATGTCCGCGATTCGTGGCAAGGCCGCGGCAGGCGACGACATCGTCACGACCTCGGCGCCCGCGGTCTCGAGCACGATGCGCAGCAATCCCAGCGCGTCCCCGTCGTCGTCGATCGACAGCACGCGCACGCCGGCCAGGCTCGTCAACGCTGACAACGGCTCCGCCTGCTCGGTGCGTGGGTGCTCGCGCGCCTCGCCGGTGCGCGGCTGGTGGACGATCATCAGGGGCAGCTGCACGCGGACCGTCGTCCCCCGCCCCTCGCCGCCGCTCTCCGCCTCGACGGAGCCGCCGTGCATCTCGACGATCTGCCGGACGATGGAGAGGCCGAGACCGAGCCCGCCGGTCTTGCGGGTCATGCCGGCGTCGGCCTGCCGGAATCGCTCGAAGATATGCGGCAGAAACTCCGGGCGGATGCCGATGCCGGTGTCGCTCACGACGATTTCGACGTGCGAGTTCACGCGCTCGACACGCACCTGCACGCGCCCCTCGCGGGGCGTGAACTTCACCGCGTTCGACAACAGATTCCACACCACCTGCTGCAGGCGGCCTGGATCACCGGACACGGCCCCGACACCCGAGTCGACCATCGTCTGCATCCGGACGCCGCGGGCGTCCGCGGCCGGCTGCACGGTCGCCATCGCGTTGTGCACGACGAGCGCGATGTCCACGGGCTGCACGTCCAGGCGGATCTTGCCCGAGACGATCCGCGAGATGTCGAGCACGTCTTCGATGATCTGCGTCAGCGCCGCGGCGTTGCGTTCGAGCGTCTCGAGTCCCTTCTCGGCTTTCTCGCCGGTGAGGAGGCCGCTGCGCAGCAGGCGCGCGTAGCCGACGATCGCGCTGAGCGGCGTTCGCAGCTCGTGCGACAGCACGGCGAGGAACTCGTCCTTCAGCCGGTCTGCCTCGCGCGCTTCTTCGTAGAGGCGCGCGTTCTCGAGCGCGCGCTCCTCCACCGCCGCCGTGAGCCGCACCCGCTCCGAGATGTCCCGGACGATCTTCGACGCGCCGACGACCACGCCGTGGTCGTCGCGGATGGGCGAGACCGTCAGCGAAATCGGGAGCGTGGTGCCGTCCTTGCGCTGGCGAACCGTCTCGTAGTGGCTCACCGACTGCCCCGCGCGGATCCGCCCGAGGACGAAGTCCTCCTCCTGCTGGCGATCGGCGGGAATGATCATCCTGATCGATCGGCCGATGGCTTCCTCGGCCGGGTAGCCGAACATGCGCTCCGCCGCGGCGTTCCACGACATGATCGTGCCGTTCAGGTCCTTACTGATGATGGCGTCGTCGGATGAGTCGACGATCCGCGCAAGGTGGCGAACCGCGAGGTCGCCGGGAAGGCTCGGCATAAGGCAGCGTGTCGGTAGCTCGAACGCGGCGGGGTACTGCTGAGTATACCGATCGACGGCCGCGATTTCGTCAACCTCCCGATACAGTCCGGCGGTAGATTCTGGTGTTCGGAGACCTCATGCCGCAGCGTCCTGCTCTCGATCCTCGTTTTGAAGCCTGGTTGGGCCGGTCGATTTCGCGCCGATCGCTGCTCGTGTCGAGCGCGATGCTCTGCGCGACGCCCTATGCAAAGCTCCTCGCGCGCGGTGCCGCGCTCGTCTCACCGCGGTGGATGGCATCGCCGTTCACGCTTGGCGTCGCCTCGGGCGATCCGACACCGACGGGCGTCGTGCTGTGGACGCGGCTCGCGCCCGATCCCACGAACGGCGGCGGCATGGATCCCGGGCCCGTGCAGGTGAGCTGGGAAATCGCGTCGGACGATCGCATGCGGCAGATCGTCAAGAAGGGCACTGAAACGGCGACCGCGGAGTGGGCGCATTCGGTCCACGTCGAGGTCGACGGGCTCGAGCCGGATCGTTGGTACTGGTACCGCTTCACGACGGGCGGCGCGGAGAGCGCGATCGGCCGCACGCGCACGCTGCCGCTCGTCTCGTCGGCGCCGGACCGTTTCCGCTTCGCGTTCGTCTCGTGCCAGAACTACGAGCAGGGGCTCTTCACCGCGTACGACCACCTCTCGCACGAGGACGTCGATCTGGTTTTCCACCTCGGCGACTACATCTACGAGAGCGCCGGCGCGGACGGCCGCGTGCGCAAGCACGCCGGGCCCAAGCTCGCGACGCTCGAGCACTACCGGAATCGCTACGGCCAGTACAAGAGCGATCCGCACCTGCAGGCGGCGCACGCGCGCGTGCCGTGGTTCGTGACCCCGGACGACCACGAGGTGCAGAACAACTACGCGAACGACATCTCGGAGCGCGACGATCCGCGCGACGCGTTTCTCCTCCAGCGGGCGGCCGCCTACCGCGCGTACTACGAGCACCAGCCGTTCCGGAAGGCGTCGATGCCGCGTGGGCCGGCCGCGCAGTTCTACCGGCAGAGCGGCTGGGGCACGCTGGCGTCGTTCCACATCCTCGACACGCGCCAGTTCCGCACGAACCAGCCGTGCGGCGACGGCACCAAGGCGCCGTGCCCGGAAGTGTTCGATCCCAGGGCCACGCTGATGGGCGACGAGCAGGACAGTGGCTCTTCGACGGGCTGCGCAAATCGCCCGCGCGGTGGCGGCTGATTCCGCAGCAAGTGATGATGGCGCGCGTCGATCAGCAAGCTGGGGACGAGCAGCGCTTCTCGATGGATCAATGGCCGGGCTACGACGCCGAGCTCAAGCGAGTGATGAATTTTCTGGGCGAGGCGAAGCCGTCCAACCCCGTCGTGCTGACGGGCGACATCCACAGCAACTACGTGAACGACCTGAAGCTCGACTTCTCGAATCCGAAGTCGCCGACGGTCGGCACCGAGTTCGTCGGCACGTCGATCTCGTCGGGCGGCGACGGCGCGGATCGCGGCGTGCGCACGGCGTCGATGCTCGACGAGAATCCGTTCGTGAAGTACTTCAACGGCCAGCGCGGGTACGTGCGGTGCACGGTCACGCCGGCGTCAATGCAGGCGGTCTATCAGGGCGTGGACTTCGTCTCGCGGCCGGATGCGCCCCTGGTCAAGCGCGCGTCGTTTGTCGTCGAGCACGGCAAACCCGGCGCGCATCCGGCGTAGCTCGAGCGATCAGCGCAGGAGCTTCCCGAGCATTCCCATCAGGTCGCCCGCGCCCGATCCGCCCGATCCGCCCGCGCTGCCTCCGCCGAGCAGCGGTCCGAGCATCCCCATCAAGCCGGTGTCGGCCGTTTGCGCGCCCGCCGGCGCGGACGCGTGGCGCCGCGCCATCGCGCCCATCGCGAGCGTCGCGACGAGCGGCAGCATCTGCTTGAGCACGTCGGCGCTGATGCCGGTGTTCGCGGACGCTTGCGCGGCGACTTGCCGGCTCACGTCCTTGCTGCCGAAGATGTGCCCCAGGATGCCGTTGCCGTCCTGGACCGTCTCGGCGGCGCCCAACACTGACGGATCGTTGATGTACTGCTGATGTCCGCCGCCCGAGAGCGCGGCCATCAGCGCGTCGAGCCCGCCAGGCTGGTTGGTGTTGTGCGCGAGACCTGCGGCCAGCGCCGGCACGAGCTGCTGGACCGCCGCCATCGTCTGGTTCTGATCCAGCCCGACCTGATCGCCCAGTTGCTGCACCGCCGCGCCGTCTTGCGCGTTGAGAATCGTCTGCAGAAGGTCCATGTGTCCGCTCCTTGGTCCCTGGCCCGCTACGCCGCCGGAATCTTCAGTACCTGCCCGACCTTGATCTTGTCCGGGTCGGACAGCGTGTCTGTGTTCGCGTTGAAGATCTTCATGTAGTTCTTCGCGTCGCCGTAGAACTGCTTGCTGATCTTCGACAAGGTGTCGCCGGCCTGCACGGTGTACGACTGGTCGGCCGGCGGCGGCGGCGCGAGGCTCGGATCGATCGAGATGTCGCAGAGCAGGTCCGCGTACGCCGCATCGACTGATTTGATCGTCGTCCACACCGCGTTCTTCGCGGCGTCAGAGGGCGCCGCGCCCTTGATGAACAGCTTGTTGTCCTGCACGTGCAGGTTCGCCAGCTTCACGCCCTGCTGTTCGATCGCTTTGAGCGCGGGCGCGTACTTGGCTTTGAGCTCGTCGAATGTTGCCATGGTGCTATTCCTCACTGACCGGGGAGCTTGATGGGACCTGCAAGTTCGGGTCCGAAAGCGTCCAGCCCACCCCCGAAGGTATTCGCGGCCGGGACACCCGGGAATCCATGACCGTACCGCGACATGTCGCGGCGGCCGCGGATACTCACCCGGGCTATGTCTCCGGCGCCCCCTGTGCGCGATACTGGGAGAGATGTCGCTTTTCATTCGTCACGTTGTACGTCTGTGCCTTGTTACCGGGTTCGTTCTCGGTCCCTCGACGTTCGCCCGGGCTCAAAATCCCCAGCAACAACCACCGCCGTCGACGCCCCCGCAGTCGTCCGGCTCAGGAACGCCCCAGGCCACGCCGACGCCGACACCAACACCCGATCCAAACGCGACGAAGCCCGATCCGGCCGCGAACCCCGACGACAAGAACCGGATCTTCGGCGTGCTGCCGAACTACAACACCGTCGAGGGCCAGAAAGAGGTCAAGCCGATTACGAGCGGCGAATCGTTCAAGATCGCCGCGCAAAGCTCGTTCGATCCGATGGTGTGGCCGCTCTTCAGCGTCATCGCGGGCGTGAGCCAGGCGCAGAACCAGCCGGCGTCGTACGGCAAGACGTGGGAGGGCTACGCGAAGCGCTACGGCCTCGCGTTCGCTGACAACACCGTGTGCAGTCTCGTCACGACGGGCCTGATGCCGAGCTTGTTCAAGCAGGATCCGCGGTACTACCAGGGACGCGCGACCGGGTTTTTCAACCGCGCCTACTATGCGGCCAGCCGCAGTGTCGTCACGAAAGGGCGATCCGGTCATGCGCAGTTCAACGTGTCGGAGGTCGGCGGCACGCTCATCGTCGCGAACGTCGGCAATCTCTACTACCCGCAGGAAGAGCGGAACGTGAACGACACGCTGCAGCGCTGGGCCATGCAGGCGATGTGGGACACGGTGGCCAACGAGCTCAAGGAGTTCTGGCCGGACATTCGCCACGCGATGCACGGGCGCTGACATGCGCCCACGCGTCGGGCCTTGACTGAACGGCTGGGCGGACGGACCATCAGGACATGTCTCTGAATCCCCTGCCCGGCCGCTTGTCGTTGCTCTCGGTGGCCGCGGCGGTGCTCGCCGCTACGACGATCGCGCTCTCGGCGCAAATCGCGCCGCTCCACCTCGTGTCCACCGCGTGGTCGCCGTTCACGAATGACGCCGGCAAGCCGCGGTTCGCCACGGACCTCGTCGACACCGCGCTCGGCCGCATTGGCATCACCGCCAGGACGACGATCGTCGAGCCCGCGGCGTTCACGCCCGCTCTCCTGAGCGCGGCCTACGACGGGAGCGCCGCTGCGTGGAAAGACCCCGAGCGCGAGCGCCTGCTCGTGTTCTCGCAGCCGTATCTCGAGAACCGCCTGGTCCTGGTGGGCCGCAAGGGCGCGGATGTCTCGGCGACCTCCTGGGCGGCGCTCAAGGGCAAGAAGGTCGCGCTCGTCGGCGGGTACGCCTACGGCGACATCGAGGGCGCAGGCCCGACGTTCGTCAAAACGAAGGGCGAGGAAGACAGCCTCACGCAGCTGCTCCGCGGGCAAACCGACTACGCGCTGATGGACGATCTCGTCGTCCAGTACCTGCTCGACAACTACGCGAAGGAAGCGCAGACGCGGCTGCAGCTCGGATCGAAGCCGCTCATCACGCGCCCGCTGTATCTCGCGATTCGCCAGTCGCGGCCGGACGCCGAGTCGATTGTCAGCCGCTTCAACGAACAGCTCCGCGGCATGATCAAGGACCGCACGTATCACAAGCTCCTGCACGTGGACTGGATCGTCGCGGACGTCGACGGCGACGGCATTCCGGAATACGTGCCGGCGAGCGATCAGGCCGGCAAAACGGCGCCCGAGCACGCCTACTCGCTGTCCACGACCGCGCCGTCCACCGCGGGCCCGCGCTTCTTCCTCGGCGGCACGATCTACACCGACTGGGCCTCGGTGCCGGACAACTACAAGATCATGGGATCGCAGACGCCGGATCCGCGGCGATCCACGGCCAGCGTCTTCAAGTTCGTCTGGTAATCAGTGGGCGGCCACCGGGCCGCCGTGGCTGTCGGGCTTCTTCATCAGCAGGACGAGCGGCGACAGCAGCACGAAGAGTCCTCCGAGCAGCTGAAAGATGTGCACGAACGCGACCATCGTCGCCTGGCGATGGAGCTCGCCGGCGAGCGCCGCCTGCGCGCGGCTGAGCGCGGTGACGTGATCGGCGCCCGCGGCCATGAACGCCTGCGTCATCGACGCCAGACGTGATTGCGTCGCCACGTCGAACGGCGTCATGTTGGTGCCGAGCGTCGCCGCGATCCGCGTCTGATCGCGCGCGAGCATCGTCCCCGTCGCCGCGATGCCGATGCTGCCGCCGAGATTGCGCATCAGGTTGAACAGGCTCGTCGCGTTGCCCATCTTCTCGCGCGGCACGCCGGACATGGTCACCGTCGTCAGCGGCACGAACAGCAGGCCCATCGCCATGCCCTGCACCCACTGCGGCCAGAAAATGTCCCAGTAGCCCGCCTGCAGGTTCAGCTGGCCGAGCCAGACGAGCGTGCTGCCGCCGATCACGAGGCCGAAGAACAGCAGCTTGCGCGAGTCCACGTGGCCGGTCAGGAGGCCGACGAACGGCATGAACACGAACGAGCCGATGCCGCGCGGCGCCATCGCAATGCCGGCCTGAAGCGGCGGATAGCCAAGCAGCGTCTGCAGCATGATCGGCAGCAGCACCAGGCTGCCGTACAAGACGAACCCGAGCACGGTCATCAGGAACACGCCAACGGCGTAGCTGCGTTCCTTGAACACGCGCAGATCGACCACGGGATCGCTCGTCGTGAGCTCGTGAATGACGAGCGCGACGAGGCCGACCGCCGCGATGACGCTCAGCACCACGATCGTGTGCGACGAGAACCAGTCGTCCTCCTGGCCTTTGTCGAGCACGAACTGCAGCGCGCCGATGCCGACCGCGAGCAGCCCGATGCCCCAGTAGTCGACCTTGCGCCGCGCGTTCCGGATATACGCAGGATCGAAGATGAACGCGCGCGTCATGATGAGCGACACGGCGCCGACCGGCAGGTTGATGTAGAACACCCACCGCCACGAGTAGTTGTCCGTCAAATACCCGCCGAGCACCGGACCCAGGATCGGCGCGACGACGATGCCCAGCGCCCAGAAGGCCATGGCCTTGCCGCGATCCTTCGGTGGAAACGCCTCGAGCAGCACCGCCTGTGACAGCGGCTGCAGCGCGCCGCCCGTCGCCCCCTGGACGATGCGGAAGAACACGAGCGTCGCCAGGTTGGGCGCGAGGCCGCACAAGAGCGACGCGACGGTAAACCCCGCGACCGAAATCATCAACAGCCGCTTGCGTCCGATGAAGCTCGCGAGCCAGCCCGTCATCGGCAGGACGACGGCATTCGCCACGAGGTACGACGTCAGCGCCCACGTCGCCTCGTCCACCGTCGCCGAGAGGCTGCCGGCAATGTGCGGCAACGACACGTTGACGACGGTCGTGTCGAGCACCTCCATGAACGTGGCGAACATCACCGAGAGCGCGATGATCCAGGGATTGATCTGGGGGTGGGCGGACTCCTGATCGGCCATCCCTTCGACTTGTATCAGAAAGCGGCGCCTCGTGCGCAATCCAATCCGGCCTCCCGCGCGTAGTCACCTGCAGGACAGGAGGTCGATCAATGACACGTACGTTCATGCTGCCCGCGATCGCCGTGGCTGTGATTGGGAGCGCCACTCTGTGGAATTTCCCCGTCCAGGCCTCGAGTCACCGCGAGGCGCCGCTCATCAGTCAAGACCCGCTCGCCGACAACACCGACGTCTACGCATTCGTGAGTCCGGCAAATCCGGACCGCGTGACGCTGCTCGCCAACTTCATCCCGTTCGAAGCGCCGTACGGCGGCCCGAACTTCTTCAAGTTCGACGACAACGTCCTCTACGAGATCATGATCGACAACAACGGGGACGCGGTCGAGGACATCACGTTCCAGTTCAAGTTCCGGACCGAGGTCCGCAACCCGAACACGTTCCTCTACAACACCGGGCCAATCACGTCGCTCGACTCGCCGAACTTCAACGTGCGCCAGTTCTACACGCTGACGCGCATCGACGGGCCGCGGCGCAAAGGACGCGCGACCGTGCTCGCCCAGGACGTGCCGACGCCGCCGGTCAACGTCGGGTTCCGATCGACGCCGAACTATGACGCGCTGGCCAACGCCGCGATTCGCCAGCTCCCGGGCGGCATGCAGGTGTTCGCCGGCCAGCGTGACGACCCGTTCTTCGTCGATCTCAACGTCTTCGACCTGCTCGCCGTGCCGCCGGCCGACACGAACAACTCCGACTCCCTGGCGGGCTTCAATGTGCACACGATCGCCATCGAAGTCCCGATCGCCACGCTCTCGGCGAGTGGCTCGCGGCCGCTCTCGGCGAGCGACCGGAACGCGGTCATCGGCGTCTGGTCCACGGCCAGCCGCCCCTCGGTGACCAGCCGCGGCAACGGGCAGGAGAAGCACAGCAACAACTACGTGCAGGTGTCGCGCCTGGGCCAGCCGCTTGTCAACGAAGTCGTCATACCGCGCGGCACCAAGGACGCGTTCAACGCGCTCGAGCCGACCCAGGACGCGGCGGCGCTGCCGTTCGTCACCGATCCCGAGGTCCCGAAGCTTCTGTCCGCGCTCTTCGGCATTCAATCGCCGCCCGCGCCGCGCAATGACCTCGTGACGATCTTCCTCACGGGCATTCCCGGCCTGAACAAGCGCGACGGCGACGTGCCGTCCGAGATGCTTCGCCTCAACATGGCGATTCCGCCGACGCCCAACCCGCTCGCGCTGGGCGTGCTGGCCGGCGATCCCGCCGGCTTCCCCAACGGCCGCCGTCCGATCGACGACGTCGTCGACATCGCGCTGCGGGTGATGGCGGGCGCGACGCCGCTCACGCCGGCGTTCAACACCGGGATCAACGCGCAGCTTGGCGACGGCGTGTTTCAAAACGACAAGCCGCTGCCACTGACGTTCCCGTACATCGCGTCGCCGCACGCCGGCAACAAGTAAGGAGCTGTGACATGACGAGATTGATAAACGGCGCTCTGCTGGTTGCATTGCTGGCGATGCCGGCAGCAGCGACGGCGCAGGCGCCCATGCCCGCCGCGTCTTCAAACGACGCGCCGGGCGGGCACGTGGCGCCGCTCATCGGCGTGACGTTCGGCAGCGACACGACCACCGCGAACGGCACCACGGTCGGCATCGCCGGAGGCTGGCGCAGCCGGAGCTGGTGGGGCGTCGAAGGTGAGCTCGCCGCGACGCCGTACTTCTTCCAGCAGACCGGCTTCCTCACCGACCGCTCAGTGACGACGGTCATGGGCAACGCAATCGTGTCGTTCGGATCGCGTCGCGCGTCGGTGTTCGGCATCGGCGGGTTCGGCGTCATCCGAATCAACCTCGCCGAGGCGGGCGATCTCGCGGTGGTCAAGACGTCTGAGCCTGGCTTCAACGTCGGCGGCGGCGTGATGCAGCTCTGGACGAACAACGTCGGTCTCCGCGGCGACATTCGCTACTTCCGCGCGATCGGCAACACGGACAAAGACGTCAACCTGTTCGGGTTGGAAGTGTCGAAGCTGAGCTTCTGGCGGGCGTCGGCAGCGCTCGTCGTGGGGTTCTGATCATGAGGCGCCACCTGAGCGGCTGGGTCGGAGTCGCAGTGCTCGTCGCGGTCGCCGCCGTCGTGTCCGGTTGCGGCCGCGCGAGCAACGACCGCCGGGAGGCCGCGACGCCGCTCGCCGGCGCTCCCGGCGGGACTTCGACGTCACGCGCGTCGCTCGAGGACACCATCGCGCGCATGCGCGCGCGCGTCGCACGCAACCGCGGCGACGCGACCGCGGCGGTCCTGCTCGCCGACGCGCTCCTGCGGCGGACACGGGTCGTCGGCAATGCCGGCCTCGCGATCGAGGCCGAGCGAGTGTTGCAAGGCACGTTGGCGGCGAATCCGGATCACTACCAGGCGCGCCGCATGCTTGCGGCGGTCTACGCGTCGCAACATCGCTTCCGCGACGCCCTGATCGAAGCTCAACGTTGCCTCAGCATCCGGACGGACGATCCGTGGGTGTACGGCGTGATCGGCGACGCGCACATCGAGCTGGGCGAGTACGCGCAGGCGTTCGACGCGTTCGATCGCATGACGAGCAAGCGTCCCAACGCGGCGTCGTATGCCCGCACGTCGTACGCGCGCGAGCTGCAGGGCGACCTGCGCGGCGCGCTGCAGGCCATGCAGATGGCGACCGAGGCGACGAGCGCGCAGGATCCGGAATCGCTCGCCTGGCATCACGCGCAGCTGGGCCACCTCTACCTGGAGCTTGGACAGCCGACCAGCGCGCGCCGTGAGTTCGAGCACGCGGACTACGTGTTCCCGGATCACCCGTTTGCCGTCGAGGGGCTCGCGCGGGTG
>DATEGZ010000097.1:0-5602 GCA_035279905.1 Vicinamibacterales bacterium
CGCCGCCTTCGTGGCCGGCGGCGGCTGCGCGGCGGCCGGGCGGCTGGCCTGCAGTCCGAGGCGGCCCGCCATACCCAGACGCTGGACTTTGCCCGTCGGCGTGCGCGGCAGCGCTTCGACGAACACGACGCGATCGGGCACCTTGAACGCCGCGACCTGTTTCGCGACGAACTCGCGGATATCGCGTTCGCTGCAGACCGCCCCAGGCTTCAGTACCACCGCGGCCGCCACGGTTTCGCCGAGCCGCGGATCGGGAAGCGCAAACGCGCACGCCTGCGCGACGTCCGGGTGCGCAAGGAGCGCCTGATCGACTTCCGGCGGGCTGATTTTCTCTCCGCCGCGGTTGATGATCTCCTTCAAGCGTCCGGTAATGAACAGGTAGCCGCCGTCATCGAGCCGGCCCTGATCGCCGGTGCGAAACCAGCCGTCCACGAACGTCTGCGCGTTAGCTTCCGGCGCGCCCTCGTAGCCGCCCGTGATCGACGAGCCTCGAAGGACGATCTCGCCTGATTCGCCCGTGGCGAGCAGCTTTCCGCTCTCCGGATCTCGAATCGCGATGGTCGTGCCGGTGGCGACGCCGACCGATCCGGCTTTATCGCGCGAAACCGGCAGCGGCGTGCTCGCGATCTGATGACACGCCTCCGTCATCCCGTAGGCCTCGACGACCGGCGCGCCAAACGCGCGTTCCAGGGCGTCACGCGTCTCACGCGGCAGCGCCGCCGAGCACGATCGAATCAGCCGCAGCCTGCGGCGCTCGAGCACCTCGCGATGGCCTTCGGCTCGTGACGCGATGGCCTGGTGCATCGTCGGGGCGGCCGTGTACCAGGTCGGCACGAGCGCATCGACGGCGTTGAAGAAGCGCGGCGCGTCGAAGCCGCGCGGGCAAATCACGCTTGCGCCGGACATCAGCGACGACAGCGCGCCGCCGATGAGCCCGTGCACGTGAAACAACGGCATCACGTCGAAGCAACGGTCGCGTGCCGTCAGCGCGAGACTCTCCGCGATGTTCATCGCGGATTGCGCGATGCCGGCGTGCGTCAGCGGCACCACCTTCGGACGAGACGTGGTGCCGGACGTCGTCAGCACCAGCGCAATGTCGTCTGAGCCGCGCGCAGACGTTGCACCATCGGTGTGTGCCGGCGGTCTGGCGGGGCCGAGCGCGTCGAGCGCGAACTGGCCGGCCGGCCCGCCCGTCGCGACGATCAACTGAATCACGGGCAGGCCGAGGGCGACCGCCGCGCCGACCGGCGGCGATCCGGGCGCGAAGCTCGTCACGAGCGCGGTGGCCCGGATGTGCGCCAGGTACGTTTCGTACTCGCTCTGAGGGAACGCCGGATTGATCGGCGCCGCCACGGCGGCCTCGGAGACGGCGAGGAACGCGGTCAGCGCTTCAGGCCCGTCCGGCACGACGATCGCGACGCGATCCGCCGGACCGATGCCGAGCGCGCGGAGGCGCGCGACGGCGCCGGACACGAGGCTCGTCAATTCCGCGTACGACGCGTGGACTCCGTCCGGCGCGACCAGGGCGATCGCGTCAGGGCTGAGACGAGCAGCGGCTTCAATGCCGTCGAGGATGCGGGGGAGCACCGGTGTTTCGTACGACCTTTCTGATCGTCAGATGATCTCGAGGGCTGATCAAGGCCGAAATGTGTAAGCGTCGCGCGCCGAGCGACATCTCAGATATAGGATTGTTGCACCACAAATGACCTTGACGCCTCACTTTCGTGATTCGAGCCGTGTGATCGCGATCGTCGCGCTGCTCCTCGGCGGGAGCCGCGACATCGCGCTCACGCAGTCGCCGCGCCTCGAGTACCGCGTTGTGTTTGCGAACGCCCGGGAGCTCGGGCGCCGGCTCGACGACGCCGGGCAACAGGGTTTTTCGTGCGCGATGGTGGCGCGGCCCGAGCCCGACACGTCCGTGCCGGGTGTCGTCGTGGTGCTGAGCCGGCCGGTGGGCGGCGCCGCCGCGCCGGTGGCGCATCGAGTGATCAAGGGCGGCGGCCCCGACCTCGCGCCGCTTCTCGATCGCGCGGGTGCGGAGAACTTCCGCCTGTGCGGCGTGGCGGTCGACGAGGAGACGCCCGCGCCCGCGATCGTGGCGGTGATGGCGCAGTCGCCGCAGGCCTGGAAGTACGGCGCAGAAGCGCTCACCGACTACCGCGGCGCGATCTCGAGGCTGAACGCCGCCGGCAAGGAAGGTTTCGCGCCAGTGGCCGCCTCGCCGATCAACAACAACCGCGTGCCGTCGCTCCGCAGCTGGGTGGTATTCACGGAGCGTCCTGCCGCGGGCCGTTCCCAGGTCGAGGTCGCGGTACGATCGGGATCGGGTCCGGACAGGCTGCAGACGTCGCTCGTCGAGCAGAGCGCGCAGGGTTATCGCGCCGCGGTCGCGTGGAAGGAAGGCAACGACTTCGTCGTGATGATGACGCGCGCGACGGGCGGATCGCCCGCGTCGGTCTCGTACACGGTCGACACCTTGACGTCGGCGGGCATCCATGGCGTCTCGCGTCCGTACATCTTCGACGCGCCGTATCTGTCGGATCAGCGCGTGGTCATCGCCGAAAAAGAGCGATTGGTCTCGAACGAGGCCGTCGAAGATCCCCTGCCGCCGCTGGGCGGGCTGGGCTACGCCGCGTCAGGTCCGCTCGGCACCATGAGCGATCACTTGTCGCGAATGCACGATTATGTGGTCGTGTCGGTCGCCGTGCGGCGCGGCGACCGCGGCGTGCTCGTGCTGCGGACCGTCCTGACGCATCAATAAACTGCAAACTACGGTTTTTCTCTCGCCCCGTGCTGCTCGAGGTAGGCCATCAACTTCGCATCACGGTTTTCGATCGCGGCGAGCAGCGGCGTCGTCGGGCCGCTCTTGCCGTTCACGTTCACGCCCGCCTCGACGAGCATGTGCGCGATTTCCGTTTCGCCGGCTACGCACGCGTCGACGAGCGCCTGGACGCCCGAGTGCGGCTTGAGTCCCGCGTCGAGCAGCAGCCGCACGACCTCCGCGTTCGGGTGGATCATCACCACGATCAACGGCTCGTCCTCGTGAAGGCTCTTCCGTGAAAGGGCCTGGCCTTCGCCCCACGCGAGCGCCGGATCGGCGCCGGCCTTGAGCATCGCCTTGACGATCGTGACGTCCTCCGGGTGCTTGGGCCGCAGCTGCTTGAGCACCAGACGCCAGGGCGACTCGTAGAGGCCCTCCTCGTACTTCACCATCGCCATCGGGTTCGCGCCCGAGTCGAGCAGCGCCTGCACCTTCGCGACGTCGTGCGCCGCGGTGGCCGCGATCAGCGCGGTTTCTTTCTCGCCGCCGTACGGCGCGTGGGTGCAGGACGCGAGGAAAAGCGTCGCGACGAGGGCGATCGAACCCCGGAACCTTGTCATCGCTTTGGCTCCGAGCTCTTGAGCAAACCAGCCACGACCTCGAGCGCCCGCCGTGCCGCCGGATCTTTCTCTTCCCCAATCGCCTCGGTGACCACCTCGAGCGCTGTCTTGCCGTCGGCGCCGCGCGCGACGGGATTCGCGCCGTGCGAGAGCAGCGTCTTCACGGCGTCGGAGTAGCCGAACACGGCCGCGCGAAAGAGCGCCGTCTTCCGATCGGTCGGCGCCTCGGCGTCGACCCTGGCACCGATGTCGAGCGCGTCCTTGATGCCCGCGACGTCACCGTGGCGCGCGGCGCGAAACAGTTGTTCGTCCGCGTCGCTGAACCGCATGCCCGGCAGCAAGGTCCAGAGCATGAGCGCCGGGACCGCCAGCACGAACAGCGCTTTGTACAGAATCCCGCCGGCCCGGTTCAGGCCGAACAGAAAGAGGAGCCACGCGGGCGCGCCGTTGGAGGCCACGGGGAGTTGCCGGGATTGTAGCGGATCACCGCGGGAGCGTCGCGACGAAGACGTTGCCCCGGGTCTCGTTGAACTCGTACACGAGGCGATCGCCGGCCAGCCAGTCCGGGTAGCGCACGTACGTGCGCAGCGACGTGTACGACGTGAGCCGCTCGACTGTTTTCGTCGTGCGCGAGACGGAGTAGATGTTCCACGCGCCGTCGCGAAAGCCGGCAAACAGAACGCGATCGCCGTCGGGCATCCAGCCGGCGGCGTACGACGGCTGATCTGCTTTCAGAATGATCTCGACCGGGCCGCCGCCCGCCGGCATGACGCCGATGTCGTCGCCGCCCTTGGGCCGGTGCGTGACTTCCACGCTGATCCACTTGTCGTCGCGCGAAAATCGCCCGAATCCCATGTCCTCCGGACCAGACGCGATCACTTTGCCTGTCCCGGTCGCGACGTCCTGCTGGTAGAGCTGGCGGCGATCCTCGAACACGTCGTGGTACAGCGCGGTCTTGCAATCGCGCGACCACGCGACCTGCGCCGCGCCGGGTGACAAGGCGCTCATCGTCTTCATGCTGCCGTCGGACAGGTTCTGCCGGATGATGAATCGATCGCGGCCGCGATCCTGGACGAAACACGTGCCGGCGTTGTCCGCGGTGAACCCGCCGTAGACCTGCGCGGCATCGGCCGTGCCCAGCCCCTGGGGCGACGCCCCGTTCGGCTGCGCGATCATGATGCGCGGCTGGCCGTTACGCGGAAACGACGCGTACATCACCCGCGTGCCGTCCGGCGACGTCCGCACGAGGCCGTACCGGTACGTCGTTTCCTGCGTCACCTTGACGGGCGGCGCGTCACCCGTGAGATTGCGCACGAGCACCGCGCTGTCCGACAGCGCCGCTGTGAACGCGAGCTGGCGGCCGTCGGCGGAAAGCGCGAGGTCGCGCGGCACCGCGAACGGCGACTGATAGAGCACTTGAGGGTCGCCCGTCGGCAGGAGCGTCGCCGGATCGAGCGGGAGCTGCCAGATCCCGATGTCGCCGTTGAGATCCCAGCTGACGAACCACATCCGCGTGCGATCGGGCGCGAACGTCGCGTTGCTGTACGGAAACTTCATCGACGCGAACAGCTTCCGCACGCTGCGGTCCGCGAGTCGGTACACCCAGATGCTCGCTTCGCCCCTGGAATGGTTGACGAATCGGATCTCCGAGCCGTCGGCGCTGAACGACGGAAAGCTCTGGCCGCCGACGACCGGGCCGTCCGTCGTCGTGATGGCGGTCGGCTGGCCGCCCTCGGCGGGCACCATCCAGAGGCTCGACTCGGCCGGCCAGTAGTAGTCGGTCGTGCTGAGCGAGGCCGATCCGCTGGATCGAAACGCGATCGTCTTGCTGTCGGGCGACCAGACCGGCTGCACGCCGAAGTCCGTCAGCCGCTGCGGCGGACCGCCAATCGCGGGCACGCGAAACACGCCGCGGGCCCTGGCCGACGAGTACGCGATCCATCGCCCGTCGGGCGAAAACGCCGGCGAAAGATTCTGGTTACCGTCGTTCGTCACCTGCAGCTCGCGCGCCGCCGGCTCGGAAGACTTGACGTAGATCTCGAAGCTGCCCGACTTGTCGGACGCGTACGCGACAAGCGTGCCGTCGGGCGAAAACGACGCGCCCATGTCGAGCCCGGCGGAATTCGAGAACTGCACCGGGTGAAATGCCTGCGGCGCCTGCGCGACCGGCCGGCCGGACGATCGCCACCACAGCCAGCCGCCCAGCGCGATCGCGACGATC
>DATEGZ010000098.1:0-7688 GCA_035279905.1 Vicinamibacterales bacterium
ACACGTACATCCGTCGGTTCCCGGCGGTTCTCACGGCAAAGGTGATCAGCGCCAAGGAGAAACCGTACTTCGAGGTGACGAACGCCGGTGCTCGTGAGGTGCCGAAGGTAGACTTCTCGAATCCTGCGCCCGCAGGGTCGACGAGTACTCCGGCTGCGCCAACACCGCAGCGACCGTGAGGCGTATGATCGGCACCGAAATAACCAGAACGGCGAGGCTCGTACTGCTCGCCGTTGTGTTTTTTGGAGCCGGTTGCGTGACGTCCGGGGGCCTCAAGCCGGGAGGACGCGAGCCCCAGGTCGTACGGATCATCTTCCCTTTGGCGGCCGACTCGGTCCGGTTTACGAGCGGCTTCGGTGACCCGAGGGAGGGTGGAAAACGGCGGCACAATGGGCAGGATCTCTTCTGTCCGCGATGGACGCCGATCCTGGCGGCGGTAAGCGGGACGGTGGACTGGGTTTCTACCGAACGTCCGAAAAAGGAAAAAGGATACGAGCTTCTCTTGCGCGGCGATGACGGGAACCTGTACTTCTACGCACATCTGAATAACGACGACCCAGGTACGCGAGACAACGATGCGCCGCCCCGCTATGCGTATGCGCGGGGCTTGAGGAGCGGAAACCGGGTGGACGCTGGCGAGATCGTGGGATACGTTGGCGATTCAGGGGATGCAGAAGCTGCGGGGCCGCACCTTCACTTCGAGATTCATATCGGGAAGTGGGGCAACCCGATCGATCCGGCGCCATCGCTCAAGGCTGCACTTGAGCGGCGGAGTCGGTAAGTCGAGGATTGACGGCGAACAGAGGCAGCAGCGCCGACCGTACCGTTCGCTTGACACTCGCCCGGTTTTTCATACAGTTGGGACCGATCAAGCCGCAGTTCACCACAATTAGTTTGATCTTCGAACACTTACCTCCGTAAGATTGCCCGCTTGGGATTACGGCCTTCTAAGTCCCAGTGCGACGCGCGACTTCGTGGCTGGCTAGCGCTAGGTGTAAGACACGTCGATACAGTGACTCGGTTGCCCGAGAGCGGTGCGCGCGATCGTTCGTTGGCGAATGGGTTCCATGGCCGATGGTCAGGTACAGCGCGCACTCGGCAGCGCGCCTGTGCCTTTCGGTGTTGCGCATACGCCTAACGCGGACCTTTCCAGTCCGCGCCAACGGGGATCCATGCCGTGGATTCCCGATTTGCAGTCCGTTCGGAAGTCGTATGGCAGTCACTCATTGTTCACCGCAAGGTGAAGGAGGAGGCATGACGAGGTATGTCCGCAGCTGTTTCGTAGCGGCGGCAGCGCTCGCGATGTTCCCGGCATGGGCGCTCGCCCAGCAGGGAACGATCACGGGGCATGTCACCGACGCGGCAACGAAGGCGCCGATACCGAGCGTTCAAGTGACGATCGTCGGTACGCACCGCGGCGCAGTCACAGACGCGCAGGGCGAGTATCGAATCGGCAGCGTGCAGCCGGGCGCGCTGCGCGTCCGAGCCCAACGCATTGGGTTCGACGCAGTGGAAACGAGCGTGACGATCACCGGCTCCGAAACGGAGACGGCCGACTTCGCGCTAAATGCCCGAGCCGTTTCTCTCGATGCCACGGTCGTGTTAGCAAACGCCCAGACGCAGCGCGTGCGTGAGAGCGGCGTGCTAACGGGGAAGGTGGAAGTCGACTCGCTCAACAAGGCGGCGATCGACAACGCGTCCGACATGCTGCAATCGCGTGTTCCGGGCGTCACTGTTACTGCAAGCGGCGGCACGGTTGGTGGCAACTCGAAGATCCGTATTCGCGGCTCGAGCAGCATTTCGTTGAGCAACGACCCGCTCATCATCGTCGATGGCATACGAGTCAATAGTGACTTGGGCGATGGGAACAACGGCGCAATTGGTGTCGGTGGTCAAGCTGCGTCCCGCTTCAACGACTTGAACCCGGAAGACATCGAGAACATCGAAGTGGTGAAGGGCCCAGCGGCTTCGTCGCTGTACGGCACGGCGGCGGCCAATGGCGTTATCTACATCACCACCAAGCGTGGCACGAGCGGCAAGGCGCGATGGTCGGCGCACGTCGAGGGCGGCACAAACAGGGACCAGACAAACTGGCCTGCGAATCTTGCTGCCATCGATGTGACGGCGGCAGGCGACACCCTCGGATGCGACAACCCGAGCGCAGCGTCCGGCGCCTGCACGCAGAACGGACTTCTCTCGTGGAATCCGCTTGTGCAAGCAAGCCCATTCACAACCGGCAATTCGCAGAACTACGGCCTGAGTGTGAGCGGCGGCGGCGATCGCGCGCAGTACTACTTGTCGGGCAACTTTGACAGGCAGCTCGGCATTCTCGCGTGGAACGTGCAGAGACATTTCGACCTGCGCGCCAACGTGACCGCGCAGCCGCGAGACAACATGAACATCACGACGAGCGTCGGCTATGTGCAAAGCCGGCTTCGCCTGCCTCAGAACGACAACAACATTTTGGGCGTCCTGGGCGGCGGCCTGCTCGGAAACGTTGTAGATGACGCGGCGCGCGGCTATTTGGCTGGACAGACGCCGCAGCAGATATCGGCGATCAGCACGCATCAGAACGTCGATCGCTTCACGTCGTCCGTAACCGGTTCGTGGCTTGTCATTCCATGGCTGAACCTGAACGCCACGGCGGGCCTCGATTTCACGAACAACAGCAATCAAGAGCTGATCCAGCCTAACCTGGTGTTCTTCGCTGACTTTCCGCTTGGTCAGCGGACGTCACAGCCGTTCCAGACGTTCGAGTACACCATGCAGGGCGGCGCTACGGCGACGTTCAACCTGACTCCCGATATCAAGTCTGTGTCGACGGGAGGCGTGGATTACAACAATGAAACCATCCGCGGGACTATCGCCTTCGGCAAGCAACTCTTGGCCGGTACCGGTTCACTCAACGCAGCAACCGCACAGTTTGCTGTAGGCGAAGTGAATACCGGCGACATCACGCTTGGGGCCTACGGAAGCGAGCAGTTGTCGTGGAAAGACCGCGTGTTCGTAACGGGCGGTCTGCGGGGCGACGAGAACAGCGCATTCGGTCTGAACAACACCAAGATCTACTATCCTTCCGGCAGCTTGTCGTGGGTAATCGGCGAAGAGCCGTGGTTCCCGAAGACCGATGCATTCAGTTCGCTTCGAGTGCGCGTGGCGTATGGCGAGTCTGGTCGCCAGCCTGGCTTCCGCGATGCGATCACGTTCTTTAACCCGGTGGCCGTCATATCTCAGAGAGGAGAAGAGGCTGCATTCACACCGGGTGGTGTTGGCAATACCAACCTCAAAGCCGAGCGGTCCAAGGAAATTGAGACAGGCTTCGATGTTGGACTCCTGAACGAGCGCGCCTCACTGTCGTTCACCTATTACCGTAAGCACACGGATGACCTGTTGATTCGTGTGCCTCTGCCGCCGTCCCAGGGACAGGCCCTTTCGATCTTCAAGAACCTCGGCTCGGTGCAGAATCAGGGTGTGGAAGGTCTTATCAACGCCAACATTCTCACCAAAGATCCGGTGCAGTGGACGCTCGGCGTCAATGTGTCGTCCAACCACAACAAGATTTTGAATCTTGGGCAAGGTATCACGCCAATCTTGTTCGGTGCCGACAACGCCCAACGACACCAGAACGGGTATGCAGCCGGCAGCTACTTCCAGCGGCCGTACACGTTCAAGGATGCAAATGGTGACGGCAAGATCGACTTCAGCGAGGTCACGCTAGGTGATACGGCCGTCAACTTGGGAACGCCGTTCCCGACGTTGCAAAGCACCTTCACGACCCAGCTGACGCTCTTCAAGTACTTCCGTATCAATGGTCAGTTGGACTACGAGGGTGGCCAGAAGCTGCTGAACTTCACGGAAGACTTCCGCTGCAAGTTCGACATCTGCGCTGCCGCCAACGATCCCAAGGCATCTCTGGCCTCGCAAGCGGCGAACATCGCACAGCTCGAGGGCTCAGACGCCGGCTTCATAGAACCAGCCACGTTTTGGAAGCTGCGTGAAGTCTCGCTGACGTTGCTTGCGCCTGAGAGCATTGCGCGGCGCGCCGGTGCGTCTGCCCTCAGCCTGACGGTCGCTGGCCGCAACCTGCACACTTGGACGAAGTACAAGGGATTCGACCCGGAGTTGAACGAGAACGCCACGGGCAACTTCTCGGCAGATGATTTCCTAACGCTGCCCCCGCTCCGGATCTACACGTTGCGCGTAGACGTGACGTGGTAGTGCGACAAATACCCTTACGAGCGAGAATACGCCATTATGCGCAATAGCATTTCACGTGTGTCCGCACGCCTCCGGGTGGGTGTCGCACTGGCGCTGTGTTCCATTGCAGCGGTCGGTTGCGATCACCTGCTGAAGGTGCAGGATCCCGATGTCGCCAGCCCCCAAGGCGTATCCGGGGCGGACAAATTGAGCACGCAGTTGGGCGCAACTGTAGGCGCGTTCCAAGTCAACTTCGGCGGCGACGCGAGCGGTGACGAGGGCCTCGTCAACATCACGGGACTGTTTACCGACGAGTTCAGCTTCACTGAGACGTTCCCAACGCGAATTGTGATCGATCAGCGCAACATGACGAACAACAATTCGACGTTGCTGACCATCTTTTTCAACGCCGAACAGTCACGGTCCGTCGCTGCTACCGCGTCAGACCAGTTCAATAAGTTTGGGCCGAATAACAAGGACCATTCTCAGGTGCTCAGCCTGGAGGCATACAGTCAATTACTCCTTGCAGAGGTCTACTGTGGAGCTGTGCCATTCTCGACGCAGAACACAGATGGCACGACGACGAACGAGACGCCGCTTACCAGAGTACAAATGCTCCAAACGGCCGTCGCGACATTCGACTCCGCTATCAAAATCGCGGTCGATTCCGGCGACGCCTCACGCGAGTTCTTGGCGCGAGTCGGTAAGGCGAGGGCGTTGCTGGACATTGATTCCACGAACCTCGCCGTCGCGGATACCGTCGTCGCGAACGTTCCAACAACTTTCGTGTACCAGGTTCTGCACTCGCTGAATACCCAGCGCGAGAACAACGGTGTGAACGAGCTCATCTTCCAGGAAGGTCGGTGGAGCGTTAGCGATACCGAAGGCACAAATGGGCTCAACTTTGTTTCTGCCAACGATCCGCGGGTTCCGACCGCGTTTCTCGGCCGTGGATTTGTCTCGCGCAGTAAGGTGTGGGGGCCACTCAACGACAGCTCGCGTGCTTCACCGGACATCTTGGCGAGCGGTGTGGAGGCTCGGTTGATTCAAGCCGAAGCCGCGCTTGCTAAAGGCGACGCAAGCACGTGGCTCGCTGACCTCAACGCCTTGCGCGCCGGCGCGACGTTTGCTGGCGGAGCAACGCTAGCGCCACTGAGCGATCCGGGCACGCCGGCGTCTCGCATGGCGCTGCTGTTCAGAGAGCGAGGGTTCTGGTTGTTCGCCAGCGCGCACCGGCTCGGTGATTTTCGTCGTTTGACGCGGCCGACCAGCGAGGGAGGCTATGGGTTGGCGATAAACGCGGTCTACCCAAGCGGAGCGTGGGTGTACCGTGGCGCCCCGGACGGTACGTACGGATCGGATGTGGTATTCCCTGTTCCGCTCGAGGAAGGAAACAATCCGAGCTTCAACGCCAGCCAGTGCGACGTCACAGTGCCGTAAGTTAGGAATCAGTAGCTGTCAGAAAAACTTAGCGCGGAGGGGCCGAAGCCTCTCCGCGCCTTTTTTTCGCGTTTTGTAGAATGGTCGAGGCGCTTTAGTCGCCGCTCTTGGTGGTGACCGAGATAACCCCGCCCGTCGAGTTGGTACCTTCCTTTATCGCCGAGTGCATGCCATCCGTGATACTCAGCACCTCAATGCTCGGCGCAGGGATTCGGCGGAGAAGACGAGGATCATCCACGCGAACGCCGTCAATGATGAGCAGAGGCATGTCCGCCGACGCGAGGAGCAGACTGCTACGGCCTTGATGACTTCGTATGGTGGCCGATCGCCCGTCTGCCGCTTCAGACATGTCCATCTTGCCGCTCCACTCCACCACATCCCAAGCGGTGGAGACTTGCATCTTCGCGATGTCTTGAGACGTGTAGACCAGCGACCCGTCCGGGGCCAGCGGCATCGGCACGTGGTTCGATGGGCCACATCCGACAGCTACACCCATCAGCAGCATCGCCAACGAGGAATGAAGCACCCGCATAGCAGCCTCCCGAAGACTACCACCGCAGGAACCAGCGTTACTCCAGAGTGCCGTCCTCATGGGGCAAAGTCAATAGAAAACTGGAGGCAAACAGCCGGCCAGCGCGCGGATTGCCGGCAAACCCGTCGTTAGTCCGGAATGGCTCCGGCCGGTAGAACGTACGTAAGCGGGTCGACCACCTTGCCGTTGACGTGAATTTCGTAGTGCAGGTGTGGCCCCGTCGACAGTCCCGTGTTTCCAACGTTGGCAATGATCTGGCCGCGTTTGACGCGCTGGCCCACGCGAACCACGATGCGGGAACAGTGGGCGTACTTGGTGACGATCCCGCCGCCATGATCGATCTCGAGCACATTCCCGTACCCGGTCTGAACGGTCACCAAGGTGACCGTTCCGGCCGCCGGTGCGACGATTGGCGCGCCCATCGGTGCGCTCACGTCGATCCCCTCGTGAGGCCGAGCGATGTGAAGGATCGGGTGGAAGCGCGAGCGGCTGAAGGCGCTCGAGAGCCATCCAGCAGTAGGCATGATGGACGGAATGTGCGACATCCGCTCGGCGTGCTGCGAGAGCGTGTCGGAGACTTCGGCGAAACTCGCGGCGAGGGAGTTCGCGCGGCGAATGAGAATCTCCAGGCTGGGATGGTCCGCCAATCCCTCGCGTTGGACGTAGGTGCTCTCAGGAGCGTGTTCCGTTAGCAGCGCGGCGACGGAGTCCTGCGGCAAGTTGGCCAAGAGGCGGATCTGCTCGTCGCGGCGCGCGATGGTTTCGATGGTGTCGAGGAGGCCGTCGAGTCGCGCTTGGAAAGCCGCAGACGGCGCAACCGGCGCGTGATCAGTCGGCTCGGATCGTATGAGCACGACGCCCACCGACAGGGTCACCAGAATCGCGGCCGCGCCGATTGCACGCGTGGCGCGACGTAAGGCGGCGCCGCTGATGGTGACCGTGCGCGCGGCGTCACAGCCGTTCGGGACAAACATGATGGTCCAACGGCGGTCAGCGCCCATGAAGTCCTCTGGCAAGCGGTTGTGATAGGGAGTACAGGAGGAGGACGCCGCCGGCGGGCCAGAGTCACGGGCTCGAAACATCTGTTGTCATTGCGTTACAGAGTGATGCGTGGCATCGGGCGAGGTGACGACCGGCGACCTGTAGCCTGCGATTACGGTTGGCGGCGAGGTCAGGGCGTGGACATCTCTCGCGGGAAGAGCGCCGGTCCCTTTTCGACGCGCCAGCCGCTGGGATCGAGTGGCGGATCGCTCGCGGCATCGGCCGCCGGCCAGCGCCGCACGTCCACGTTGCCGGGCCCGCCTAACTGACGCCACAGCTCCTGCGCCTTGGTGGGCATGAACGGCGCGAGCATGAGCGCTAGATGCGACAGCGTCCACGCGAGCGCCGCGAGCGTGTCGTCGAGCTCCCGCGCGCGCGCCGGGTCCTTGGCCAGTTTCCACGGCGCTTGGCGATCCACGTACTCGTTCGCGCGGGCGACGACGCGCCAGGCGACCGCCAGCGCTTGGTGGAGCAGCAG
>DATEGZ010000099.1:0-3891 GCA_035279905.1 Vicinamibacterales bacterium
GAGCGAGCGCCCCATGAACGGCTGCTGGTTGAACCGGTTGATCGCCTCCTCGGCGACGGCCCGGTCGATGAACTCGACGAAGGCGAAGCCTCGCGGACGACCGGTTTCACGGTCGACGGGGATGACGATCTGGGACGGGGCACCGACACCGGAGAAATGCGCACGCAAATCTGCTTCAGTGGCCCCGTAGGGCATATTGCCGACGAACAAACGTACAGCCACGGACACTATCCTCGCGTTGTTGACTGGGGGGACTCAGGTCGGCCGGAAGTCGGAAAGCTCACGCTGCACCACAGAGAGTGCCACACGAATTCATTGAGACAGGGGCAGAGGGATGAATGCGTCCTAACGGTGTGTGTTGAAACCGACGGCAGAATAGCACGGCGGCCGCGTCGAAGGCAAAGGGCCGGTATCCAGGCCCACGAGACCCGTAGTAACATGGCTGGCTTGGCCAGTGGGCCAGAGAGCTCACTGTTCGACTGATGTCCGACTCTACGCCAGCCCCGGTCGCTCCCACGGAAGCGACACTCGTCGTCCGCGGCGCGCGCACCCACAATCTGAAGGGCGTCGACCTGACGCTGCCGCACCGGCGGCTCATCGTCTTTACGGGCGTGAGCGGCTCGGGCAAGTCCTCGCTCGCCTTCGACACCATCTACGCCGAGGGCCAGCGGCGGTATGTCGAGTCGCTGTCGGCCTACGCGCGGCAGTTTCTCGAGCGGATGGAGAAGCCGGACGTCGACGGGATCGACGGCATCGCGCCGGCGATCGCGATTCGGCAGAAGAACAGCGTCCGCAATCCGCGATCGACGGTCGGGACGACCACCGAGATCCACGATTACCTGCGGCTGCTGTGGGCGCGCGTGGGCCGGACGATCTGCCGGCAGTGCGGCAAGCTCGTCGAGCGCGAGTCCCCCGATGTGGTCGCGAGCGAACTGCTGAAGCTGCCGACCGACACGCGGTTGCTCGTCGGCTTCGACTATCCGGTCGTGAGCGCCGGCGGGATGTTCGCGTCCCGCGAGGCGGACCAGGAAGGCGAGGGCGAGGACGCGGGCGGCGACGACCTGCCGTTCGACATGACGAACGGCCGCAACGGCGCGGCCACGGCCGAGGATCCGATCACGTCGGCGCTGGGCACGTTGCGGAAGCGCGGCTTCGGGCGGCTGTTGATCGACGGCCGCGTGCTCTCGATCGAAGACGCGGCGCTCAAGGTGGACACGCTGCGCGGCGTCACGTCGCTCGCGGTGATCGTCGATCGGCTGAAGGTCGTGCCCGACGTTCGCTCGCGGCTGACGGATTCGATTGAAACGGCGTTCCGCGAAGGCGACGGCGCGGCGTTCGCGATCGAGGTCAACGCCGAAAGTACTCCGACAGCCACGCACCGGTTCAGCGAACGGTTCGAGTGCCGGACGTGCGGTATTCCCTACGAGGTGCCGCAGCCCCGGTTGTTCTCGTTCAACAATCCGTTTGGCGCCTGCCCGACGTGCCACGGGTTCGGCAACATCATCGAGCTCGACCTCGCGCTCGTGGTGCCTGACGCGGCCAAGTCGATCAACGCCGGCGCGATCGAGCCGTGGACCAAGCCGCACTACCGGAGCTGCCTCGCGCAGCTCAAACGCGCGGCGAAGTCCGCGTCGCTGCGCCTCGACGTGCCCTGGCGGGATCTGTCGGACGCGGAGCGGCAGTTCGCCATCGAAGGCGGCGGCGACTACGAGGGCGTGAAGGGATTCTTCCGCCGGCTCGAGCGCAAGAAGTACAAGGTGCACGTCCGCGTGTTCCTGAGCCGCTATCGCGGCTATCTCACCTGTTACGACTGCGGCGGCACGCGGCTGCGCCGCGAGGCGCGCGACGTGCGCGTGGGCGATCGGACGATCGACGTGGCGTGCGCGCTCACGGTGAAGGACGCCGCGGTGTTCTTCGACGGGCTGCAGCTCACGGAGAAAGAGGCGGTCGTCGCCGGCAAGATCCTGCGCGAGATCCGGCGGCGGCTCGGCTTCCTCACGGACGTCGGCCTCGACTACCTCACGCTCGACCGGTTGTCGTCGACGCTGTCGGGCGGCGAGTCGCAGCGGATCAACCTCGCGACGTCGCTGGGCTCGGCGCTCGTGGACACGCTGTACGTGCTCGACGAGCCGTCGATCGGCCTGCATCCGCGCGACAACGAGCGGCTCATCGCGATCCTCCTGCAGCTGCGCGACCAGGGCAACACCGTGCTGGTCGTCGAACACGACGCGGACATGATTCGCGTGGCCGACGAGGTCGTCGACCTCGGGCTCGGCGCCGGTGAGCAGGGCGGCCGCGTGATCTACTCGGGCACGGTGCCGGGGCTGCTCGAGGACACACGATCGCTCACGGCGAAGTACCTGCGCGACGAGCTCGCGATTCCGGTACCGGCCGTCCGGCGGCGCCCGGGCGTGCAGAAGCTGCGCGTGCTCGGCGCGAGCGAGCACAACCTCAAGAACGTCGACGTCGAGATCCCGCTCGGACTGCTGACCGGGATCACGGGCGTCAGCGGCTCGGGCAAGTCCACGCTCGTGCACGACGTCATCTACGCCGCGATCAAACGCGCCAAGGGCGACTGGGATCGGCGCGTCGGCGCGCACCGGAAGCTCGACGGCGCGGAGTTCATCAGCGACGCGGTCCTCGTCGATCAACAGCCGATTGGCCGCACGCCGCGGTCCAATCCGGTCACGTACCTCAAGGCGTTCGACCCGATCCGCGAGCTGTTTGCCGCCACCAAGGACGCGCGCGCCAGAAATCTCACGGCGAGCCATTTCTCGTTCAACGTGCCGGGCGGCCGCTGCGAGGCGTGCGAGGGCGAGGGCGTCGTCCGCGTCGAGATGCAGTTTCTCGCGGATGTGTTCGTGCCGTGCGACCAGTGCGATGGCAAGCGCTTCCGGCCGCAGGTGCTCGAGGTGCGCTACAAGGGCCGCAACATCGATCAGGTGCTCGACCTCACCGTGCGCGAAGCGCTCACGTTCTTCGGCGGATCGCCGAAGGTCGTCCGGCGTCTTCAGGTGCTCGACGAAATCGGGCTCGGCTATCTTCGTCTCGGTCAGCCGGCGACGACGCTCTCGGGCGGCGAGGCGCAGCGGATCAAGATCGCGTCGCACCTCGGCGCGCAGAACGGCGAGCGGATGCTCTACGTGCTCGACGAGCCCACCACCGGGCTCCACTTCGACGACATCGTCAAGCTCATCGCGGCGTTCAAGAAGCTGCTGCACGCCGGCCACAGTCTGCTCGTGATCGAGCACAACCTCGACGTGCTCAAGACCGCGGACTGGATCATCGATCTGGGTCCCGAGGGCGGGGACGCCGGCGGGGCAGTGGTCGCGTTCGGCACGCCGGAGCACGTCGCCACAGTGGCCGGCTCGTACACCGGACATCACCTCAAGCGCGTGCTCGCGGCGGGACGAGAGCATGCTTTTACAGATAGCTGACGACATTGGGTCATTGGGCTATTGGGTCATTGGGCTATTGGGTCATTGGGTTATTGACAACCCAATAGCTCAATATCCCAATATCCCAATATCCCAATGACGCCGGTCTTGACCCGCGCTTTTTACTCTCGTCCGACGCTCGATGTCCTGGAAGATCTGATCGGCAAAGTGCTCGTCCACGAAGCGCGGGGCCGTCGCGTATCAGGCGTGATCGTCGAGGCCGAGGCCTACATCGGTGAAGACGACCCGGCGTGTCACGCCGCGCCGGGACCAACGAAACGCAACGCGCCGCTCTACGGTCCGCCGGGCCGCGCCTACGTCTACTTCAACTACGGGATGCACTACCTCGTGAACGCGGTCACCGAGGCTGAGGGATCGCCGGCCGCTGTGCTGATCCGCGCGCTCGAACCGCGGGACGGCGAGGACCTGATGCGCCGGCGCCGCGCGCGCGCCG
>DATEGZ010000100.1:0-15094 GCA_035279905.1 Vicinamibacterales bacterium
CGCGCCGCCGGCAAACCCAAGATGGTCATCGTCGCGGCGATCATGAGGAAGCTCCTCCACCAAATCTACGGCGTCCTCCGCTCGGGACGTCGCTTTGATCCCACGATCGCTTGACACTCAACACGGTATCTTCATGGTGGACGTTCAATCAGCCGGGCTTGACAGTTCTCCGAAGGTCCGGTATTGTACCGATCGTTCGGTTCAATGCCGCCGGCGGCTCCCCGCCCGGCCGCAGGAGGTGCCTGATGTCTTCGTCCAAAACCGCGATTGTCGTCCTGTCCGATCCCAAAGGAGGCGAGGAGGCGCTCGGACGCCTGTTCAACGCGCTCGCCGCCACCTATGACTTCAAGCAGAAGCGCCAGGAGGTGCAGCTGCTGTTCCAGGGCACCGGCACGCGATGGGCCGGGCTGCTGGGCAAGGCCGACCATCCGGCCCACGCGCTCTACAAAGCGGTCGAGGACAAGGTGGCCGGCGTGTCGACGGCCTGCTCGGTCGTGTTCGGCGCGCGCGAGGACGCCGAGCGCAACGGCTTCTCGCTGCTCGCGAGCAACCCCGTGCCCGATACGCCCGGGCTGCCGAGCCTCGAGTCGTACGCGTCACAGGGCTACACGATTCTGACTTTCTGAGCGACGTATGGCCCACGATCCCTTCCACGAAGGCGAGATCGCCGTCCAGGAACGCGCCGGCGAACGCGACATCGGGCGCCGGCGCCACACGATCATCTCGCCGCGCATCGTCCCCGGCGCGCTGCCGTTTCTCGCCCAGCAACGTCTGATCGCGTTGTCGGTTCCGGGAGACGACGGACAGCTGTGGACATCCGTGTGGTGCGGCGAGCCCGGCTTCGTGGGGAGCGACGATGGCGCGCGGCTGATCGTGCGGCGCTCGCTGATGACCGTCGCGCCCGACGATCCCGTGCTGGCCCGGCTGGTCGTTGGCCGCGACATCGGCGTGCTCGCGATCGAGCTCACGACCCGCCGCCGGCTGCGCGTCAACGGACGCATCGAGCGCGTTTCGCCGGCGGAGATCGTCGTGCGCGTCCGGGAGAGCGTGCCCAACTGTCCGAAGTACATCCAGCGGCGCGAGCCGCACGACGCGCCCGCGGCGTCTCGGACGACGGCCCGCACGGTCTCGGGCCGCGCGATCGACGACGAGCGGCGGGCGTTCGTCGAACGCGCGGACACGGCGTTCGTCGGCAGCTTGCACCCATCCCGCGGCGTCGACGCGTCGCATCGCGGCGGCGAGCCGGGTTTCATCCGGGTGGTCGACCCCACGACGCTGCGCGTGCCCGACTACGCGGGCAACAGCATGTTTCTCACGCTCGGTAATTTCGAAATCGATCCGCGGGCGAGCCTCGCGGTCGTCGATTTCGATCGCGGCCGCATCGTGTCCGTATCCGGCACGGCGCGGCTCCGGTTCACCGGGGAGATCGCCGGCCATCCCACCGGCGGCACCGGACGATATTGGGAGCTCTCGGTGCGTGAGTGGATAGAATTCGACTGGCCGTCGGCGATGCGCTGGGAGCGCCTCGACTCGTCGCCCTTCAACCCCACATGCCCGCACCGCTCCTGACCAGAGACGAAATGCTCGCGCGGCTGATGGATCTCTTTCGCGAGAAGGGATTCGACGGCGCGTCGCTCGCCGACATCTCCGAGTCCACGGGGCTCGGCAAGTCGAGCCTTTACCATCACTTTCCGAACGGCAAGCAGGAGATCGCGCTGCAGGTGCTCGCGTACCTCGAGGCGCAGCTCGAACAGGCGGTCTTCGGGCCGATGCGGTCGTCCGACACGCCCGCCAGGAAGCTCAATCGCATGCTCGACGCGATCGACGCGTTTTACGAGGGTGGCGGGAAGGCGTGTCTGCTCGAGCGTTTGTGCGCGAGCGTCGATGCAAGCCGGTTCCGGCGGCCGCTCGGCCGTGCGTTCGCGACGTGGATTGGCGCGGTCGAGGCGCTGGGCGTGGAATCCGGCTTGCCGCGCGCGGTCGCCCGCCAGCGCGGCGAAGATCTCGTCGTCCGCATCGAAGGCGCGCTGGTCGTCTGTGCCGGCACCGGAGACACGAGCGTGTTCGCCCGGACGATCCGCGACCTGCGCGAGAGTGTGCTCTCACCGATGCGCCGATCGCGGGCTAAGGCGAATTGAGCGGTTGGCGAACATCCTTGACCCATCATGAAGCCATGAAGACTCATGAAGGACTCATGAAGGCCGGCGTCGATCTGACCGGCCGCCTCCGGCGGCCTGGCGGTTGGTCGTGACGATCGAAAACAAGAACGCCGTGTGATCACCGGCGCTCTTGTTTTCGATCGTCGCGACCAACCGGGCCCGGCGTAGCCGGGCGGTCAGATCGACGCCGGCAATCGCTGGCGCTTCATGTCCTTCGTGCTTCGTTCGAGACATGAATGAGTCGTGCACTCCGGCCTTCATGAGTCCTTTATGAGCCTTCATGCCTCCATGATGAGACAAGGGTGTTCCCTGTCCTTTTACGAAGCCGAATTGAGCACGTCGTTGTAGTACGCCTCGTACTGCGGCACGACTTTCTCCGTACAGTACAGACGCTGCACGCTGGCGGCGGCCGCGTCGGCCACGCGCGCGGCCAGTGACTTGTTGCTCAGCACGACGACGCTCTGCGCCGCCATGCCGTCGACGTCGTCCTTGTCCTTCAGGAACCCGGTCACCTCGTCCTCGATGATCTCCGGCAGCCCGCCGACACGCGAGGCGATCACCGGCACGCCGCACGCCATCGCTTCGAGCGCGGCGAGACCAAAGCTCTCCTGAGCCGACGGCAGCAGCAGGACGCTCGCAGCGGAGAGCCAGGGCACCAGGTCCATCTGCTCGCCGACGAAATCGACGTGGTCCGTCAAACCGAGGTCAGCGACCCGGCGTTCGGCCGCGCCTCGCTCCGGTCCGTCGCCGATCAGGACCAGCCGCGACGGGACCTGCTTGCGGATCCGGTGGAACACCTCGATGACGCGGTCGATGCGCTTGACCGGGCGGAAGTTGGACACGTGCATGACGATCGGCTCGCCCGGCGTCTGTGGGCGCCACGGCGGCCGAATCACGGCGTCGGCGCGCCGGGTGTAGACGCTGCAGTCGAGGAAGTTCGGAATGACGCGGATCTCGCGTTTGATGCCGAGCGCCTGGATTGTGTCGCGGCGCAGGCTCTGCGACACCGCGGTCACGCCGTGCGACTGCTCGATCGAGAACGCCACCACACCTGCGTACGACGGGTCGCTGCCCACGAGCGTGATGTCCGTCCCGTGCAGCGTCGTCACCATGCGCGGCGTCGCGCAGCCCGGCGTCGAACGCAGGATTTGATGCGCGAGAAATGCCGCGGTCGCGTGCGGCACGGCGTAGTGCGCGTGCAGGATGTCGAGCCGGCGCTCGCGCGACACACGCACGAGCGTGTTGGTGAGCGCGAGCAGATACTGCGGCTCGCGAAAGAGCGGATACTCGGGCACGAGCACGCGCTCGAACGTCAATCCTGGCACGCCGGCGCGCCACCGGAACGGCAGCTCGCTGCTGAGCAGGTGCACCTCGTGACCGCGAAGCGCCAGCGCGTGCGCCAGTTCGGTCGCCACGGCGCCGCTTCCGCCCACCGACGCGTAGCAGACGATGCCGATTCTCACGGCAGTGACTTGAGGAGCGATCCGCGCGCCACCGGCTCGCGGACGACAACGCCCTCGGCGTAGGTGACGCCGGCGAGCGCGCCAAACTGGCCGTCGCGGGTTTCGACGAGCCGCGCGAACACCGGCGACGTCAAGCGCGTCGGCACGGCCGCCGGATCCGCCGGCGCGAACTGGCTGCGATAGCAGGCGAGCGCCGCGCGCTTCGTCTCGTAGTGCGCCGAGACGTCGATGACAAACGACGGCGTCGCACCGTCGTTGATGAAGTAGTAGCAGACCCACTCGGGCCGCCACGGATCGCCGGGCGCGTCGTACTGCCGCAACCCGGCCTTGAAAATCGCGACGTCTAGCACGGCGCTCGCGGCCCGGTGGTCGGGGTGGCGATCCTGCCAGTACGGCACCGCGATCGCGCGCGGCTGATGGCGCCGAACGAGCGCCGCCGCGGATCGAAGGGACGTGTCGGTCGGCGCGATGCCGCCGTCCGGCCATCCGAGATTCTCGCGCCAGCGCGCGCCGAGCACGCGCGCAGCCTCGTCGGCCTCGCGCCGGCGTTCCTCGGGTGTGCCGTTGCTGCCGAGCTCGCCGGCCGTGAGATCGCACAGGCCGACCGAGAGTCCGGCGGCCGTGTGGCGGGCGATCGTGCCCGCCAGTCCGATTTCGATGTCGTCGGGATGCGGTCCGAAGACCAGGAGGTCGAGCGCCACGTCGTCAAACGACGATAGCACGCGTTCTGCCGCCGGAAGGGCCCGGCCTAGAATGCCTGAGTGCGGTGGATCCTTGGTCTCGCGATCGCGGCAATTACGGCGCTGGCCTGGCTCGATCTCTTTCACTTGAGCCGTCAGATGTCGGCGGCGGCCGCCGACGAAACGATGATGGCCGCGATGGGCATGGCGATGAACGCGCCATGGACCCGGACCGATCTCCTGCTCACGTTCGTCATGTGGACCGTGATGATGGTCGGCATGATGGCGCCGTCGGTGGCGCCAGTCCTGCTGCTCGCCTCCAAGGCGCCACGCGACTCGCGCCGCTCCTCGCTGTCGGTGGCGGTGTCGTTCGGCGCGGGCTACCTGCTGGTGTGGACCGCCTTCAGCGCGATCGCCACGCTGGCGCAGTGGGCGCTGCACGAGGGCGCGCTCTTGTCACCGGCGATGGCGGCGTCGAGCCCGCGCGTCGCGGGCGCGATCCTGATCGGCGCCGGCCTGTACCAACTGACGCCGCTCAAACAGCTGTGTCTGACACACTGCCGCAGCCCGATCAGTTTTCTCATGGCGCACTGGCGCGGCGGCCGGACGGGTCCGATCCGCATGGGCGTGCATCACGGTCTGCACTGCCTCGGTTGCTGCTGGGCGTTGATGGCCGTGCTGTTCGCGGTGGGCGTGATGAACCTCGCGTGGGTGGCGGGCCTCGCGTTGCTGGTGCTCGTCGAGAAGGTTGCGCCGGGCGCGGAGCGCATCTCGCGGCTCGCCGGCGTGGCGTTCGTGCTGCTCGGGATCGTCAAGCTCGTGTCGAACGGATGATCTCCGACGTATAGTTACTGAACATGAGCGTTTCGTCGCCGACCGAGTGGAGTCTTGCGGGCAGCGTCCTCATCGCCTGCAATTGCGATTGGGGATGTCCGTGCAATTTCAACGCGCTGCCGAGCAAGGGCCACTGCGAGGGCGGGTGGACGTGGCACGTCGAACGCGGGCGCGTCGAAAGCACCGCGCTCGACGGTCTTTCGTTCACGGTGCTCTGCAAGTGGCCGGGCGCGATTCATCAGGGCAACGGCGAGGCGGTGATCTACGTGGACGATCGCGCGGGTGACGATCAGCGCGACGCGATCCACGCGCTCGTCAGCGGCAAATTCGGCGGGCCCTGGGGCGTGCTCGCCTGGACGTGGCCCACGATTCACGGGCCGAAGTCCGCGACGTACGACGTGGCTGTCAACGGCCTCCACTCACGGCTGCGGATCGGCGATGCCGTCGTCATCGAGGCGACGCCAATCAAAAACCCCGTCAGCGGTGCCGAAGCGCATCCGTCGATGGTCCTGCCCGAGGGAATCGTCGTCAAGCGGGGCGATCTGTGCGCCACGAGCGTCTTTCGACTCGACGACGACATCGCGTTCGATCACTCCGGCCAGTACGCCGCGGTCGGGCCATTCGAGTACGCCTGGAAAGCGTAGATGACGCCTTCGATTCGCCACGACTGGTCGCTCGCCGAGATCGGCGAGATCTACGGCGCGCCGCTGATCGATCTCGTCATGCGCGCGCAGGAAACCCACCGCGCGCATCATCCGCCGAACGAGGTGCAGGGCTGCGTGCTGCTCAACGTCAAGAGCGGCGGTTGTCCCGAGGATTGCGCGTACTGCCCGCAGTCGGCGCATTACAAGACGGGCGTCACGCGTCACGGCCTCGTCAGCGTGGACGACGCGCTGGCGGCGGCGCGGCGCGCACGAGACGACGGCGCGACGCGGTTCTGCATGGGCGCCGCGTGGCGCAACGCCTCGGCCGGCGACGAGTTCGCGCACGTCCTCGAGATGGTGCGCGGCGTCCGCGCGCTCGGCATGGAGGCGTGCTGCACGCTCGGCATGCTGACCGACGAGCAGGCGGAGGCGCTCGCCGCGGCGGGGCTCACCGCGTACAACCACAATCTCGATACGTCGCCGGAGTTCTACGGCGAGATCATCTCGACCCGGACGTACGAAGACCGGCTCCAGACGATCGCGCGCGTGCGTCGGGCGGGCGTCACCGTGTGCTCAGGCGGCATCATCGGCATGGGCGAACGCCGCGAGGATCGCTGGGGGCTGCTGCAGCAGCTCGCTTCGCTCGATCCGCATCCCGAGAGTGTGCCGATCAACCTGCTCGTGCGCGTCGCGGGCACGCCGCTCGGCGACCGCCCGCCAGAGGATCCGCTCGAGCTGGTCCGCACGATCGCGACCGCGCGCATTCTGATGCCGCGCGCGATGGTGCGCCTGAGCGCCGGACGCACGTCGCTCACGCCCGAGGCGCAGGCGCTCTGCTTCATGGCCGGCGCGAACTCCGTGTTCATGGGCGAGCGTCTGCTCACGACGCCCAATCCGGCGGTGGACGCCGACCGTCGTCTCTTCGATGACCTCGGCCTGACGTTGTTGTCGGCCGAGGCATGACCGACCGGCTCGCCGCGCGCGTCGAGGCCCGCCTGCGATCGCTTCGCGACGCCGGGTTGCTCCGAACCCTGCGCGCGCCCGCCGGCCTCGATCTTTCGTCGAACGACTACCTCGACCTCGCCAACGATCCGCGGGTCGTCGCCGCGTTCCAGCGGGGCGCGGCGCAAGAGGGCGCCGGCAGCACCGGGTCGCGGCTCCTGCGTGGTCATCGCGATGCCTTCACCGACGTCGAGCGGGCGTTCGCGGCGTTCAAGGGCGCGGAAGCCGCGCTGTACTTTTCGAGCGGCTACCTCGCGAACCTCGGCGTGCTGACGTCGCTCACGGAAGCCGGCGACGTGATCGTGTCGGACGAGCGCAACCACGCCAGCCTGATCGACGCGATGCGGCTCTCGGCCGCGACGCGCGTGATCGTGCCGCACAACGATCTTGCCGCGCTCGAGGCCGCGCTGAGCACGGCCCGATCGGCTGCCGCGGCCGAGGCGCGGATCTTCGTCGTCGTGGAATCCGTGTTCAGTATGGACGGCGACGCGGCGCCGCTGGCCTCGCAGGCCGCGCTCTGTGCCGCGTTCGACGCCACCCTCATCGTCGACGAGGCACACGCCGTGGGACTCTTCGGCCGACGGGGCAGCGGAATGATCGAGGCCGCCGGCGTGGATCCGAACACGATCTCGATCAACTCCGCCGGCAAGGCGCTGGGCGTCGGCGGCGCGTTCGTCGCGGGGCCCGCGTGGGCGATCGAGTATCTGGTGCAGCGGGCGCGCACCTTCGTGTTTTCCACGGCCCCGCCGCCGGCGGTGACGGCCGCCATCGCCGAGAGTCTTCGGATCGTCGCGACCGAGCCGGACCGTCGCGCGCGGGTGATCGCACTCGCGCGCCTGGCGCGCGAACGGCTGGCGGCGGCCGGCATCGACGTACCGTCTGGAGACTCGCCGATCGTTCCGATTCTCATCGGCGACAGCCATCGCGCCGCCGCGGTCGCGGAGCGCCTGCAGGCGCGTGGATTCGACATCCGCGCGATTCGTCCGCCGACCGTTTCCGAGGGCAGCGCGCGCCTTCGTCTCTCTGTCAACGCGCGGCTCGAGGACGCGGCGATCGTCGAGTTCGTCGCGGCGCTCGCCGCCCTGCTCGAAGAAGTGGCGCCGTGGCCCGCGGTTACTTCGTAACGGGCACCGATACCGGCGTCGGCAAGACCGTGGTCTCGGCCGCGCTCGTGCACCGGCTGCGATCCGCGGGGCCCGTCCGCTATTGGAAGCCGATTCAAACGGGCATCGAGGCCGACGACGACACCGCGACGGTTGAGCGATTGGGCGGGTGTGCGCCGGACGAGTTGTGGCGCCACGGCGTTCGGCTCGAGCGTCCGGTCTCACCGCATCTGGCTGCGCGGCTCGCGGACACGAGGATCGATCCTGGCGCCGTCGCGCGTCTGCTGCCCGCCGATCACTCCGTCCGCTGGATCGTCGAGGGCGCGGGCGGTGCGCTCGTGCCCGTCAACGACGCTGAGCTGATGACGGATCTCATGTCGAGGCTCGCTCTGCCCGTCATCATCGTCTCGCGATCGACGCTCGGGACGATCAATCACACGCTGCTCACGATCGAGGCGCTGCGGCGCCGATCGCTCGAGGTTGCAGGCGTGGTCATGGTCGGACCGCCGAACGCCGAGAACCGGCAGGCCATCGAGCGGTACGGAGAAGTCGACGTCCTCGGCGAGATGCCGCCGTTCGATCCGCTCACACCAGAGGTGTTGGGCGCCTGGGCGCGCACCGCGCTCGACGCGCGCGAAAAGCTGCAGGAGATCGCGCGATGACCGAGCGGCGCTCGCTCGTGGCGCGGGATGCTGCGGCGGTCTGGCATCCGTACACGCAGATGAAAACGCGGCCGGATCCGCTGGCGGTCGTGCGCGCGCAAGGCGTGTACCTCTACACCGAGGACGGGCGCCGGATCCTCGACGGCATCTCGTCGTGGTGGGTCAACATCCACGGCCACTCCCATCCGCGCCTCAATCAGGCGCTGGCGGATCAGGCGCGCGAGCTCGAGCAGGTGATCTTCGCGGGCTGCACACACCGGCCGGCGGTGGAGCTGGCCGAGCGGCTGCTCGCGATCCTGCCGGCGGATCTCTCGCGCGTGTTCTACTCGGACAACGGATCGACCGCCGTCGAAGTCGCCGCGAAGATGGCCGCGCAGTACTGGATCAACCGCGGCGAGCCGCGCCGGCAGCGGTTCATCGCGCTCCATCACGCCTATCACGGCGACACGGTGGGGACGATGTCGGTGAGCGAGGCGTCGGTGTTCACGAAGCCGTTCGCGTCGATGCTTTTTCAGGTCGAGCGCGCGCACGCGCCGTACTGCTACCGCTGTCCGCTGTCGCTCGACCGCGCGACGTGCGGCATCGCGTGCCTGTCCGATCTCGAGTCGAAGCTTCGCGACCTCGAAGGCACGGCAGCCGCGGTCATCGTCGAGCCCATGCTGCAGGGCGCGGGCGGGATGATCATGTGGCCGGCGGAGTTTCTCGCAGGCGTGCGCCGGCTGTGCGATCGGTTCGGCGTGCTGCTGATCGCCGACGAGGTGCTGACGGGCTTCGGCCGCACCGGACGGATGTTTGCGTGCGAGCACGCGCCGGTCGCGCCCGACATCATCTGTCTGTCGAAAGCGCTTACGGCGGGCTACCTGCCGATGGCGGTGACGGCGACGACCGACGCCGTGTACGACGCGTTTCTCGGCGACGATCACGGCCGGACGTTTTTCCACGGCCACTCGTTCACGGCCAACCCGCTCGCGTGCGCGGTGGCCCTCGCGAGCCTCGATCTCTTCGCGGAAGAGCACGTGCTCGCGAGGATCGGCCGGCTCGAGGCGCAGCTCCGCGCCGGTCTCGCGCCGCTCCGCGACCTGCCGATCGTCGGCGACGTCCGCGTGATCGGCGGCGTCGCCGCAATCGAGCTCGTGCACGACAAGGCGACGAAAGCGGGAGGCGGCTACCTCGACACGCTCGGCCCGAAGCTCTTTGCCGCCTTTCTCGCGCGCGGAGTGCTCCTGCGGCCGCTCGGCAACGTGCTCTACTTCATGCCGCCGTACGTGATCCAGGACGACGAGGTGGACTGGGTGATCGGCCAGATCGCCTCGGTGCTCGAGAGCCTGTCAACGAGCTGATTGAGCGGGGAGGACGAATTGGCCAAGCAGACAAGCGGCGCGCCGGCGCGCGAACTGGCGCTCTACGAGAAGCTCGTCGCGACCCAGCCCTCGGTCGAGCGCAAGGGCGCGACGGTGCCTTACACCTCGCTCAACGGTCACATGTTCAGCTACCTGTCGAAGACGGGCACGCTCGCGCTGCGCCTCCCGCCGGACATGCGCGCGGCGTTTCTCGAGAAATACAAAACGCGGCTGTGCGTGCAGTACGGCATCGTGCAGAAGGAATACGTCGAGGTACCGCCCGCGCTGCTCGCGAAGACCGCCGAGCTGAAGAAGTACTTCGCCGTCAGCCTCGCGTTCGTGAAGTCGATGACGCCGAAGCCGGCCGCCAGGGCGAAGCGCCGCGGCTGATCAGCCGGCGTAGTATCCCTGGCGCGCGCGGATCGTCGCGTCCTTCACCTTCGGTACCTGCACGACAATCGGATGCCACCCCGTCGCCGAGACGTCGTGCGGCGAGTAGCGCAGCACGTAGCTCTGGCGGAAATCGTCGAAGATCGTCTTGAACGCGCGCGCAATCGACGAGCCGCGGAAGAAGCGCGACTGCTTGTGCAACTCGCCGCCGGTGCGCTCGGCGGCTTGCGTGATGATCGCCTCGCCGTCCGGCCGCGCGCGCGGCGTGCACGACCGCACGCGGTAGTGCGAGTCGCCGCCGCTCCCCGAGTAGTCCACGAGGTGCATGACGGCGTCCGACCGGCCCGCGACGTCGAGGAAGAGCGACGAGGGAATCACGCTGCCGCAGTCCTCGCGATCGGTCATGCCGACGATGAGATGGCGGCGACCGGGATCGACCTTGTGCACCAGCGCGAGCATCAGCGCGTCGCGAATGAGCGAGATGCCGCCCACGGCTTCGAACGACGCGTTGACCTTCGTGCCCGCGGGCACCCAGGCAATCGACGGGTTGACGGTGTCGCCAATCGTCAGGAGGCGAAACCGATCGTTCGGGCGCAGCAGCTGCAGGATCGCCTGCACGTCGCGCTGCATCTCGTCGAGCTTGCCGGCCGTGCTGCCGCTCGTGTCGAGAAACAGCGTGGCGTCGATCGGCACCGATTCGATCGAGACGGCGTCGACCGTCTGTGCGACGCCGTTGTCGGTGAGCGCGAAATCCGCCGCCGTCAGGTTCGCGACGACGTTGTTGCCGCGCTTGACCGAGACGCTGACGGACACGAGCGACGTCGTGGAACGGAAGGCCGATCGCTGCTGCGCCGCGAGCGTCGCCGCGGACGCCGCGAGGGCCAGGCCGATGACGAGCAGCCGGGAAACGCGCGCGCTCACGGATGCACCTGCGATCTGAGTTGCGTGATGAGGCCCGCCAGGCGCGAATGATGGCCGTAGAGAATCAGGCGCCACGGATCCACGTCGGTCGGCCGCTTGTCGAGCGACGACTGCGCGATGTCGTGCGCGCGCGTCGCGTCGCCCTGCTGGAGCGTGAGCGCCGCCAGCGCGACGGCGGCCGATTGTGATTCCGGCCGTGCCGCCAACGCCGCCTCGAAATGCGGGCCGGCCGCTGCCGCGTCGCCGGCCTGCATCGCGACCCACCCGAGCAGAAACTCCGCGAGGTAGCGATCGTCGATCTCTTTCGCATCGGCCGCCGCGCGCGTGAGCTCCGCGCGCGCCGAGACGTCGTCGCGGATCGCCCAGTGCAGGTAGCCGAGCCGGATGCCGGCTTCGGGGCCGACGACCGGATCCTCCACCAGCGCGGCGAGCATCGTGATGGCCTGATCGCGTGCGGTGGGACGCGGCGCCACAAGCGCGCCGCCGCGCATGCCGTTGACGTTGACGACGACGCCGGGCGGGAGAGAGGTCGCGTAGCGTTCGCCCTCGATGGTCACGGCGTACCGGCTGGCGACGGCGAGCGCCTGCTCGAGCCGCAGTCGCGGATCGTCCGGAAAGCGTTCGAGCGCCCGGCCCATCAGGCCGGCGGGGATCGGCGGCTCCGCGCGGGGATTCGCCGGCCGCTCGAGATAGCGCCAGTCGCGCACGCCGCCGGCAAGTGCCGCCGCGGCGAGATACCACGTGCGCTCCGCGGCGTCGGCCGGACCTCGCAAGACCAGATGCTCCTGCGCCCAGTCGAGGACGCACGTGCCGGGGCAGTGCACGTCGCTGGTGTTGGTGCCCCACTCGCCGCGCTCGACGCGCACGTTCTCGGTCTCCAATGCGAACGCCGCCGCGACGAGCAGGCGCTGAGCGCGCGCCGCGGGATCCGCCTCGATCCAGGACGGCGCGTCGAGCGTCCAGTGCGCCCGGAGGTTCTTCCCCAGCGTGTCGCCGGCCCTGGCGACGGCCTGCACCGCCTCGTCAAACCGCCCGGAGGCGTACGTGTCGAGGAGCCGCGCCAGGTCGAGCGGCGCGATCGAGGGCGGGGGTTTCGGCGGCTCGGGCTTCTTCTGGGCCAGCGGCGCCGCCGAGGCGGCGGTCAGGACGACGAGGCCGGCGATCCACCTGCGGAGCACGAGGCATTAGACGGCAAGCGCGCCGATCCGGATGCCACAACGTGCGAGCAGCTGGTTCAGGCGCGTCAGGCCGTCGGCCGACCGCGGGCGGAACTCCACGACGCTGAAGCCCACGACGTCGAACTGCGCCGCCAGCTCGCGAACGATCGCGACGACGTTGTCGATGGACAGGCCGCCCGGCGTCGAGACCAGCGAATCCGGGAATTCCACCGGATCGAGCACGTCGAGATCGAGATGAACGTACGCGCGGGTGAGGCCGGCGGCGCGAATGCGGCCCGCGATGCGGTCGGGCACGACGACGTCGGCCGGCGTGAGGAGGGAGATCGCGGCATTGCTGACGAAGGTAACCTCGTCGCGATCGAGATCGCGTGCGCCCGCGAGGACGATTTGCGTGGGCGCGAGCCGCCGCGGCAGCGCGTCGACGAGCGCGGGCGGCCCGGCGCCGAGCAGCGTGCGCAGGACCATGCCGTGAAAGTGCCCGCTCGGCGAGGATTCTGGCGTGTTGAGATCCGCGTGCGCGTCGAGCCACACGACGGCGAGGTCGCCGCGATATCGCGCGTTGAGGTACGACACGGGTGCGAGCTCGACGCCGCAGGTTCCGCCGATGGTGAAGAGTCGGGCCGGCTGCCGCTCGTCGAGGGCCGCGAGCGCGCGCGGCAATCGCGACGCGATCGAGGCGAGGCCGAGCACGCCGCCTTCAACCGTCAGCGCCTCGTCGTCGGGCGCGTCGATCTCGACGAAGCCGCGCGCATCGAACATTCGCGCGACCGAGCGCGCGCCGGCAGCGACGGCGGAGTCGACGCCGTAGCCCTGCCATTCGGGGAGAAGCAAGGAGAGATCAGTCATTTCAGGTACGACGGGTACGTCAGGTACGACGAACCTGTATTCGTATCATTTTCTCTTACTAGTCGCCGAGCGCCTCTCTTACCGCTTGGTAGTCCTCGTCTGCGTCTCGACAGTGTGTCGCGCCGTGAATCGCCCACTCGACCGGCCGCGCGCCGTAGGCCACATCGCGAACGTCGCGCCTGGCGCCGTGCGTGAGCAGGATTCGCACCGCGTCCAGGTGACCGTGCCACGCCGCGTGATGCAGCGCGGTCGCGCCGCTCATGCCCGTGCCGTTTGCGTCCGCGCCGGACGTCAGCATCACGGTGAGGATGTCGAGCCGGTTGGCGCTCGCGGCGCGCAGCAGCACGTCGTAGTCGTCCGGCGTCAGCTGATGGAACAGGCCGGGGTCGTGGCTCGCAATTCGTCCTGCCTCGTCGGCAGCGAGTCGCAGACACGCGCCCAGCCAGCGATCGACACTCGACACCGCCGCGTCGTCTCCGCCGGCGGATCGCAGGACATCCGCAGCCGGCGCGTTGCCGCTTCGCACAGCCTCGGCCAGCAGCGTGCGTCCGTTGGCGTCGTGCAGGTTCGGATCGACACCACGCGCGAGGACCATCTCTACGAGTCCGGCGGGCGCCGCACGCACCAGGCGGTGCGCGGAGTACTGCGCCATGCGATCGATGCCATCGAACTTTCCGGCGTCCTCGGCCCAGAGTCCGTTGATGCCCGGCCATTGCGGATGCTTCGGCGTGAGCAGATCGCGCAGATCGAGCGGCACCTGGTGGCCGGCGATACCGTGCTCGGCGCGCCAACGGTCGAAGGCCTCCTGCATGGCCGCGCGGACGTCCGGGCGCTGAAAATACTCCCGGACGATTTCGGCGAGTGGATTTGCCGCGGCCGTTGCCTGCAGCTGCTCCCTCACGAGGTGTTGCACGCCTGGCGTTGCGCCCGTGCTCGCGCCGCGCCGTTGCAGCAGCATCGCCACGGCGGCGTTGCCGCCCAACGCCGCGCGAATGCCGACGGGCATCGGTGTCGCGGACGTCGCGGGATCGCCAGGCGTCGTCGCGTTTGGATCGGCGCCGCGATCGAGCAGGAGACGCGCGCACTGGAGCAGACCCGCCGCGTGTCTCGCGCTCAGGCGGTGGAGTGGAGAGGCGCAGACGTAAGCGAGCGGCACCCAGCCGGCATCTTCCGCCGCGACGATTGACGCGTCGCGGTCCAGGTGCCGTTCGAGCTCGACGGCCGCGCCCAACGCTGCCGCGACGTGCGCGCTCTCACGCGCGCGCGGCGCGAACTCGGCGAGCTGCGACGTCAGCGCCGAGAGCGCGCCGCCCCGCACGGCGACGAGGCATCGCGCGATCGGATCGTCGCTGCGTTTCAGCGCGCCCCAGTTCTCCTGGCCGTGCTCGCGCGCGATCGCGTGTTGAGTGTCAGCGAGCTGGAGCGACGCCCTGATCGCGTCGTCGTCGAGCGCCACCATTCTCGGCAGCGCGGCGCGGATTCTGATGAGTGACGAGGAGTCGCCGGAGCGGCAGGCGCGCAGCAGGCGCTTGGCCTCGCGACGGAGGGACTCGAAAGACATACCACGACCTCCTGTTTGCGCCCGTGTCCGCACGGCGGGCCAGAAGGTTCGCGGCCTTCGATGACGATCGTTCAGAGCAGGTGGGACGAGCCCTTTCCGCGGACGGAGGCGCCCTGTGCGCGGAAAGACAATAACACTGGTACGACCGGTACGTCAGGTGCGAGGAACCTGCTTGGCCTCAACTGGTCGATGCAACGATAGAGGCGAGCATATCAGCAGGGGTTTGCCACTTCAGCGTTTTGCGCGGCCGTTCGTTGAGCTCGCGGGCCACGCGATTCAACGCGGCTTGAGAGATCGTCGTGAAATCCGTG
>DATEGZ010000101.1:0-7341 GCA_035279905.1 Vicinamibacterales bacterium
TCGCGGGCGCGGGCCGCAAATCACGCCCGAACAGCAAGCCGCTATCGCGGCCGAGACGAAGAAAATCTACGACGACGTCCTCGAGACCTATCGCAAGCTGGGCGCGAAGCTCGAGCCCGTCGATGTGCCGGCCGAGCTCACGCAGATGACCAACGCGATTGGTTTCCTGCTCGAGGTCGAATCCGCCGCGTCCTTCGACGACGCGACGCGGTCGGGCGACATCAACCAGCTGCAGAACCCGAACGGATCGCGCAGCTCGTGGCCCAACACGTTCCGCCAGTCACGCTTCGTGCCCGCCGTCGAATACATCCGCGCGATGCGCATCCGCACGCTGCTGCAGCGGCAGGCCGACGCGTTCTTCTCGCAATTCGACGTCCTGCTCGAGCCGGGCACCGGCGGCACGCTGGGCATGACCAACCTCACCGGTCATCCCGCGATGGCGGTCAAGTGCGGCTTCACCAACACGCCGGGCTACGCCACCGGTCAGCCGCGCGTGCTGATGTTGACGGGAAAACTTTACGAAGAGGCCACCGTTGCTCGTGTGGCGTTAGCGTTCGAACAAGCCACGGATTGGAAGGACAAGCATCCGACACTGACGACCTAGGTTCGACAAGTTCGACGGGTTCGACAAGGTTCCGCAGGTTCAGAACCAGCGGAACCTGTCGAACTAGTCGAACCCGCCGAACCAACTATTTCACTCGCAAGTCCTGAACTCTTCGTTCCCCGTCTCCGAGCGTGATCGGCAAGGAAACTCCGCCGAGCTCTCTGAGAAATGCCGGGTCGTACCACTGCCCCGGTTCGACGTCCGTGACAGCAACAAGTCGATACTCGCCGGGCGCCAGCCCCGAGAACGAATAGCGTCCGTCGGTCGACGGACGCGTCGACATGATCCGTCGCGCCGGCGGCGCCCAGAGGCGCTCGTCCAACGGAAAAACGATGATCGTGTACGCGGCCGTGGGCTGACCCGACGGGTCCTGCAGCATCCCAGACAGCGTGCCGGGGTGCGTCGTCAACGTGATGACGCCACCGCCTTGATCTTCCGACGGCTTCACCTCGAGTGGAAAGTCGAGCACGTCGCGGCCGCCGAAGATCGCCGACTTCATCGTCCATGCGGCGGGCGGTCCGGCCACCGCGATCTTGTATTTGCCGGGCATGACGCCCGACAACGCGAATCGCCCGGCCGTGTCCGCGGTCCCGAAGATCTGCGGGAATTGCGCATTGGCGAGCGCTCCCACCGGAGTGAGCGTCAGCCGCACGCGCGCCAGGTCGAACGTCTGCCCGCCGGACGCGTCGGTCTTGACCGCGCCTGACACCGACATGCCCTTCTGCAGCACGAGCGCCAGATCGGACACGTTACGGCCGTCCGCGATGAGCTCGCTCATCGCCCAGTACTGCATGGGGCCCGAGGTCGATGAGACCTTCACCGCGGGCGAATCCGCCGTCGGTCCCTCGATCGTGCGCGACATCAACGGCGCGGAACGCGCGATGACCATGTAGTGCCCGGGCGGCACGCCGCTCACCGTGAACTGCCCGTCCGGCCCCGGGTGCGCCGTGCGCGACGTGACGCCGGGAATGATTTGATCGGTGTCGACCAGCAGGATCGTCGTCCCTGCCACGGCGCCAGGCCCGCCATCGGCCGGCGCGCTCACGACGCCGGAGATTTTCGACGTGCGCACGAGCTGCTGCTGCAAATCGACGCCGGCGCGCTCCTGGCCGACTTCGATCATGATCGACTGCGCGCCCGACGCCTGCGTCGTGCCCGGGTAGTACACCGGCGCGTAGCTATCGCTGGTCTCGTCGGCCTTGATGTCGCGCGCCCGCGCGATGTCTTCCTTCAGCCTGACGAGCATCTGCTCGTCCGCGCCGGCGCGCGCGGACGCCGCCATCGACTCCGCGGCGATCTTGAGTTCCTGGACCGCCGCGTCGCTCGGCGATTCGCGCGGGAACATGCTGACGATGTACTCGCCGGGCAGGAGCACCGGAATGCGGTACTGACCGCGATCGTCGGTGGTGTCCGAGCCGGCCGACTGCAGCGTGCGCTCCCCGGACTGGCGCGTGTAGCGATACACGCGCACCTGCTGACCGAAGACCGGCTCGCCTTGTTCGTCGACAACGGTGCCCATGATCGCGCCGCCGCGCGCGAGCTGGAATGTGAGCTTCTCGAGGTGCTGGCCGTCGGTGAGCTGAATTGGCGTGCCGGGCCGTCCGGTCCCCGGACGCCGCTGGCCGTAGATGCTGTCGAGGTAGCCGGGCTTGGACGCCGCGAGGTTGTAGGACCCCGCGGGCAAATCTTTGAAGAGGAAGCCGCCGAGGTCGTCGGTCGTAACGCTCTGTCCGACGGCGCCGCCGCCGACGCTCGACAAGCTCACGCGCGCGCGGCGTACCGGACGGCCGGAGTCAATCGCGACCAGCGTGCCTTCGATCGATGCGGTGCCCGGACGCGGCGGCGTGGCGTCGCGAGCGGTCTGCTGCGCGGCCACGACCGTGGCCGCCGCCAGCATGACGAAGAGCCATGCGCCGATACGCTGCATCATCGCGCTACCTGATGGTCTTCTCGGACCTGACCAGCTCGGCGAGTACCCGTGTCTGATCATAGTCCGATCGAATCCCATCGGCGGCAGCAAGATACAGCGGGCGCGTAACGGCGGTCAGCGTTTGGGTCTTCGCGATCCTGACCAGTATTTCGGCTCGGTCGTAGTCGCTCTTTACCGACGCCGCGGCTTTGAGCAATGGGGACAGCGTCGCGTCGTCGAGCTTGTGTGTCGCGCTGACGGCGTCGATCACGCGGTGCTGTTCGTACGGGGAGGAAATGCCGCTGACGGCGCTGAAGAACGGGCCGGCGGTCTCGCCCGTCACGCCGCCCTTCTTGGCCAGCGCGAGCAGGACGTTCGCCTTCTCGTTGTCCGATCGCATGCCGGCCACTGATTCGATGACGCCGGCGGCGTCCTTTGCCGACACTGTCGTCCCCGCCATGGACGACATCAGCACCTGCTTGCGCTCGTAGTCGCTGCCGACGCTCGTCGACGCCTTGCGGGCATCAGCGACGACGTCGGCCGGCACGTCCGGTGCGCCCATGACGGTCTGCAGCACGCGGCTCTGCTCGTACGACGAGTGCATGCCTTTCACGAGGTCGAGATAGGCGGGCTTCGTCGTGCTCGACAGCCCGCCGCGCTTGGCGAACTCGATGAGGAACGTCGCGCGCTCGTAGTCCGACTGAAGGTTCACGGCCGACGCGAGCGCCGCGGACGCGACCTTGGTCGTCGGCTTGACCGGCACGATCGCCGACAGCGCCTGGTGATGCTCGTAATCGCTCTGGAGCGTCCGTGTCGCCTCGATCAGCGCAACGAGCGCGTTCTCGTCGGTCGGGTTCTGCCTGGCCGCGGCCTTGAGCAGCGACGCGAGCTCGTAGTCGGACGAGATCGTTTTAGACGCGTCATTCGCGACGCGCGTGAGATCGGCCGGCGAGAGCTTCGCCTGCTTGATCAGCTCGGTGTAATAGATCCGGCGCGCGTAGTCACCTTCGAGCTGCGCGATCTCGGTGAAGACCGCATCGATCCCGCCCTGCTTGAGGAACCGCGCGACGCGGCTTTCCGCCCCGAAGCCGGACTTGCGGACGACGCGCAGGAGCGCGGTCGCGAGATATTCGCGGCCTTCTGGATCGTAGGGACGTACGAAGCCGTTGCGCCGATACGACCGCTCGATCGTGCCGTCCGACTTGCCCTTGAGCACGACGCCGGTCGTGAACACCCAGCCGCCGTCGCTCACTTCGACCGACTGGCCCGGCTCAATCCACTCGATGTCCTTGTCGTCGTCCGCGAGACGAAACGCGCCGGTCCACTTGATCGCGAGCTTGTCCCGATCGCTGCTCCAGACGTAGTTGCCGGAGCCGCGCGTCGTGGGCTGGGTTGCCGGCGAGGCCTGCGGCGCCGGCGACGCGGCTTGCGCCTGTGTGGGTCTCGGGGTTTGCGCCTGCGGCAACGGCACCGCCGCGGGCGCCGCACTGCGCGCGGCGGCGAGCGAGATCGGCACCAGGACGCCGGCTACGAGCAGAACAAAGAGCGCAGACAGCGATCCCGACACTGGCAGCCGCTGGTCGGTACCGGCGCCGAGAATCCGGCGCACACGGCCGAGGAGCGATCCGCCGGTCGCGGCGAGCGCGACGCGCGGCGCCGCATTGAGCGCCGCGAGATCCGCGAGCGCCGTCACGTACACGAGCCGATCGCACACGCCGACCGCGAGGTCGTCGCAGCAGTGCTCGCGCTCGGTGCGCACGTGATTGGACACCAGCCACACGGCCGGGTGATAGAAGAGCAACGTCTCGACGACGGCCTGCAACAGGTTGACGAGGTAGTCGTGACGACGGACGTGCGCGAGCTCGTGCGCGATGAGCGCCTCGACTTGCGACGGCGCCAGACCGGAGATCGTCGAGGCCGGCAACAGGACGACGGGCTTCAACCAGCCGACCATCACGGGCACCACGACCGCAGTCGATTCGCAGACGCGCACGACGCGATCGAGCGCGAGTCGTCCGGCAACGCGCCGAACGAGCGTGTGGATCTCCGGGCTGACCGGGCGGGTCGCCTCTCGCACCAGCCGGCGCGCGGCCAGCCAGCTGCCGGCGAGGCGGAACGACAGCAGAATCACCCCCGCGCACCAGATTGCGAGCACGAGCGTGAGGCCCGTCGCGCGCGAGTCGTCACGCGACTGAGGCTCGCGCGTCCGGACGGCGTCCGTGCGCGACGTCCGCGCGTCAGTCGCACGAGCGCCGGCGTCGAGCTGAGCCGGCGCGCCCGACATGTTGACCATGGTTGTGTGGGCGCGCCGCGAAGCGCTCAGGTCCGATCCCGACGCAAGATACGCGGCCGTCGCGACTGGCGCGGCGAGCATGGCGCCGAGCGCGAAGACGCCAATCGTGTAGCGCGTGGCGGCGCTGAGGCGCGGCACGCGCATCAGGCCGACGGCGACGAGACCGATGAGCGCGCCCTGCCACAGGAAATGCACGAGCGCCCATGCGAGGATTTGTGCCACAGCGTCACCCCTTCGCCTTGTATTGCTCGATCAGTTTTCTGATTTCCTGGAGCTCTTCCGCCGACGCCGGCTGCGCGCTGAGTGCGTGCATGACGAGCGCCGCGGACCGGCCGCCGAACGCGCGGTCGAGCAGGTCATTCACGAGTTGGCGCTGGGTCTGGTCCTGCGAGAGGTGCGCGGCGTAGACGTGCGTCCGCGCCGACTCGTCCCGCGTCACCAGACCCTTCTCCGTCATGATCTGCATCAACTTCAGGGTCGTCGTGTAGCCGGTCTCGCGCACGCCGGTCAGCGCCCCATGAACCTGACGAACGGTCGACGGTCCCCGTTCCCACAACACCCGCAAAATCGCCAGTTCGGCGTCGGTCGGACGGGGCAGATGGCCAGCCATCCCGGTATTATACGAACGTGTTCGTAGATGTCAACGAAGACCTTCGTGGCCTGAGCCGGACGGTTTGCGGTACCCTCACGTCGCGTTGACATCCCTGCTCCACCAGCTCGCCCGCGAGGCCCGATTCTCCTGGCGACGCCTGCGGTCGGCGCCGCTGTTCACGGTGTTCGCGGTGGCGTCGCTGTCGCTTGGCGTTGGCGTCACGTCGGCGGTGTTCTCGGCGATCCAGTCGGTCATGTGGCAGCCAATCGACGTGCCCCATGCTGAAGAGATCGCGGTGCTGGTCGGCGCGACGCCTTACAGCACGCAGCCCACGTGGCGCGGACAGGTCGCGTCCCGGCAGGACTTCGAGGACGCCCGCGCCAGCGCCACCAGCTTCAGCAGTCTGGCGGCCACCGCGATTCAGACGCTGGCGATGACCGGCGACGGCATCGCGAGCGTTCCCGTCGTCGAAACCGTCAGCGGCTCGTACTTCGACACGGTTCGCGTGGGCGCGGCGATGGGTCGCGTCCTGCAGATGGCCGACGATCAGCCAACGGCGCCCGCGGTCGTCGTGCTTGGCTACCGGTTCTGGCAGACGACGTTTGCTTCGGATCCGAATGTCGTGGGCCGCGTGGTTCGGATCGCCGGCCGGCCGTTCGAGATCGTCGGCGTCGCCGCGGAGTCCTTCGGCGGCTTGACGTACGTGTTGACGACGAGGACGCAGGCCTGGATTCCGCTCGAAGCGGCAGCCTCTCTCGTTCAATCGCCCGCAACGTCCATGACGGAAGCGGTTCGCCGCAATCGCCCGCAACTGAGCGTCATCGGACGTCTGGCCGAGGGGCGCTCGATGCAGACCGCCGCCGCCGAGCTCGCCACGATCTCGGCGCGGCTCGATCGGGCCTGGCCGCTCACGCGCCCTCTCCCGAATGGGAACACGACCGCGTTCGCGCGTGCGTGGACGGTGAAAGCGGCATCGGATCTCAATCAAGAGATCGTCAACGCCCAGGTGCAGGTCACCACGATCTTCGTCGGACTCGTCGCGCTCGTGCTCGTCGTGGCCTGCACGAATCTGGCGAACCTCGTCCTTGGCCGAGGCGCTTCCCGGCGGCACGAGTTTGCGGTTCGCCGGGCGCTGGGTGCGTCCCGCGCGCGGCTCGTTCGAGAGCAGCTCATCGAGAGCGCGATATTGGCGGGGCTCGGCGCGCTCGGCGCGTTTCTCGTGATTCGCGTGCTGCTCGTTCTGCTCGAGGTGGACGTTCCGGTGGCGCAAACGCTGGTCGTTCACCTCACGCCGACGTTGAACAGCTCGATGGTCATCGTCGCGATTGTCGCGATGGTCGCGTCGCTCGCGGTCTTCGGTCTCGCGCCCGCGCTCCAGCTGAGCCGCGTGGACGTCCGATCGGCACTGGCCACCGAGTCCGGGGCCGCGTCGCCGCGCTGGCGAACGCGCCGGTACCTGATCTCCTGGCAAGTCGGGATCTCGGCGGCGTTCTTCATGGTGGCGGCGTTCGGCGCCGAAGTCATCGTCGCCCAAGCCCGGCACGATTCCGGGATCGACATCGATCGGCTGGCGTTGGGCGTCGTCGACTTCCGGAACGCGCCGTGGACAGAATCTCGGGCGCGACTGGCAATCGACGCGATCCTGCGTCAGGCCCCGCAGCAACCCGGGATCGAGGGCATCGCTGTGGCGAGCAGCCTGCCGTACGGCATGCGGCTGGGCAGTGACATCAATGTCACGCCGATCGACAAGCCTTTCAGCCCCACAGAACGTGGTGACTTCGACGAGCTCGTCGCCGGGACGCCGACAATCTTTCACACGCTCGGAGTGCCGATTGTGCGCGGCCGCGCGTTCACCGATCGCGACGACGCGGCTGCCCCGCCCGTGATGGTCGTCAGCGAAGAGATGGCGCGCGAGATGTTCGGCACGACCGACGTCGTCGGGC
>DATEGZ010000102.1:0-6440 GCA_035279905.1 Vicinamibacterales bacterium
GCCTCGGGCACCGTGCTCACCTACCACAGCATGATCAAGCTGCCCGAGAAGCCGATGATGCCGCGCATGTTCGACGAGCGCGTCGGCTACTTCACGCAGGGCACGACCGACTACGGCAGCGAGGAGCACAAGTCGGTGGCGAAGCGTTTCATCACGCGGTATCGCCTCGAGAAGAAAGATCCGAACGCGGCGATGTCCGAGCCGGTGAAGCCGATCGTCTACTACATCGATCCCGCGACGCCCACGAAGTGGGTGCCGTACCTGAAGCAGGGCATCGAGGACTGGCAGGTCGCGTTCGAGGCGGCGGGCTTCAAGAACGCGATCCTCGCGAAGGAAGCGCCGAAGAACGATCCGGATTGGGCGCCGGAGGACGTGCGCTACTCGGTCGTGCGCTGGCTGCCGTCGACGACGGAGAACGCGTCGGGCCCGAACGTGCACGATCCGCGCACGGGCGAGATTCTCGAAGCGGACATCCAGTTCTACCACAACGTCCAGAACCTCACGCGCGACTGGTACTTCCTGCAGGTCGGCCCGCTCGATCCGCGCGCGGCCAAGCTGCCGCTGCCTGACGAGCTGATGGGCCGGTTGATGCGCTACGTGCTCGCGCACGAAATCGGCCACACGCTCGGGTTCCAGCACAACATGAAGTCGAGCTCGACCTACACGATCGAGCAGATCCGCGATCCGAAGTGGGTGAAGGAGAACGGCCACTCGCCGTCGATCATGGATTACTCGCGCTTCAACTACGTCGCGCAGCCCGAGGACGGCATCGCGGTCGACGATCTCGTGCCGAAGATCGGGCCGTACGACAAGTGGGCCACTCACTGGGGCTACGCGCCGATTCCAGGGGCCACCACGTCCGATCAGGAGAAGGCGACGCTCGACAAGTGGGCGCGCGAGCAGGACGAGAAGCCGTATCTGCGCTTCTCGACCGAAGGCAACAACGGCACCGACCCCGGCGATGAAACAGAGGCCGTCGGCGACATCGACGCCACGACCGCGACGCGGCTCGGCATCAAGAACCTCTCGCGCGTGTCCGAGATGCTGATCGCGGCGACGAGCACGCGCGTCGGCGATCCGTGGGACGACCTCGAGGAAGTGTACGGGCGGATGGTCGGCCAGTGGACCACCGAGATGAACCACGTCGTCCGCGTCGTCGGCGGATTCAACTCGCAGCAGAAGCACATCGGCCAGGACGGCGTGCGGTTCACGACCGTCGCGCGAGTGAAGCAGCAGGAGGCGGTCCAGTTCCTGATCGCGAACGCGTTCAAGACGCCGCAGTTCATGATCCGGCCGGAGATCCTGCGAAGGATTCAGACAACGGGCGTGGTCGAACGGATGCGCACGTCGCAGGCGTCGATTCTTGGCGGGCTCCTGCAGGACGCCCGGCTGGATCGGATGGTCGAGCAGGCCGCGCTCGACGGCAACGCCGCGTATCCGCCGGTCGCGTTTCTGACGGACCTGCGCAAGGGGATCTGGGTCGAGCTCGACACGCCCGCCGCGTCCATCGACATCTACCGGCGCAACCTGCAGCGGTCGTATCTCGACGTGATCGACCAGCGCCTGAACGAGGGCGCCGCGCCTCCGAGCGACGAAGTGCGATCGCTGCTCAAGGGTGAGCTGCGGGCACTCGACAAGCAGCTGACCGCCGCGCTGCCGGCGGCGACCGACGAAGTCACGCGGCGGCACCTGCAGGATTCACGCGACGAGATCGCGAAGATCCTCGACCCGCGCGCGATGCGGACACGTCCCGCGGGCGCCGCCGGCGGCCCCGGCCGCGGCGGCGGCGTCGTACGGTAGAGCGGAGCGCGAGGAAAGCTACACGCGGCGGCGAAGGCCGCGGCGAATCGCCAGCAGGCCCGAGCCGAGCAGCACCAGTGATGCCGGCTCGGGCGTCGTGCGCAGCACCAGCTGATCCTGCGCCTGCGCCCCGCTCTGGTAGAAGAGGTTGATCACGCCGACGGTCGTGTTCGTGTAACCGCCAAGCACGGCGTTGTGGGCCGCGATGCGCAGTGCCGCGGAGTTGCCGACGTTCGACGACCACTCGTCCTCGAGATACCAGATCGCGGCCTGAATCTCGTCGGCGCTGTACGCGCCGAGCGTCCCCGCGCGGAACCTCGAGTAGATCCACGCCGTTTCGTCGCTGATGGGATCGTTCGCCGGGCTGTCGTCGGCGTACGTGGTGATATTGCCGACGTGGAACGTGCTCGAGTAGTCGATGTGCTGCGTGCGCTGCAGACAGAACGTCAGGAAGTCGATTCCGGCGCCGTTCGTCAGGTCGTCGACGCTGAACGCGCCGCCGCCGAGCGTGCCGCTCGAGGAGATGAACTTCACGTTGTCGCCGATGTGAATCGTGTCGGCCGACGCCGGCGCGGCGTACCCGGCGATCGTCAGAATCGTCAGCGCGGTCAGCAGGTGTCGAGTCATCGTGCGGGAAGACATCGCAAGAAGTCTTCCTGGTGCACCGCCTGCGGCATTTCACGAAAACCCGCGCAAAACGCGCGATTCCACAAGTGTCGGCTGCCGGCAGGCAGACTAAGTTCCGGCAGCGACGGCAAGACCCCGGCGTATCAAATGTGATACGAACAACGGGAAGCCACGGAGGCTTTGATGACCCGACTCACACGATTCGCGCTCGGCGCCGGCCTCATCGCGATGCTGGCGGGATCGGCGGCGTGCGCCACGACCATCAACCAGGTCCTGGCCGACCCGTCCAAGTACAAGGATCACGAGGTGACGGTGTCGGGCGACGTCACCGAGAGTTTTTCCGCGCTCAACCGCGGCGTCTACCGCGTGCATGACAAGACGGGAGATCTCTGGGTGGTCTCCGAACACGGCGTGCCCCGCAAAGGCGCGCGCGTGTCGGTGAAGGGAACGATCCGCGACGGGTTCAACCTCGGCTCGCTCGGCAACGTCCTCGGCAATCTGCCGGCCGGAGTCGGGTCCGGGTTGGTCTTAGTCGAAGCGTCGCACAAGGCGAGTTAGTCGTCAGGCCTCAGGCGATAGGCTCCAGCCTCAGGAAGATCACTGACGCTTGACCGGTCGCAGGACGACCGGCGAATACGACGAGGCAACAGGGATCATCATGTCTCCCCATGGGTTGTCGCCGTCCATCCGATACCCCGCGGCACGCCGGTCGTCGATCGAGATCCTGAAGGTGCCCTTCCTGTAGCGCCCAAGCGCGGGGTCGTTTGCGAAGTCGGGCACATCGACCGAGAACGTCGAGTCTGCGTTTACTTGGGCTGTCACGCCAATGTCGTTGTAGCCCAACAAGCAGTCCATCAACTCGAATAGCTCGCATTGCCAGTCCGCCATGTAGGTCACGTGAATCGTCGCGCCGGCGAGCGATTGTCCCGAGGGCAACGGCTCGATGCGGCCGGTCAGTCGCACACGTCCAAGCGGACGCGGCTGAATCAGCACGCGGCCAGGATGACTCGCTAGTGAATCGACCCTGATGATTTCGACGGCGCTGCCAGGAAGCAGCACGAACGCCTTGAGGGCCACCGCGGCCTTCCCATCGATCACCGTCCCGATCTCGCACTCGCTCTCGGTCTGGATCGTCTCGCTACCCGTCGTGCAACTGGGAGGTCGCCCCGCGCCGCCGAATGGACCCCTGACGAAACTGCTGACGATCGCGTGTTTCAGATCAGTCCCTTGCGGAAACTGAATCACGAACGGACGGGCGACTCGCTGAGTGGTTTCTGAGTCGAGCGGTGCGTCTTCGCGGAACCACTTCACTTCCTTCTTGCCTTCGATCAAGTATTTCGTGAACCAGTCGAGATTCCTCTGCATCGCGGCCCGTTCCTGCGCCGGCTCGGCGAGCACGTGGCCGCCGCGCGGGTGGATGTCGAGCTCGACCGTCTTCCCCATCGCCTTGAGCGCGCGATAAAACATCCACGCCTGCGCGACGGGCACGCGCGGATCGCGCTCGCCGTGCTGGATCAGGAGCGGAGTCGTGACGTTCTTCGCAAATGTGATCGGCGAGTGGGCGGTGTAGGATTCGCGGTTTGCCCATGGCTTGCCGAAGTACTCCGCCACGAAGTCGCCGCCTTCGGACGTGTAGTACATGTCGGCGAGATCGCTGAGACTCGCGCCCGATGACGCAGCCTTGAATCGTGACGTCTGCGTGACGATCCAGTTCGTCATGTACCCGCCGTAGGACGCGCCCATCACGCCGAGACGATCGGGATTGGCGATTCCCTGGGCGACGAGCGAGTCGACGCCGGCCATGATGTCCTTGTAGTCGGTCTCGCCCCACGCGTTCACGATCGCGCGCTGCCCGGCCTCGCCGTAGCCCGCACCGCCGCGTGGCATCGGAAACAAGATCGCCATACCCGCGCTGGCCATCGCTTCGCTCGGGTACGGATCGACCTGCCCGCGGATGTGCATGAACTGAGGAAAGATGCCGTAGGTGACGCCGCCGCCCGGCCCGCCGTGGATGTACACGACGAGCGGCAATCTCGGCGCGGGGCTCGATGTTCCCGGCGGCGTGAGCAACAGGCCCCAGATCTCGAAGCCGTCGAACGACCGCCACTTGATCGGCTTCAGCTCGCCGAGCGTGAGGTTGCGGAGCTCGGGGTTGACCTCCGTCAGCGTCGTCGCGCGCCTCGTCGCGAGATCCATGACGACAACGTCCCCCATCGTCCGGCTCGTAACGCTGCGGTACGCGAGCTGCTTGCCGTCGGCGCTGAGGCTCAACGAGTAGTTGACCATCGGCCCCGCGACGACGGTCTCGGCATGGCCGTCCGCGATCTGCACACGCATGATCGGCTGCTCGAACATGTGCTCGTGCGACGCGAACGTGCCGTCATTCGCTTGCAGATAGATCGACGCGCTGTCGGCGGACCACACGAACTCGTTCACCCAGGCATCGTCGAGCCCGTAGGTCCGAGGCGTCGACGCCTCGCCGCCGAGAAGCGACACGACGGTCAGGCTCCGCGGTGCCATGATCTCGAGGCGATGGTTCGTCGAGATGAACGCGACCTGTTTGCCGTCGGGCGAGACCTGCGGCTTCATGTTCATGCCCGGCCGATCGACGAACTGGCGCACCGCCAGATCAGCCAGGCGCACTGCGTAGAGTCGCGTGAAGTACGGGCCCATGAAGCCGGATCGCCCGGACGCGGAGAACACAATCTCCGCGGATGACGGCATCCACGAGAGGCTGTCGACGATCTGCCACTCCCACGATGCCTGGACGGGCGCGGCGCCGCCGATCGCCTGGACCCAGAGCGGCACCGGGCGATCCGGCGCGCCGACGTGCGTGACGGCCGACGAATCCTGCTGTTGGCGCGTTTCTTCGCCTGTCAACGCCGCGGGAGAAACGTACGCGATGCGCTTGCCGTCTGGCGCCCATTCGTAGGTCACGACGCTTGCCGCGGCGCTCGTCAGCGTCTTTGACACCTCGGCGGGATTTGCCGGGTTGACTGTCGTGACCTGCGCGCGACCACCAGCTATGGCGAGAAAGGAAATCGCGCGGCCGTCGGGCGACCAGCGCAACGTCGGCGACTGCGTCAGCACGGCGCCTCGAGCCAGCGGCGTCGGCGCGCCACCGCCCGTCGACACGACGAACAACGCGCCCTCGTGCCCGTTGCGCTCCACCGACGGCGTGGAGACCACGTACGCGACCTGGCGGCCATCGGGCGAGATCTTCAGATCGATGATCGATCGCAGCTTCATCAGATCATCGACGGTGACCGTCGACGAGCTGGACACGCCTCCAGCCATTGTGAGGGCCGACAGCGCGAAGGCCAGCTTGTTCAGCATCTGGTCAGCAGTTTCTCATTTCGAGAGGGTGGCCGACGTCGTGACGAAGTACACCGGTAAGCCGGCGAGCGCATTCACGCCCTGGTAGAGCCACACGCGTCCGGTCGAGTCCGCAGTCAGAGAGACGGCGGCAGTCGATTGCAGCGTTTTCATTTCCCACACCTTCGAAAGGCAGGGCTGCGAATTCGCGATGTCGCCGAGCACGACGCCTGTGGACGTGAGATCGAAGTCAGGCAGCACGTGCTGGAAGACATAGGGCGGCACGCCGGCTGTCTCGACTCTGTTCGACGGCTCCACCATCGTCGCGCCGGCTCGAACGTACGTGCTCCAGGGCCCATCATCGGTGTAATAACACTGCGCGGACCACTGCGTCGCGATCTGTGCGGCAAAGACGGCCCGGTAGGTTCGTCCTGGATCGAGGCCGGCCACCTGGCGTTTCAAGAACACGAAGCCCGGCCCTCCGACGAGAAATGCCGACCCGTTCTGCGGAGCGGGCAGCGGCTGGTAGTCCATGACCGGAGTGCCGTCGGCGCCAACCCCGACCCAGCCTTGAGTACCTCCGCGAAAATCGAAAACGAATGTTCCGTTTGCTGGCGCGGGCGCCGCCGGTGGCCCGCCGCAGCCAACAGAGAAAGCGACGAGAAGGAACGCGGCGGCTCTCATTTGGAGCAAGGCCT
>DATEGZ010000103.1:0-3835 GCA_035279905.1 Vicinamibacterales bacterium
GCAGAGGCTGGTGTTACCCGGCCAGGTGATTCAGGCCGGCACGACGCTGGCGTTCGTGATCAGCGACACCTCGTCGGTGTGGGTTCAGGCGCACCTGTACGAGAAGGACCTGCGGGCAATCCGCGTCGGCGATTCGGCGGACGTCCGCGATCCGGCGTTTCCCGACGTGTTTCACGGACGCGTCGCCTACGTCGGGGATTTGATCGACCCGGCGACGCGCACGACGCTCGTGCGCATCGTCACGGGCAACCGCCCGGGGCTGCTCAAGAAGGATCTGTTCGTCGACGTGACGATCCACGGGCCCGTGCGCCACAACGTGCTCGTCGTGCCAACGACCGCCGTGCTCTACGACGAACAGGATATGCCGTTCGTCTACGTCGACCAGGGGCAGGGCCGGTTCTCGCAGCGACAGGTCACGCTCGGGGCGCAGCACACGACGGACACGGAGATCGCGTCTGGTCTCAAGGCCGACGAGCGGGTCGTCGGGCAGGGCAGTCTGTTCCTGCAGTTCGCCAACAGCATCGGCAAGTAGGGCCGACTCATGATCGACCGCATCGTCTCGTTCGCGCTCTCGCAGCGCCTCATGGTCATCGTGCTGATGCTGTCCGTGGCTCTGTACGGGGCCGTGGCGTTCCGGAATCTGCCCATCGACGCCTACCCGGACCTCTCGCCACCACAAGTGCAGATCGTCTCGCAGTGGCCCGGCCATGCCGCCGAGGAGGTCGAGCGGCAGATCACGATCCCGCTCGAAGTCGAGATGAACGGCATCCCGAAGCTCGATGCGCTGCGCTCGGTCTCGCTCTACGGGCTGTCGTCGATCACGATGAACTTCGCGTACGACACGGATCCGTACTTCGCGCGCGCCCAGGCGTTCGAGCGGCTGCCCAATGCTGAGGTGCCCGCCGGCGTCACGCCAGGCATGTCGGCCTTGTTCAGTCCGAGCGGCCTGATCTACCGCTACGTGCTGCAGAGTCCTGATCGCACGCCGGAACAGTTGAAGATTCTCGAGGACTGGGTGCTCGAGCGGAAATACCGGTCAATTCAGGGCGTGGCGGACGATTCGGGTCTCGGCGGCGCCACCATGCAGTATCAGGTGCAGATCAATCCGCGTGCGTTGTTCGCGCACGGCGTGACGGTCTCCCAGGTCGTGCAGCAGCTCGGGGCGAACAACGCGAACGCCGGCGGCGGGTTCTACACGCAAGGCGGACAGTTCTACTACGTGCGCGGCCTCGGCCAGGTGCGGACGCTCGACGACATCCGCAACATCGTCGTCGCCACGCACAACGGCATCCCGACCTACATTCGCGACATCGGCACGGTCACGGTCGATCACGCGCCTCGTCTTGGCCAATTCGGTTTCATGCACCAGGACGATGCCGTCGAAGGCGTGATCCTGATGCGCACCGGCGAACAGGCGCAGGTGGTCTTGAAGAAGGTGCAGGCGATGACCGACGCGCTCAATGCCGGCGGCCTGCCCCCGGACGTGAAGATCCTGCCGTACTACGATCGGACCTCGCTGATTGAGGAGACCACGAAGACGGTCGAACGAAACCTGCTGCGCGGGATGTTCATCGTCCTCGTCGTGCTGGCGCTGTTTCTTTTCAGTGTGCGCACGGCGCTCATCGTGGCCGTGACGATTCCATTCTCGCTGCTCTTTGCCTTCATCTGTCTCGATTGGCGTCACATTCCAGCCAACTTGCTGTCGATTGGCGCGATTGACTTCGGGATGATCGTGGACGGCGCGGTCATCATGGTCGAGAACATCTTCCGCGAGTTGGCCGCCCGGCACGGCCAGGAGTTCAACCGCCTCGACGTGATCCGCGCCGCCGCCAGAGACGTCGAGCGGCCGATCTTCTACTCGATCGCCGTGATCATCGCCGCCTACCTGCCGATTTATGCGCTCGCGGGGCCGTCTGGCCGGCTGTTCCGGCCGATGGCGGACACGATGTCCTTTGCGCTCGTCGGGGCACTGATCTGCACGCTGACCCTGCTGCCCGTGCTCTGCGCGATTGTCCTGCGGAAGCACGTGCGTGAACCCACCGTCAAGCTGTTCGAACGCGTTCGCGACGGATACCACGTGCTGCTCGATGTGTGCCTGCGATTCCGCATCGCGACACTGGTCGGCTGCATGACGATCTTTGGCGCGTCTCTGCTCCTGCTGCCGTTCATCGGCGCCGAGTTCATGCCGCACCTCGACGAGGGCGCGATCTGGATCCGCGCGACGATGCCGTCGACGATCTCATTCGATGAGGCCTCAAAACTCGCGCCACAGGTTCGCAGTTTGCTGCTGACGTTTCCACAGGTGACGACGGTCGCGAACGAGCTGGGCCGGCCCGACGACGGCACGGATCCGATCGGGTTCTACAACGACGAATACTTCGTCGGCCTCAAGTCGTACGACGACCCGGCGTGGCGCGGGCCGGTCCGCACCAAAACACAGCTGATCGACGCGATCCAGGACAAGCTCGCCGCGTTTCCGGGGATCATCTTCAACTACACGCAGCCGGCCGAGGACGCGGTCGACGAAGCAGAGACCGGGTTGAAGAGCTCGCTCGCCGTGAAGATTTTTGGCGGCGATTTGCAGACCCTGGAGGACAAAGCCGAGGCCGTGCACAAGACGCTCGCCACCGTTCCGGGAATCGCCGGCATTACGGTCGTGCGCGAGCTCGGCCAGCCGAGCCTGACGATCACGCCGAATCGCGAGAAGATCGCGCGGTACGGCGTCAATGTTGCCGACATCAACACGCTGATCGAAACGGCCGTCGGCGGAGCCCCGGCGACTCAGGTGATCCAGGGCGAGCGCGAATTCGATCTCGTCGTGCGCCTGCAGGCGCCATTTCGCGAAAACATGGAGGCGATCCAGGACCTGCTCATCGCCACGCCGGACGGGCAGAATCTGCCGCTGAGCCAGTTCGCGGATATCCGCGTGAGCAAGGGCGCGTCCTTCATCTACCGCGAGAGCAACTCGCGGTTCATCGGCGTGCAGTTCAGCGTCGAGGATCGCGATCTCGCGAGCGCGGTCGAAGAAGCCAAGCGAAAGGTGGCGGCCGCGGTGCCGTTGCCCTCGGGCTACACGTTCGATTGGGGCGGCGAGTACCAGGACTACCTGGCGGCCAGAGCGCAGATGGCCGTGATTCTCCCGCTCACGGCCACGCTGATTCTCGGCATCCTCTTCGCGCTCTACGGGAACTTCAAACTGCCGCTGGTGATCATGTTCACGGTGTTCACGACGGTACCGGTGGGCGGCTTGCTCGCGCTGAAGCTGACCGGGACCAACCTGAGCGTGTCGTCCGGCTTCGGCTTCGTCGCGTTGATGGGCGTCGCGGTCCAGACGAGCGTCATCCTCTATTCCTTCATCAACAAACTGCGGCTCGAAGGCAAGGATATTGCGACCGCCACGCACGAAGCGTCGCTGCTGCGACTCCGGCCGATCATGATGGCGGCCCTCGTCGCGAGCCTCGGGCTCCTGCCGGCCGCCATGTCGACCGGCATCGGCAGCGACTCTCAGAAGCCATTCGCGATCGTCATCGTCGGTGGCCTCGTGTCATGCCTTGCGCTGTCGATCTTTCTCGCGCCGGTGCTGTACGCTCTGGTCGCCAGGGAGGATGACCTCCTGAAAGTCTGACGAAGACCGAACGCCTGAGGATGAAAAAGGGGCTTCTCGTTCATTTCCAGGCCATCCTCACGGCCGCGGCCGTCATCTTCCTCTCGCCCTGGATCGGCGAAGCGCGCAGCTGGCTGCGGCGCGCGATTCCCGGGCAATTCGTCCTTACGCTGAACCTCGCGCTGGGCGCGATCGCGATCGCGGCGCTCGCGATCGCCGTCGCGCGCATTC